>JBNJEE010000213.1:0-2938 GCA_051745525.1 Methanobacteriota archaeon | reverse complement strand
CGGGTTCGATTCTCGCACCCGGACCTTTTGTGGCGATCAACTTCGTGAGCCATGGGGCTCCGTAGAGGGTCGAACGGGGCGTATTCGAACGGATCGCGACGCGAACACGAACCGGAAAGCCGGGAGGTCGAATACCGTCAAACCGTCCCGGTACCGGCGGGGTTTTTCGTCGTCGCCGCACACGGATACGTATGGAGCTGTTCGCCGTTCCGGACCTCCCGGAGATCCGGGACGGAGACGATCTCGCGGCCATGATCGACGAGCGCGCCGACCTCCGCGAGGACGACGTGGTCGTCGTCGCCAGCACCGTCGTTTCGAAGGCTGAGGGGCGGACCTACGACCTCGACGACTTCGAGCCCACTCCCCGCGCGAACGAGGTGGCCGACCGGCTCGCGGAGATCGCGGGCGAGGAGAAGGACCCGCGCTTCGCGCAGGCCGTCCTCGAGGAGTCGGCGGAGCTGATCATGGAGGCGCCGTTCCTCCTGACGGCGACGCGCTTCGGCCACATCGGTGTCAACGCGGGCATCGACCGGTCGAACGTCCCCGGCGGCGACCTGCTGTTGCTCCCGGAGCGCCCCTCCGAGAGCGCGGCGCGGATCCGCGAGGGGCTCGCGGCCGACCGCGTCGTCGTCAGCGATACCTGCGGTCGCCCCTTCCGGCACGGTCAGCGCGGCGTCGCCATCGGCTGGGCGGGGCTGCCGGCGAGCCGCGACTGGCGTGGCGAGCGCGACCGCGACGGCCGCGAGATGGGCGTTACCGTCCAGAACGTGATCGACGAACTCGCCTCGGCCGCCAACCTCGTCGCCGGCGAGGGCGACGGCGGCACCCCGGTCGTCGTCGTCCGCGACTGGGCGTTCGGCGACCACGAGGGATCGGACAACCACTTCCGCGAGGTCGAGGGCGACTTCGTCCGGCAGGCGCTGCGCGACTGGAGCTACGAGGACCACTGACATGCTCGGCATCGAACTCACCCCCGAACACGACCTGCACCGTCTCGTCGACCTCGGCGTCCGCGCCGAAGCGGCCGGCTACGACGCCGTCTACTCGACGTGTCACTACAACAACCGCGACCCGTGGGCGTTCCTCTCGCAGTTGGCGACCGCGACGGAGTCGGTCCGGCTCGGCCCGGGCGTCGCCAACCCGTACGAGACCCACCCGGTGACGCTCGCCTCGCGGGTCGCCACCCTCGACGAACTCTCCGAGGGCCGCGCCGTCTTCGGGCTCGGTCCCGGCGACCCATCCACGCTCGCGAACCTCGGCCTCGCCGACGAGCGCGGGCTCCGCTCCGTGCTGGAGGCGTTCAAGACGGCCCAGAAGCTGTGGGCCGGCGAGCGGGTCGACCACGAGGGCACCTTCGACGCCAGCGAGGCGGGGCTCAACTACGAGCCCCCGCAGGGCGCGGAGATCCCGGTCCACGTCGGCGGCGAGGGGCCGCACATGTGCCGGATGGCCGCGAAGCACGCGGACGGGCTCCTCTACAACGGCTCGCACCCGAAGGACCTCGCGTGGGCTCGCGACCAGGTCGACGACGGGCTCGCCGACCGACCCGATCACCGCGGCGATTTCGATCTGATCGCGTACGCGGCGGTCTCGGTCGACGAGGACGCCGAGGCGGCTCGGGAGGCCGCGCGGCCGCCGGTCGCGTTCATCACCGCGGGTGCCGCACCGCCTGTCCTGAAGCGGCACGGCATCGATCCGGACACCGCGTCTACGATCGGCGAGCGCGTCTCGGCCGGCGAGTTCGGCGCGGCGTTCGAACTGGTGACGCCCGAGATGATCGACGCGTTCTGCATGGCCGGCTCCCCCGAGACAGTTCGCGATCGGGCCGCCGCCGTGGCCGAGCACGCCGACGGGCTCGTCGTCGGGTCACCGCTCGGCCCGGACCTGGAGGCGAGCGTCGACCTCGCCGCCGAAGCGGTCGACGGGCTCTTCTAGCGCCCCCCGGATTGTCACGGTCCGGGAATCGAGAATCGCGCCTGATAACTTCGGGGAGAGGTTCATAACCCACTTTCGTTGAGTGTCGTGTATGTCGAACGCGCCACGGCGATCCGCGGGCCTCCGGGGTCGCTACGAGTCCCTGCTCTGGGGAACGATGGACCGGCTCGGGATCTCGGAGTCGATAGAGCGGAAGGTCGTCACCGCCGTCGGGATCCAGTTTCTCGTCACCGTCGGAATTTTCCTCGCCCCGTTTCTGCTCTCCGGGGCGCGCTCGTACGTCGTCTCCGCCGTCCTGTTTCTCGGTGCGGTGGTGGCCATCTACAACACGCTGCTCATCGTTCGGCGCGATTTCGTCGCGCCGCTGCGCCAGTTAGAGGCCGGTGCCGACGCGATCGCGGCGGGGGATATCGACGGGCGGACGGTCGGCGGCGCCGAGACCGCCCTCGCCGGCAGCGACCAGCCGGACGAGATCGGCAACCTCGTGAACGCGTTCACCGAGGTGCAGCGGTACCTCGGCACCGTCTCGGCGCAGGCGGAGGCGCTCGCGGCGCAGTCGTTCGACGACCCCGCGCTCGACGAGGAGGTGCCGGGCGCGTTCGGCGACTCGCTGTCGGAGATGGCCGCGAACATGGCGGCGTACACGACCGAGCTCGAATCGCTCGTCGACGCCTTCGACGCCGCCGCCGAGCGGGCGCAAGGCGGCGATCTCACCGCGACGATCGACGCCGACGAACTCGCCACCGACGAGGACCGGTACGCCGAGCTCGTCGCGAACTACAACCGGCTCGTCGCCACGCTCGGCGGGACCGTCGGCGACGTGCAGTCGTTCACCGGCGACGTCGCGGCCACGAGCGACGACGTGCGAGCGAGCATGGACGAAGTCGACGACGCCAGCGCCGAGGTCGCGCGCTCGGTCCAGGAGATCTCCGACGGCGCGGCCGCCCAGACCGACCAGCTGGAGGCCGTCTCCGGCGAGATGAGCACGCTCTCGGCGACCGTC
>JBNJEE010000212.1:0-2944 GCA_051745525.1 Methanobacteriota archaeon | reverse complement strand
CGCCGACTTTCACCTTTATACAGTCGAACCCCGCCGCGACGGCTCGCTCCGCCTCACTCGCGGTCGCCGCCGGAGGGCTGTCGCCGATAGTCGCGTTGACCGGGACGGAGTCGGCAGGCGGGGGCAGGTCGTGCTCGGCGGCGAGCCACGTCGCGAGCGGTCGCTCGGCGTCGCGGGCTGCGGCGTCCCCGAGCGCGAGCGCGAAGCCGTGTCGCGCCGCGGGGACCTCGGCCGGATCGAGGGTTCCGAGGGCGTCGAGGGCGGCGGTCGCTTCGGTTGCTCCGGTCGCTTCGGTCGCTCCTGTCGCTCCGGTCTCCTCGTCGATCCTCGATCGAACCGTCTGCAGCGCCGATTCGCAGGCCGACAGCGACTCGGTCCAGCCGGGAAGCGGCGTCGCCTCGCCGACGCCCGGTGCGGGAACGCCGTCACCGTCACCGTCGTCGGCTGTCGGATCGACGGCGACGAGGAACCCCTCTCGCCGATCGATCTCGCCGTTGGCTGTGCCGAGCGGAGCGCGCAGGTCAAGCGCGAACGGGCGAATCCGCATCGGGATCAGAGTGCGAGTCCGACGGCGAACGCGACCGCGTACGCCGCGAGGAGCTTCCCGGTCGATTCGAGCGCCGGGTTGAGGGCGTCACCGGCCGTCTCGGTGAGGACGGTCCGGGCGACCGCGGCCGCGAGCGGGAGCGTGACGAGTGGGAGGAGGGCGGCGAGCCCGTAGCCGCGGGCGACGAACCAGAACGGGGTCAGGTACGCGAGCGCGAGCAGCCCGAGGTACTGTGCACGCGAGAACCGGTACCCGAATCGGACCGCCAGGGTGCGCTTGCCCGTCTGAGCGTCCTCCTTCAGGTCTCGGACGTTGTTGACGACGAGGATGTTCGTCGAGAGCGCGGCGATCGGGAGGCTGGCGACGACGGCCGCCGGGGTGACCGTCCCGGGCGGGAGCCAGAGCGGGAAGACGCCGTCGACGAGCGCGGCCGCCTGCACGTAGTACGTGCCGGTGACGGCGATGACGCCGAAGAAAATGAACACGAATAGGTCGCCCAGTCCGTGGTAGCCGAGCGGGTAGGGGCCGCCGGTGTAGGCGATGCCCGCGGCGACGCTCGCGAGCCCGATCACGAGGATCGGCACCCCGCCGACGGCGACGAGGTAGGTGCCGACGAGGATCGCGGTCGCGAACGTGAGCCACATCGCCCGTTTGACCTCCGCGGGCTCGATGAGCCCGCTGGCGACGACGCGGGTGAACCCCTCGCGGTCGTCGGTGTCGGCCCCCTGGATGGCGTCGTAGTAGTCGTTCGCGAAGTTCGTCCCGATCTGGATCAGCGCCGCGCCCACGAGCGCCGCGAGGGCGGGTAGCGGGGCGAACGCACCGGCCTCGACGGCGAGGCCGACGCCGACGATCACTGGGGCGGCCGCCGCGGGCAGCGTTTGGGGTCGCGCGGCGATCACCCACGCCCGGCGCCGCGACACCTCGATACTCATTACCCGTGGTAGGACCGTGCCGTCCCTTAACCTTACCATCCGGATCGTCGCGCACGCCTCCGCGCGAGCGCCGTCCCTCGACGAGCGTCGCTCCCGATGAACGCTACCGAGGCGCACAGACCTAACCGGTCGGGGCGAGACCGTCCGTCATGGCTCGCGTACCCTACGTCGAGGCGTCGGACGTGCCGGACGAGTACGAGGATCTGCTGGAGTCGTCGCTGCAGGGGAAGCCCCTGCACGTCTACCAGTCCATCGGCAACAACCCCGCGGTGCTCGCGGGGCTTCGCTCGTTCCTCGGGTCGCTGTGGACCGACAGCGGGCTCTCGGACCGCGAGCGCGAACTCGTGATCCTCGCGATCGCTCGCGAGACGGGGAACCGCTACGAGTGGCACCAGCACGTCAACATCGCCCGCGGCGTCGGGATCGGCGACGACGTCATCGCCGCGATCGGAACCGACGATATCGGGGCGCTCGACCGCGACGAGACGGTCCTCATCGAGTACGCGCACGCGGTCGTCCGCGGGGAGGTCGACGCGATCGTCCACGACGAGATCGCCGCGAGATACGACGACGAGGCGATCGTCGGGATCGCCGCGGCCGCGCAGGGGTACGACGCGCTCGGCGGGCTGATCGCGGCGTTCGACCTCGAACTGGAGCCCGGGACCGAGTTCCACGGCTGGGACCCGCGGTGAGGGCGGGTCGGGGATGGGGGTCCGCTGCCCCGCTGGCTCGCTGCTCCGCTGCTTCTCGGGCCCCGACCGCTAGAACCGATAGATACGACAGGGTCCGGTCCGTGCGATCGGTATGGGCGACACGACGGCGGAGGCGAACGGAATCGCCGCGCGCTACGAGGAGACGGCCGGCGAGCGGCGGCTCACGTTCTCGATGGAGGGCCGCGAGGCGACGGTCGCACAGAACGTCGACGGCTACGCCATGCTGAAGGTGCGAACCGGGCCGTCGGGCGACGAACTGGAGCGGTACTACGGCTTCGACATGGCGCTCGATCACGCCGCGGAGCTGCTCGGTGTCGGCGTCGGCGACCTCCCCGTTCCCGACGCCGCCGCCGACATGGGGATGTGAGCGGGCCGGCCGCCGACCGTCCCGACTGTGCCGTGGGGCGTCCCCCGTCGCCGACCGCGCGCTAGCCGCGCGAGGAAGAAAACGTACGTCGATCCCCCTTATTAACCGGGTTCCGAAACCACATAACCGGTGGTGCGTCGGTGTGTATATAAGGAATATAAACACAACCCCACACGTTGCGGTCGTGCGGTTTTCCCGACTCGCGTCGCGTCGCCTCCGGGGTGAGGCCGAGCCGTTTTTGCGAACGGCACAAGGGTTAAGTTCCCAACCGTATTGTCGTCAGTCGATGACAGACATCACGGAGGCTTCGTCGGACACCCCGGCGGATCGAGTTCTTCCAGGGCACGATAGCTTCTAACATCGAAATCGGTCCTGTACGGAT
>JBNJEE010000211.1:0-2947 GCA_051745525.1 Methanobacteriota archaeon | reverse complement strand
GGGGTGGGAGGAAGTGGCCGCGGAGCTGGAGGACGGCCGGCTCGTCGACCGACAGGACGAACGCGAGATTGAGTACGAACTGCCCGCCGATCTCGATCGGTTCGACGAGTTCCAGCGGGACCTCACGCCGCCGAACTGACCGCTGCGGCCGCAGTCGGTTACTGATAAATCGGTACGTTGGGAGTAGCCCTCCCGATCTCGTGTGACACTTCCCGACAGCACCTGACACCGCACCGCTCCACACTGCACCGCTCCGCACCGCACGGTCTCGCACCGCTCCGCATCGCACGGTCTCGCACCGCTCCGCACCGCACGGCCTCACGCCGCTCCGCACCTCACGCCTCCCCAGCCTCGGCGGACGGGTCGGCGCGGCATCGCCCGCGCCGACCCGTCCGCCTCCCTCGCGCGCTTCTCACGGCCGCCGGGGGCGGCCGTTCGGAGGCGCGCCACCGCATTCGTTCTTTATAAATGCTGACGACGGGTCGGTGCTCGGATATCTCCGAACCGGTTGCGGCGAGGTATCACCCGCCAGTATCGTTATTTGCCAGTAGCGCGTATTCGAACGTGGTGTTGTAAATATGACAGGAAAACGGATCCTGATGATCGTCGGCGACTTCGGGGAGGACTACGAGATCATGGTCCCGTACCAGGCGCTGCAGGCGGTCGGCCACGAGGTCGACGCCGTCTGCCCCGAAAAGGGACCGGAGGACACGGTCAAGACGGCGATTCACGACTTCCGCGGCGACCAGACGTACCTCGAGACTCGCGGGCACGACTTCGCGCTCACGCACGGGTTCGACGACGTCGACCCCGCCGACTACGACGCGCTGGTCGTTCCGGGCGGCCGCGCGCCCGAGTACCTCCGCGGCTACGACGAGGTGCTCGACGCGGTGCGTCACTTCTTCGAGGCCGACAAGCCGGTCGCGTCGATCTGCCACGGTCCGCAGATCCTCGCGGCGGCGGGCGTCCTCGACGGCTACGAGATGACGGCGTACCCCGCCGTTCGGCCCGAAGTCGAGGCGGCCGGCTGCTCGTGGGTCGACGGGGTCACCACGGACGGGAACCTCGTTACCGGGCAGGCGTGGCCCGACCACCCCGAGTGGATCGCGCAGTTCCTCGACCTGCTCGGGACCGAGATCGAACACGGCGCGCCCGCCGCGACCGCGGACTGATCCGGTCTCCGCGCACGCTTTTTCTACGTCGGCTCCGCCTGCACGGCTCTTTATGAGGCATGCTACCGTTGATCGACTCATGACTGACGACGACGGCGACACGACGGAACAGGCGACAGAGACGCGCGGCGCGCCGTCGCGGCTCGGCCGCGTCCTCCTCGGCGTCGGCCTCGCCGCGCAGGCCTCCGAGGACTTCCGCGACATGGAGGACACGATCGAGTACGCCGACTCCGCGGGGGTCCCCGCGCCCGACCTCGCGGCCCCGTTCGCGTCCGGCATGATGGTCGCCGCGGGGGCCGGGATCGCGCTGTGGCGGGCCCCGCGGCTCGCCACCGGCGCGGCCGTCGCCTTCCTGACGGTGGTGACGGCGACGATGCACGACTTCTGGAACGCCGAGGAAGACGACAAGAGCGGCGAGCGACTCGCCTTCTTCGGGAACCTCGCGATGCTGGGCGGGGCGCTTGTGTTCCTGCGGGAGGCATTTAAATAGAACTCGGGCCGAACCCCGCGTCCGCTATTCGTAGTCCTCGTAGGTCGGCAGGCCGTCCTCGGGCGGGAACTCCTCGACCGGCACGGTCGTCTCGTCGCCGCTCGCCATGTCCTTCACCGTGTACTCGCCGTTCTCCAGGTCGCGCTCGCCGACGACGACGACGGTCTCGGCGTTGATCGAGTCGGCGTACCCGAGCTGGGCGCCGAACGAGCGGTCCGAGACGTCGCTCTCGACGACGACGTCGTCGCCGAGCCCGCGGAGATCGCGGGCGACTTCGGCCGCCTCGCTGCGCGTGTCGCCCACGCTGAGCACGTAGTAGTCAGTGGTCAGCTCCTCGTCGGGCCAGACGCCGGCCCGCTGGCACAGCAGCTTGAGCGTCGCGTGACCGGGCGCGACGCCGACGGCGGGGGTGGGCTGGCCGCCGAAGCTCTCGATGAGGTCGTCGTAGCGCCCGCCGCCGAAGACGGACCGGGACACCTCGCCGGTGGAGTCGAAGCACTCGAAGACGACGCCGGTGTAGTAGTCGAGCCCGCGGGCGGTCGTCAGCGACACCTCGCAGAACTCGCCCGCGCCGAAGTCGTCGGCGGCGGCGAGCACGTTCCGGAGGTTCTCGACGGCGTCCTCGACGTCGTCGCCGCCCGCGTCGGCGATCGCGTCGAGATCATCGACCGTCTCGACGCCGGTGATCAGGTCGTCGAACTCGCGGGCCGTCGCGCGGTCGAGCCCGGCGTCCGAGAGCAGTCCGAGGTACTCGCCGTCGTCGATTTTCGCGCGCTTGTCGACCGCGCGGATCGCGGCCGCGGTGTCGACCGCGTCGGGGTCGGCCGCGAGCGCCCGGACCAGCCCGCCGAGGATGTCACGGTGCGAGACGCGGAACTCGAAGTCGTCGCCGGTGAGCCCGAGATCCGTGAGGGCGTCGGCGGCGACCGCGAGCACCTCGGCGTCGGCCTCGGGGGCAGACGAGCCGAACACGTCGATGTTCGTCTGGTAGAACTCGCGGAAGCGGCCCTGCTGGACCTGTTCGTAGCGCCAGAACGGGCGGGTCGACATCCACTTGATCGGCTTCGACAGCTCCTGGCCCTTCGCGACGACCATCCGCGCGACGGTCGGGGTGAGCTCCGGCGTCAGCGACACGCCGCGACCGCCCTTGTCCTCGAAGGCGTACAGCTCCTCGACGATCTCCTCACCGGACTTGTCGACGTACATCTCCGTCCGTTCGAGCGCGGGCGTGGCGATCTCGCGGAAGCCGTACCGGCTCGCCGCGCCCTCGATCGCGTCCGTCACC
>JBNJEE010000012.1:0-30682 GCA_051745525.1 Methanobacteriota archaeon | reverse complement strand
GTGAGCGGTCGCCGCAGGCGACCGCGAACAGCACCGCGCGAGGGACGCCGCGAACGACGTGGGTGACCACCGGGAACCCACGAGTGAGCGGCGAGGCTGGGGAGGCGTGAGGCTGCGGTCGCTGTGCCGTGAGATTTGAATGGAGAGTCGCAAGTTGGACTCGATTCAGGAACACATGATATGGCAATAAAAATAACTAGTTGGTCAGCAAGAGATGGCTATGGACTGCGACCACTGCGGTCGCGACATCGACGGGATGCCGTTTACCTGTAACAGGTGTGGCGAAACCCACTGTAGTGATCACCGGTTACCTGAGTACCACGAATGTGTTCAGGTTCAGAACACCGAACGCTCGTGGGAAAACTACGCTTCAGCTCAAGCAGAAGAGAGACCATCTGGGTCAAATAATTCCCTGTCGGGGGTGGCTGATGTTTTTTGGCTACTGATCTCAATTCCATATTGGATCGGCAGTAATATGATCGGATTTCTCAAGTTCACACGAAAGTATCCAGCTACGGGACTGTGGAAGATCTCGAAGTTTGCGATCGTGGCCGCTGTACTCGTACTAATCGCAGGACAGGCTGGTTTCGGTCCAATCGATTCTCCGCAGGAACAGGTCGTTTCTCCATTTTCCAGTACAGTATCGAACGTAACCGAATCCACTGAAATAAACGAAACACAGGTAGAACAGCTAGTCAGCGAAGAGGTCAATCAGAGACGGTCAGAACGTGGCTTATCCCAGCTATCAGAATCAGCCAGTCTCAACGAACAATCCCGCCTACACAGTGATGATATGGCGGCGCACGACGATCTGGCACATGATCTGCCTGGGTCTACCACTGACGAACGACTATCACGAGCGTCCTGTCCTACCGGCGGTGAAAATGTAGCTCAATCGTGGGTATTTGAAGACATAGAAACCGAGTCAGGCACGGAATACCTAACCGACGAAGAGGAGCTTGCGAACTCACTGACACGTCAGTGGATGAACTCTCCCGGCCATCGTGAAAACATTCTCAGAACACAGTGGTCAGAAACTGGAGTCGGAATCACAATTACTGATGAAAATAAAGTGTACGCTACACAGATGTTCTGCGCGTAAATCGGATTATCAAGACACTCTGTAACCGCTTCGTCCTGCCAGAAAAGATAACTTGTTTCTAATCAAAGAGGTCGTATGGAATGCGACCACTGCGGTCGCGATGTGGATCAGCTCCCATACACTTGTAAAGGGTGTGACCAGCAGTTTTGTGTGGATCATCGGTTGCCCGAAGAGCACGACTGTATCCAATTAAAAGCCGAAGCGGCTGGACGGGAGCTAAATCAGGAAGGAGATAGCGTCAAGCCGTGGTTTAAAGAGGAATTTCGCCTTTCAAACGTAGAATCGTCATCTGGTTCTTCAGAAAGTGACAGGGGAAACGGGAACCAATCAGATGTGCCGACTACGGAGTGTGTGGAATGCGAAAAACGGCTTCGTGAACACGAAATCGCAGGGTGTCCACACTGCGGTGAGCCGTACTGTGGAGAGCACGTTGCTAAACACCGGCGTAATTGTGAAGAACGAGAGCGTGACGAGGTCGAATCAGCAACGACTGTCGCGGAGCATTACCAAGAGCGGACGCGAGAAAAACAACAGGAACGAAAAACACGGACTGACAAGCTAGAACAGGAACGAGCAGAGCGTTTTTCGAGTCCAGACGTGAATCCGGACGGCAGTCTTTCGGATCCAAATTATGAGGAGGACATCCAATCGATCAGTCCCAATGAGGACTCTGGTAACCCGGAAGATTCGGGTGGAATTTTGAAGATGACAATCGCGATTCTCACAGTTGTCCTGATAGCTTATTTAGGCTATATATTCGTACTCTAACTTCATTTAAATAACCCATCAGATCTCGATTAGCGTATCCGCGACACAGTACAGTTATCGGCCCGCCGCGTCACTCGCCCGTATGGACGAGCTGATCGCCGCGGCGCGCGACGTCTTAGACGCCGCCCACGTTCCGTACTCCGAGTACCGCGTCGGCGCCGCGCTCCGGACCGCCGACGGCACCGTCTACACCGGCTGTAACATCGAGAACGCGAACTACTCCAACAGCCTCCACGCCGAGGAGGTCGCGCTCGCGGAGGCGGTGAAGAACGGCCACCGCGAGTTCGACCGGATCGCGGTCTCATCCGGCGTCCGCGACGGTGTCACACCCTGTGGGATGTGCCGGCAGACGCTCGCCGAGTTCGCGGCCGACGACCTCGTCGTCGCCTGCGACGAGGGCGGCGACGCGGTGACGGAGTACACCCTCGGCGAGCTGCTCCCGAACACCATCTCGGAGGGGACGCTCGACGACGCCAGCGGGGACTGACGGCACGGCGGCCCGACGCCGGCGCGATCTCCCCGAGCGACCGAGACGGAACTACTTTTAAACGGCTCGCCGAAGGGCGGAGACATGACCGACGACAGCGAGGACCCCAACGACGAGGCCGGCTACCACGTCGAGGCCGTGCCGGAGGACGTCGCGGACGCCGTCCTCCTCCCGGGCAACCCCGAGCGGGTCGACAAGATCACGGCGCTGTGGGACGACCACGAGGAGGTCGCGCGTCACCGCGAGTACCGAACCGCGACCGGCAGCTACGACGGGGCCCCGATCTCGGTGACGTCGACCGGGATCGGCTCTCCCTCGGCCGCCATCGCGGTCGAGGAGCTCGCGCGCGTCGGCGTCGACACGTTCATCCGTGTCGGCTCCTGTGGCGCGATCCAGCCGGAGATGGACGTGGGCGACCTGGTGATCACGACCGGGGCCGTCCGCCAGGAGGGGACGAGCGACGAGTACGTCCGCGAGGACTACCCCGCCGCCGCGGACGGCGAGGTCGTCTCCGCGCTGGTCGCCGCCGCCGAGCGGCTCGGCCACGACTACCACACCGGCGTCACGATGAGCGCCGACTCCTTCTACGCCGGGCAGGGCCGCCCCGGGTTCGAGGGGTTCGAGGCCGCCGGCTCGGACGAGCTCGTCGCGGAGCTTCAGGACGCGAACGTGAAGAACATCGAGATGGAGGCGTCGGCGATCCTCACGATCGCGAACGTGTACGGGCTCCGCGCCGGCGCGGTCTGCTCCGTCTACGCCAACCGCGTGACCGGAGAGTTCCGGACGGAGGGCGAGTCGCGAGCGGCCGAGACCGCGAGCCTCGCGGTGAAACTGCTCGCGCGCATGGACGAGGTGAAACGCGAGGCCGACGCGGTCCACTGGCACGCCGGCCTCTCGCTGTAGCGGCCGCGTCGCCCCGCCGCGTTCGGGATATCCGTCTGCGAGCGTTCCAAAGCGACTTTATCCGCGCGCCGTGGACCTACTGGCATGAGTACACAGGTCGTCGTCGTCGGCTCCGGCTACGCCGGCGCAGGGGCGGTGAAGGCGTTCGAAGACGAGGTCGGCGAGGGCGAGGCGGAACTCACGTGGGTCTCTGAACACGACTACCACCTCGTCTTACACGAGGTCCACCGCGCGATCCGCAACCCCGCGGTCGAGGACAAGATCACGATCCCCGTCGACGAGATCAAGTCGCCCGAGTCCGACTTCGTCCAGGGCCGCGTCGTCGACGTCGACACCGACGAGCGCGTCGTCGAGACCGACGACGGGACGACCGTCGACTACGACTACCTGCTGCTCGGCGTCGGCTCCACGACCGCCTTCTTCGGCATCGAGGGGCTAGAGGAGAACGCCCACCAGCTGAAGGGGCTCGACGACGCGAAGGCGATCCACGAGGAGGTCCGCGAGGCGGCGGCCGAGGCGACCCGCTCCGACCCCGTCGAGGTCATCGTCGGCGGCGCCGGGCTCTCCGGCATTCAGACGGCCGGCGAGATCGCCGAGTACCGCGACAAACACCGCGCGCCGATAGCGATCAAGCTGGTCGAGGGGCTCGACGAGGTCTTCCCCGGCAACGACCCCCAGATCCAGGGCGCGCTCCGCCAGCGGCTCGAGGACGCCGACGTGGAGATTCTCACCGGCGACTTCATCTCGAAGGCCGACGAGGACGCCGTCTACCTCGGCGGCGGCGAGGACGAAGCACCCGAGGAGCTCGCCTACGACGTGCTTATCTGGACCGGCGGAATCACGGGCCAGCCCGAGCTCGAGAACGTCGAGGTCGAGAAGGACAAGCGCTCGAACCGCGTCCACGCCGGCTCCGACTTCGCCACCAGCGACGACCGCGTGTTCGCCATCGGCGACACCGCGCTCGTCGAGCAGGGCGACGACGACGTGGCGCCGCCGACCGCGCAGGCCGCCTGGCAGGCCGCGGAGGTCGCGGGCGCCAACCTCGCGCGCGCCGCCCGCGGCGCGCCGCTCCGCTCGTGGACCCACGAGGACAAGGGGACGGTCATCTCCGTCGGCGAGGAGGCGGTCGCCCACGACGTGATGGGCATGCCGATCAAGACGTTCGGCGGCACGCCCGCGAAGCTGCTGAAGAAGGCCATCGCAACGCGCTGGATCGCCAAGGTCTCCTCCGCGAGCCGCGGCGTCGGCGCGTTCGGCGATATGTGAAGCCGGGCAACTCGCGGTAGCGACGCTCCTTTCGACACCGATTTGGACGCCTTTCAGCGACGAACGAGTCCGGCGGTTCGGCGACGAACGGTTCACGATTTCCGGTAGAGCAGCTCCCGAAGCGGTCGAAGAAATTCTCGCAGTCAGTGTTCGGCCGGCTCGTCGGGCGCCCGCATGTCGTCGATCCGCAGGATGAGCACGTTCGCGGTGTCGTCTTTCCCGTCGACGGTCCCGTCGATGACGAGCTTCGAGAGCGGCGTCGGGCCGACGGTGACGCTGTCGCCCTCGTGGAAGTCGCGGACCGAGCCCTGGACGTGGATCTCGGCGCGGCACAGCTCGGGGTGGTGGACGCTGGAGAGGTCGATCCCGTCGACGTTGGTCCCCTCGACCTGCTCGCCCTCGTGGTAGATCGGGACGTCGGCCGGCTCGTCCATGCGCTGGATGTCGAGCGCCTCGTAGGCGTTCGAGGTGGGCTTGTACCCCCCTTTCGGTCCGGGTACGCCCTCGACCAGCTGGAGGGCCTTGAGGCTCTGCATCTGGTTGCGGATCGTCCCGGGGTTGCGGTCGACTTCCTCGGCGATCGCCTCGCCTTTCACGGCGTCCTCCTGTTCCCCGTAGAGGTTGATGAGGGCCGTGAGGATGCTTTTCTGGCTCGACGTGAGCTCGATCGATGACATGGTGGCGAATACACGACGCCCCCGCTTAAATGCGATGGAATTCACTTATAAATGATCGTGTGAGATCCGCTCGGTGAGCGGGTCGCCGTCCGCGCGAGGGCGCCGGCTCACTCCCCGCGCAGCCGCTTCATCCGGACGTACGCGAGCGGGCTCGACAGCGCGACGACGACGCCGACACCGATCAGCGCGACGCCGAAGTCGGCGGCGACAAACGAGACCGCGGCGCCGACGAGCCCGATCGCCGCCCCGGTGAACGCGACCGCGATCACGGCGCCGATCGGCTCGATGTCGCCGGGGTCGACCGAGTAGGGATCGGAGCTGTCCATGAGCATCCTGTGGCGGGCCGGGCGCAAAACGGTGTCCGATCCGGCGAGAGGGGACGGCGGGGTCGCCGACGAATCCGGGGCGACGCGAGCGCGCCGATCCCCCACCATTGAAGCGGCGGCGCGCCGCGTAGTCGGTATGACCACGGTCAGGATCATCGGCGCGCCGACCGACTACGGGGCGAACCGACGCGGGGTCGACATGGGGCCTTCGGCGATCCGGTACGGCGGGCTCGCGGACCAGCTCGCCGGCGCCGGCGTGGAGACCGTCGACGGGGGCGACCTCCTCGTCCCGCGGGCAGAGGAGCGCGATCCGGACGCAGACGCGCCCACCGAGGGGAAAGCGAAGTTCCTCCGCGAGACGGCGGACGTCTGCCGCCGGCTCGGCGACGAGGTCGCCGCGACGCTCGCCGACGGCGAGGTGCCGCTCGCGCTCGGGGGCGACCACTCAATCGCGATCGGGAGCCTCGCCGGGTCCGCGCGCGACGCGGAGATCGGCGCCGTGTGGTTCGACGCGCACGCCGACCTCAACACGCCCGCGACGACGCCCTCCGGCAACGTTCACGGGATGCCGCTGGCGGCCGCGCTCGGCATCGACGAGTTCGCGGACACCGAGTGGGCGAACGCGCCGGGGCTCTCGCCGGAGAACGTCGCCCTGGTCGGGCTGCGCTCAGTCGACGGGGCGGAGGCGGAGCTACTCCGAGAGCGCGGCTTCGCCGCGTACACGATGTCGGACATCGACGAACGGGGGATCACGGAGGTGACGGAAGAGGCGCTTGAGGCCGCCTCGGCCGGCGTCGACGGGATCCACGTCAGCCTCGACCTGGACTTTCTCGATCCGAACGCGGCGCCGGGCGTCGGGACGCCCGTTCGGGGCGGCGCCACCTACCGCGAGGCGCACAGCGCGATGGAGCTCGTCGACGAGACCGACGCGCTCCGCTCGATGGAAATCGTCGAGGTGAACCCGACGCTGGACCAGCACAACGAGACGGCCGAGCTGGCGACCGAGCTGGCCGCGAGCGCGTTCGGGAAGCGCGTTCTATAAATCGAATCCGGGGATCGGGGTCGACGCTCCGGTCAGACGCCGCGATCCAGGTCCTCGACGACCCGCTGGAGGTCTGCTTCGGCCTCGATCTCGCCTTTGATCTCCTCGCGACAGCGGACGGCCGCCGAGTCGGCGTCGTACGCACGGACGAACTCGGCGCGGGTGTGCTCGTCGAACGCGTGGCGGATCGCGAAGTAGCCGTCCGGGACGATGGTGCCGCAGACCTTGCATTCGTGGCGCTGGTGGTCGTTCGTCTGGTGGACGATCGCCGCCTCCACGTCGTCGAAGGCGGCGTCGCAGTCGCCGATGCCGCACGTCCAGCGAGGGGCCATACCCGAACTCTCGCCCGAGGGGGATTAACGGTTTCCCAAGCCGGCGGGCCCTCCGCCCCGGGTCGACCGATTCTCGTCGCCGCGAGTCCCCGCCGCGGTCGCGGCACCGTCGTCGTCGAACGATACGTCTTTGCGCGGGCGCGACAACCGTCTGACCGTGACCCGATCGCAAACGCGCGTCGACGCCCACCTCAAGGTGCTCGACGAGGAGGTCGTCACCCGCGCGAAGGCCCGCGGGATCGACGCGCTCGTGTACGCGCCGCACTTCACGCGCCTCCCGACGATCCGCGAGCGTGCGGCCCGGTACACCGACGACGAGCTGACGGTCGTCCCCGCCCGCGAGGTGTTCACCGGCGACTGGGGGAACCGGCGCCACCTCCTCGTCTTAGGCCTCACCGACCCCGTCCCCGACTACATCACCTTCGAGGGCGCGATGGCCGAGTTCGAGCGGCAGGACGCCGCCGTTCTCGTCCCCCATCCCGGCTTCGCCACCATCTCGCTTACGCGGCCGGAGGTCGACGCCCACGCCGCCCGGATCGACGCCGTCGAGACGTACAACACCAAACTGCTCCCCCACCAGAACGCCAGGGCGCGCCGGACCGCGGAGGAGACCGACTGCGCCGGCTTCGGATCGTCGTACGCGCACCTCCCCGGCACGGTCGGCGAGGCGTGGACCGCCTTCGAGGGCGACCTCGACGACGCCGAGGCGGTCGCCGACGCGTTCCGCGAGCGCCGCCCCCGGAAGGTGATCCACCGCGGCGGCGTCGGCCACCGACTCCGCGGGCTCGTGGAGTTCGCGCACCTCGGCTACGAGAACACGTGGGTAAAACTCGACCGGATGTTCCTCTCCGGCAACGAGCCGACCCTCCCGTCGAACGTCGCCTACGAGGGCCGGTTCGACGACGTGAGCGTGTACGAGTAGACGACGTCGAATCACGGAGTGATCCCCAGCCGAAACCGCGAACTTCTCCATTCGCAGTCAGCCGCCCGCGAGACACAAGAGTCGGTTACGACCTTTGTGCCGACAGGGTCGGCTCCAACAGGGCCGGTGAGTCCCGAGGTACGCGCGCCGTTACCCGGCCGTGCCCCGCCCGCGGTCAGCGCGACTGACCGAGAGCTGGCCGTCGCTGTGGACCGACACGACGCACTCTGAGAGGACGAACTTGACAACCCCTGTCGAGGGCGTCGCCGGTTCAGTCTCTCCGCCAAACAGGCGGCTGAGTGCGAGCGCGTGCGCCCGGTCATACTCGGCTGCGACCACCGAGCGCGGATCGCCGTTGACGGTCGCTACGCCGTCGGTGATTGCCTCATAGAGGGGCGTCTCGTCACCCCAACGAGCGAGGTAGCGGCCGTGGCTCGGTTCCGTCGATCCGTCGGCGAGTCGAGTTTCGTCGGTCATCGTTTGCTCAGGCGGGCCGTTCCACGCCACATCACCTACTGAACGTTCGGTAGGCATCAACTTTTTGTCTCAGATCACGCCGGTTACTTGATTCGCATCGCTCCGTAGCCGTGGTCAGTTGTTTTATTCTAAATGGCTTTAAACGGCTCAATTCGCGGATCCACGCGACTGAACGGTCCGTCACACCCGTCCGCTGAAACCGCTAACGAACGAAGGACTTTTTTCTACTGAACGTTTAGTCAGATTCATGGCACGCGTCTCGCTCAGAAACAACCCACTGCTCGCTGCGCTGTTAGGAACGGTGGTCACCGGACTCGGCCACGTGTATCTCCGACGGTGGCTCAGAGCCGTCGGGTGGTTGGCGGTCGCTATCAGCGCTTCCGTCCTGTTCATCCCCGAATCGACGATGTCAGCGATCAACTCGGGCACGCTTACCGACCCGCTTTCACTCCTCCCGGTCGTCCTGATCACGGCCGCCAGCGCCCTTGACGCGTATCTCATCGCGAGGTTCAGCGGCCGCGCTCACGGCTCGGCAGACGCTGCTTCCAAGTCGACGAACGCCGACGAATCCCCGTCATGTCCCGCCTGCGGAAAGCCGGTGGACCCTGATATCGGATTCTGTCACTGGTGTACGACCGAACTCCAGGCGGCAGACGCCTCCGGACCGCGGCGGCCCGACGAGCACCACTCGAACTGACAATGGCTACCGACTCGCCCGAAACACACTGGAGCACCGCCGAAGAGGAGATTATGGAAGCCACCTATCGAGCACTGCTCGAACACGGCTACGCCGACCTGTCGATCTCCCGAATCGCCGACGAGCTCGAGAAATCGAAGGCCGCCATCTATTACCACTACGACACCAAAGACGACCTCTTAGTGGCGTTCCTCGCGTTCGCCGCCGATAGGTTCGAAGAGACGGTCCACACGGAGACGGGCGACGACCCGGCGGAGGACCTCGAACACGTCGTCGAGAAACTCCTCCCGCTTCAGCCCGACGAGGAACAGCGGCAACTTCAGGCGGTACTGGTCGGCCTCAGGTCACAGGCCGTGACGAACGAAACGTTCCGCGAGCAGTTCACACAGATCGACGAGCGACTGGCGGCTACCATCCGAGGCATCGTCGACCGCGGTATCGACGAGGGCACCTTCCGCGACATCGATTCCTCGCGGGTCGCAGAACACGTGTTAGCCACGATCAACGGTGCGATGTACGGTCGCGCGACCACGGACCGCCACAGCGCCGCCGCGGCAGCACGCGTGTCGCTTGCCTCGTACATCGACGCCGAACTGCGGCGTCGCCAGTGAGTAGCGCGGCGCACGCGCTACTGCCGGGACGTCTCCGAGGCCGGCGCCGGTCGCCGGAGGCTTCAGCCCGTACCGCTCTCGTCGCGCAGTTCGGGTGAGCGGTAACTCGCGTGCCGCCGACCGACACCCGGACTCACCGAAGTTCACTCCGCGACGGCTCTTCGGATACAGACGGAAACACATAGTTACCCGCGCGCCGACGCTGTACGCACTCATGTACACGGTCGCCGACCTCCCAATCGAGAACGCGTTACGGACCGTCGAGTACGACCTCGGTCTCGAATCGGCGCTCCGCCGGATGTTCGAGCATAGCTACACGCAGATCGGTATCGAACGCGGCGACGAACTGGTCGGTATCGTAACCTACAGGTCGGTCGTCCGGACGCTCCTCGCGTTCCATCAACTCGAGGTAGGGCACAAGACTCTCGATAAGATCTCGGTCGGCGCCGCGGTCGAAGACGCACACGTGATCAGCGAAGATGAGAGCCTCCTGGCCGTGTTCGACGCTCTCGCGGAACACACGTACGTCGTGGTGGATCGCGACGACGAGTGGCGCATCCTGACGGACTACGACCTCCTCACGCGACTGAAACAGATGCTCGAACCGTTTCTGTTGATCGAGTCGATCGAGATGCAGCTGCGCGATATCTTCTCCCGGGTGTTCGGCGATTCCCTGTCGGAGCAGCTAGCCGACACGTTCGACGAGAACCACCCGCTGCCGTCACCGGCGTCGATCGAACACTGTAGCTACGCGCACTACGCCCAGTTCCTCTCGATTCGCTGGAACGAGTTCGAACCGCTCTTCGACGATCAACAGGACGTAATTCGGGAGCTGGTGCTCGAAATAGGGGACATGCGAAATCGACTCTTTCACTTTCGGGTTGACGACCCCGACGAGTTCGACCGAGACCTGCTCCGGTTCGGTCAGTCGTACTTCTCGTCGGTGTGAGACCCGGCTCCGCGTCCGGGATGAGCGTCATACCGCTCGCCGGCCGAACGAACGACGACGTGCGACCGTTCCTACCGAGACGCTCGGTCTCGACCGCTCGACGGCCTAGTCGGGATGCCCATCGAACGGTCCCTCACGATCCCTCGGTCACAGACCGAATCCGGCCGCCGCCTCCGACGCCGCGGACAGGTCGAGATCGAGGTTCACGACGTAGGTGTGGATCGCCCAGAAGGCCGCCAGCTCGATACCGGTGATGATCACGGTGACGAGGTCGGCGTACTTGCTGCTCGTCGTCACGCCGGACGGCATCCCGTACTCCGTGTCCGAGAGCGGGTGGAACAACGCGATGCCCCGCCGGCTCCCGACCACGTCGAGGATGTAGTGGGTCAACACGCCGATCCACACGTACTGGAGGTTCCCGAAGACGATCGGGTACGCGAGGAAGACCGCCAGCACGGGGAGGCTGTGGAGCGTCTTCCGGTGGCGCCCGAATGCGGTGTCGACGTCGGGGAACAGCGCCCCCAACACGACGGGAACGGTGATCTCGGCGACGGTGGTCGCGGTCGCCGCGTCGAGCCCGGGTTCGACGATGAAGCCGAGCCCCAACGCGAGCAACAGGCCGTTGAGGACGTGGCCGCGTTTGTTCATACCGCTCGCTGTGCCCGTCGGTAGGTCAAACCACCGGATCGGGGCGAGGCGCGTACGCCGTGTTTACCCTGCCCCGCCGCGGCCCGCTCCGAGCCACCGCTCCCGGGCCGAAAGAGCCACGGCGGGCGCGCTCGACTCGCCCGTATGGAGTACGAGGAGCCAAAGTTCTTCCACGTGATGCAGTACGCCGCGGCCGCCGACGGCGACGTCATCGACATGGTGAGCGGCAACCCCGACTGGGAGCCGCCCGCCGCGCTCCGCGAGGCGCTCCGCGAGTACGCCGACCTGCCGCCCGCCGACTTCCAGTACCCGCCGAGCGACGGGCTCCGCGAGCTGCGGGAGGCCATCGCCGAGCGCCGGGGCGTTGCCCCCGAGCGCGTGGTCGTCACCAACGGCACCGGCGAGGCGAACTACCTCGCGATGGCGCGTGCGCTCGACCGCGGCGCCGGCGACGAGGCGCTGCTCATGGACCCGGTGTACCCGTACTACCCCGGGAAGACGCACCTGCTCGGCGGCGAGCCGACGCTCGTCTCCACGGAGCGCGACGGCAGCCTCGACGTCAACGCCGTCCGCGGGGCCGCGAGCGAGGACACGGCCCTCATCGTCCTCAACACGCCGAACAACCCGACCGGCGCCGTCTACGACCTTGACGCGGTCCGCGAGGTCGTCGCCGTCGCGGAGGCAGTCGACGCCTTGGTCGTCGTCGATGAGGTGTACGACCGGTTCGACCTCGCCGGCTCCTTCCAGTCCGCCCTCGCCCTCGATTCGGACCGCGTGATCGTCACGAGCGGCTTCTCGAAGTCGATGGCGATCACCGGGCTCCGCGTCGGCTACGGCGTGTTCCCGGAGGCGCACGTCGGCGACGCCAAGACCCGGCACATGCTCGTGAACGTCACCGGGGCGCGGCCCTCCCAGTTCGCGGTCTACCACGCACTCGCGGAGACGGATCCGGACTACTACGCCGCGTCGCGCGACCTGCTCGCGGACCGCGTCGACGCGTTCACCGACGCGCTCGACGCGGCCGGCGCGGAGTACAGTCGCCCGGATGGCGCCTTTTACGTCCTCGCGCGCTTCGAGGGGTTCCCCGGCACGATGGCGAACGTTAAGGGGCTGGTCGACGAGGCGGGCGTCGCCGGCATGCCGGGCGAGACGTTCGGCACCGCCCGCGACGAGTGGATCCGGTTCGCTCTCGTGACGCCGCGCGCGACCGAGGCCGCCGAGCGGCTCGCCGACTACTTCGCCGACGGCGCGCCGAAGACGCCGTCGGAGGCTTCGGACGCCCGATGAGTGACGACGTCCTCGACTACTTTAACCGGAGCCCGTACCGCGACCTGCTCGACATCGAGGTGATCCAGGCCGCCGACGCCCGCGCCGCCGGTCGGCTCCGGTTCGGGGAAAAGCACTCCTCGAACCGCCGGACGGCGATCGCGCAGGGCGGCGTCGTCTTCTCGCTGGCCGACAGCGTGGCGGGCGCGGCCGCGACCGCCCTCGTCGGCTTCCCGACGCCGACGATCGACTTCCGGATCGACTACCTCGCGCCTGCGACCGGCGACCTCGTCGCGGTCGCGGAGGTCGTCCGCGAGGGCGGCGAGACCGCCGTCGTTGACGTCACGGTCGCGCAGATCGCAGACGGGGAAAACGACGCCGACGAAGCCCACGCCGACACCCGTCCGGCGACGTCCGTCGACCCCCGCGAGGCGGTCGACGCCGGCGAGACTGTCGCGGCCGGGCGCGGCGTCTACAAGACGAGTGACCTCCCCGCGGACGCGCCGTGGGACATCGACCAGAGTGACTGAATCGTTCCCACGACTCCGCCGTATTCAAATACGCGCGCGCAGACCAACGCGTATGGAGCAGATCGACGACCAGTACGCGCCCGCCGACGTCGAGTCGGCGGTCGACGAGTACTGGGACGAGCACGACGCCTACGAGGCGGCGAAAGAGGCGCACGCCGACGACCCGCCGTTCTTCTTCGTGGACGGCCCGCCGTACACCTCCGGGCAGATGCACCTCGGGACCGCCTGGAACAAGACGCTGAAGGACGCCGTCATCCGGTACAAGCGGATGACCGGCCACCGCGTCACCGACCGCCCCGGCTACGATATGCACGGGCTCCCGATCGAGGTGAAAGTCGAGGAGGAACTCGGCTTCGAGAACAAGCGGGACATCGAGGCGTACGGCATGGAGTCGTTCATCGAGAAGTGCAAGGAGTTCGCCCTCGAGAACCGGGCGGCGATGGACGAGGACTTCAAGTCCATCGGCGTCTGGATGGACTGGGAGGACCCCTACGAGACCATCTCGCCGGAGTACATGGAGGCCGCCTGGTGGGCGTTCTCGGAGGTCGCCGACAACGGGCTCGTCGAGCAGGGGAAACGCTCCATCTCGCAGTGCCCCCGCTGTGAGACCGGGCTCGCCAACAACGAGGTCGAGTACGAGGACGTCGAGGACCCCTCCATTTACGTCAAATTCCCGCTCGCGGACCGAGAAGGGAGTCTCGTCATCTGGACGACGACGCCGTGGACGATCCCCGCGAACACCTTCGTCGCCGTCGACGAGGACCTCACCTACAACGCGGTCCGCACCGAGAAGGACGGCGAGGAGGAGGTGCTCTACGTCGCCGCGGAGTGCGTCGAAGACGTCCTCGGAGAGGGCCGCTACGAGGAGTACGAGGTCGAGGCCGAACTGACCGGCGACGAGCTCGTCGGCTGGGCGTACGACCACCCGCTTGCCGACCGCGTCGCTGAGTACCCGGACTTCGAGGGCGCGGGGCAGGTGTACACCGCCGACTACGTCGAGGCCGACCGCACCGGCCTCGTTCACTCCGCGCCGGGCCACGGGGAAGAGGACTTCCAGCGCGGCACGGAGCTCGGACTCGACATCTACTGTCCGGTCGCCCCCAACGGCGAGTTCGAGGCGGCTGCCGGCGAGTACGCCGGCCAGTTCGTTCGCGACGCCAACGACGACATCATCGACGACCTAGTCGCCGACGGCCACATGCTCGCGCACGGCACTTTCGAGCACAGCTACGGCCACTGCTGGCGCTGTGACACCGGGATCATCCAGCTGGTCACCGACCAGTGGTTCATCTCGATCACGGACGTGAAAGACGACCTCCTCGACAACATGGGGGACTCAGAGTGGCACCCCCAGTGGGCCCGCGACAACCGGTTCCGCGACTTCATCGAGGACGCGCCCGACTGGAACGTCTCCCGGCAGCGCTACTGGGGCGTGCCGATCCCGATCTGGGTGCCGGAGGATGCGGACGGGAGCGACCTCGACGACGACATGATCGTGATCGGCACTCGCGAGGAGCTCGCCGAGCGCGTCGAGGAGGACGTCGACCCCGACTCGATCGACCTCCACCGTCCCGCCGTCGACGACCTGACAATCGTCGAGGACGGGACGACGTACCGCCGGGTCGAGGACGTGTTCGACGTGTGGCTCGACTCCTCGGTCGCGACGTGGGGCACGCTTGGCTACCCGAGCGACGAGACCGCGCACGACGAGCTGTGGCCCGCCGACCTGATCATCGAGGCGCACGACCAGACCCGCGGCTGGTTCTGGTCGCAGCTTGGGATGGGGACCGCCGCTGTCGGCGAGGTCCCCTACGAGGAGGTGCTGATGCACGGCTTCGCCAACGACGAGAACGGCCGGAAGATGTCGAAGTCGGTCGGCAACATCGTCACGCCGGAGGAGGCGATCGAGCGCGCCGGGCGCGACCCGCTCCGCACGTACCTCCTCTCGCACGACCAGCAAGGGGTCGACCTCGCGTTCGAGTGGGACGGGCTCGGGGAGATCCAGGGCAAGCTCAACATCCTCTGGAACGTGTTCCGGTTCCCCTTGGAGTACATGGAGCTCGACGGCTACGACCCTGCCGACGCCGACCTCTCGGACGGCGAGCTCGATCTCGTCGACGAGTGGGTGTTCTCGCGGCTCCAGTCCGTGGAAGCCGAGGTCGAGGAGGCGTGGGACGACTACCAGGTCAGCGACGCCGTCAACGCCGTGATCGAGTTCGTCACGCAGGACGTCTCGCGGTTCTACGTGAAGGCGGTCCGCGACCGCATGTGGGAAGAGGCCGACTCCGCCTCGAAGCGGGGCGCGTACGCCACGCTCGCGACCGTCCTCGACGAGGTGATCCGCCTGCTCGCACCGATCGCCCCGTACCTGGCCGAGCGGATGTACCAGCGGCTCGACGGCGAGGCGACGACGGTTCACGCGCTGTCATACCCCGAACCGGACGCCGCCCTGCGCGACCCCGACCTCGAACGCGACGTGGCGGTCTTCAGCGACGTCGAGGAGGCGGCCGCGAACGCGCGCCAGCAGGCCGGCCGCAAGCTCCGCTGGCCCGTGCCGCGCGTCGTCGTCGAGTCGGACGACGAGACCGTTTCGGCCGCGGTGGACCGCCTCGAAGCCCTGATCGCCGATCGCGTCAACGCCCGCGAGGTGGTCGTTACCGACGCCTTCGATGAGCTGGTCGAGACCGCGGAGCCGCAGATGGCCGCCATCGGGCCGGCGTTCGGCGCCGACGCCCAGAAGGTGATGGAGGCGGTTCAGGGCGCGACGCGCGCGGCGGTCGAGGGCGGCGAGGTGACCGTCGACGGCGAGCCCGTCGACCTTGACGACGAGATGGTCGAGTACGTCGCGGAGCCGCCGGAGAACGTCTCCGGCGCCGACTTCGAGGGCGGAACCGTCTACGTCGACACCGCTTTGACTCCCGAAATCGAGTCCGAGGGGTACGCCCGCGACGTGATCCGTCGGATCCAGGAGATGCGCAAGGAACTCGACTTAGACGTGGAGGCGCGGATCCGCGTCGGCGTCGCGGTCGACGACGAGCGCGTCGCCGGCTTCGTGGACGACCACGCCGACCTGATCGCCGGCGAGGTGCGCGCCGACGCGTGGCTGGACGACCCGAGCGACGCCGCGGACGCCGGGGGCGGCCTCGTCGAGGAGTGGACGGTCGAGGGCGTCGCTGTGACGATCGGGATCGAGCCGGTCGCGTAGCTCTCCCGATCGCCTGAGCCGGTCGACCGCGAAGTCGCGGCGCGCCGTCCCGAGCCGACACCGTCCGCCGCGCGGTCCCGGAGTACTGTGACAACAATTCTCACCCCGAAACCTATAGGTGCGTTCTTTACTCACGGTCGTACATGGATGTCCGGGCGGCTCGGCCCGACGACGCAGAGGACCTGCGAACGGCGGTCTCGCGAGCCCGCGAGGAGACGGTGTTCGACGACATCGGCGCGCCCTTACTCGACGTGTCTGCCGCCGGCGTCCGCGAGGCCGCCGCCGAGGCGGAGTGGTCGTTCCTGATGGAACACGATCAAGAGGGGCCCGTCGGTCTGGCGATCGCCCACCCGGACCCCGACGGAGCGGAGGCGGAGCTGCTGGCCCTGTGGGTTCACCCGAACCGCGCGGGGGAAGGCGTCGCGGACGAGCTGCTCGCCCGCGTGGGGAACGCGCTGGCCGACCGCGGGGTCGAGACCCTGCGTGCGACGGTCCCTGCGGACCGGCCGAGCGCGGAGGAGTTCTTCAGCGCTCACGGGTTCGCGCGGCGCGGGACCCACCGGAGCCCGGCGGGCGACGAGTCGGTCGTCGTCGCGGACCCGCACGCGCTCGCCTGACGCGGGCGCGACGTCGAAGCCCGGGCCTTATTTCAGCCGCTCCTGGAGGAACGATGGGTGTGCGGCGGTGACGCCGTCGACGCCGAGCAGCTTCTCGGAGATGACGTCGCCGAGCTCGTCGCCGTCGCCGGCGCGGACCTCGGCCATCAGCATGTGGTCGCCCGAGGAAGTGTACAGCGCCTGGACCTCATCGAGCGACTTCAGCTCGCGGGTGGCCTCCACGTACTGGCCGGAGTCGACGTCCATCCCGACCATGGCGATCGACTGCGACGAGAGCTTCTTCGGATCGATCTCCGCGGAGTAGCCGACGATCACGCCCCGCTCTTCGAGGCGGTCGATGTACTTCCGCACCGTCGGCTTCGAGACGTCCGCGCGTTCGGCGATCTCTCCGCAGGACGCCTGCGCGTCCTCTTCTAACACGGAGAGGATCCGTTCTTCCGTCGATACCGTACTCATACCACTCCGTTTGTCACCAATGAAAAAATACCTTGCGAATCAAAAAACGAACCCACCGCGCCGAGAACGGCCGCTGTTCCCGTTCAGGCGTGTTTGTCGAGGAACATGTCGTGGGAGCGCTCCCACTCGTAGTCGTCGTCCCAGTACCGCTCGGCGAGTGGCTCTTCGGGCATTTCGCCGATCGACTGCTTCTCGGCGCCGTACGAGGGGCGCTCCTCGTCGACGTAGTAGCGGCCGGTGAGGACCTCGCCCTCGTAGAGCGACTCCTCGGTCTGGCGCATCATCTCGGCGGCCTCGACGCGGTCCGTCTTGTCGAACTCGTAGTCGTCGGACTCGTTGACGTCGATGTACGGAACGTACTGGCGCGCGTCCTTGTTCCAGGTCGGACACTGGGTGAGGAAGTCGACGTGGGCGAACCCGTCGTGTTCGATCGCCTCGATGATGATCTCCTTCGCCTGGTTCGGGTTGACCGCGGCCGTGCGGGCGACGTACGAGGCGCCGGCGTTCAGCGACAGTGAGAGCGGCTTGAGCGGCTCCTTTGCGCTGCCGTGCGGCTGCGTCTTCGACTTGTGGCCCTTCGGGCTGGTCGGGGAGGTCTGCCCCTTCGTGAGCCCGAAGATCTCGTTATTGAAGACGATGTACGTCATGTCATGGTTCTCCCGGGCCGTGTGAAGGAAGTGGTTCCCGCCGATCCCGTAGCCGTCGCCGTCGCCGCCGGCGGCGATCACTTCGAGGTCGGGGTTCGCGAGCTTCGCGGCGCGGGCCACGGGCAGCGAGCGACCGTGGATCGTGTGGAACCCGTACGTGTCGAGGTAGCTGTTCAGCTTGCCCGAACAGCCGATCCCGGTGCAAAGCAGAGTCTCCTCGGGGGTCCGCCCGACCTCCGGGAGCGCCTGCTTGAGCGCCTTCAGGACGCTGAAGTCACCGCAGCCGGGACACCAGGTCGGCTGGGGCTCGACGCTCGGGGTGTATTCGTCGCGGTCGATCTCTCGCTCGTCGCCGATTGCTGAAAACGTGCTCATTGGTTAGTCACCTGCGGCAGGGACGAAGGTGGTCTGATGGCCGGACGCGTCGCCGTCGCCCTCGACGATGGCGGCCTCGAACCCGTCGACGACCTCCGCCGGCTCGAACGGGTTCCCGTTGTATTTCAGCAGGCTCGACAGCCGCTCGCCGTAGCGGCCGAGGTTCTTCTGAACGAGCCCGCGGAACTGTCCGGACGCCGTCATCTCGACGACGAGGACCTCGTCGACGCTCTCGACGAAGGCCTCGACCTGCTCGGTCGGGAACGGGAGCATGTCGGAGACGCCGTACGACTTCACCGAGATCCCGGCGTCGTTGAGGCGCTCGACCGCCTCCTCGACGGTTCCCTGCTGGCTACCGAACGTGAGGATGCCGTACTCGGCGTCTTCGGGGCCGGCGTACGACCCGGTGTCTTCCCCGTCCAGGTCGTCGCGGATGGCCTCCAGCTTCTGGGTCCGTCGGTCGATCTGCGCGACGCGGTTGTCGGGGGACTCGGCGATGTGTCCGGTGGGGTCGTGCTCGTTGCCGGTCGCGAGGAAGCGACCGCCCTTCTGGCCGGGGATCGACCGCGGGGAGACGCCGTCCTCGACGTCGTGCTGGAAGCGGTGGAACTTCCCGTCGCCCGAGTGCGGCTCGTCGGCGAGCGCGTCCTCTGAGAGCGTCTTCCCGAGCGTCGGGTTCGGCTCCCGGTCGAAGTGGCTCTTCGGGACGTTCTTCATCTCGCCGCCGAGCTTCTGGTCGTACAGCAGGATCGTCGGGATCTGGTACTCGTAGGCCAGCCGGAAGGCGATCCGCGACTGCTCGTACGCCTCCTCGACCGTCCCGGGCGCGAGAACGACCCGCTGGGAGTCGCCCTGCGAGGTGTAGAGGACGTGTTCGAGGTCGGACTGCTCCGGCTTCGTCGGCATCCCGGTCGAGGGGCCGGCGCGCATGGCCTCGACGAGGACGACGGGCGTCTCCGTCATCTCCGCGAGCCCGAGCGGCTCGGACATTAGCGCGAACCCGCCGCCGGAGGAGCCGGACATCGCCTTGACGCCGGCGTGCGAGGCGCCGACCGCAAGGGCGGCCGCCGCGATCTCGTCTTCCACCTGCTCGGAGATCCCGCCGAGCTTCGGCAGGTTCTGGGTCATGATGGTGAACACCTCGGTCCACGGTGTCATCGGGTAGCCGGCGATGAACCGGCAGCCCTCGTCGATGGCGCCGTAGGAGATGGCGTCCGACCCGGACATGAGCAGCTGGGTCTCGTCGTGCTCGCCCGTCGGGACCGACACGTCGGGCGCGTCGACGTCGTACTCTTCGCTGACCTGGTTGTACGCCGTCTCTAAGATCTCGAGGTTCGGCTCAAGGATCTTCTCCGGCATCGCGTCGCGCATCAGGTCCTCGACGTGGTCGAGATCCATGCCTGTCAGCGCGCAGGTCGCGCCGACGCCGGCGGTGTTGCGCATGACCTCGCGACCCATGTCGCGGGCGAGCCCGCGGAGGTCGAGGGGGTATACGTGCCAGTCGTTCTCCTCGACGCGCTCGTCGAAGTCCGGGATCTCCGAGGCGTCGAGCAGCCCCTCGTCGTAGATGATGACCCCGCCCTCGCGGAGTTCGTCTAAGTTCTCCGAGAGCGGCTTGATCTCCTCGTTGCCGTAGAGGGCCTCATCCTGCGGATTGCGGGCGAACGAGTCGCCCAAGGCGAGCAGGAAGTTGTAGCCGTCGCCCCGGGATTCGACGGGGTCCGCCGACGCGCGGACCTCCGTGTAGGTGTGACCGCCGCGGATCCGCGACGGGTAGTGCCGATGCGTGAAGACGTTGAGCCCCGATCGCATCAAGGCCTTCGCGAAGTTCTGGCTGGTCGAAGCGATCCCGTCACCGGATCCCCCCGATATCCGCCAGATGAGTTCGTCGTCAGTCATAGTGGTGTGTGAGCCCGAGTGGGCCTCGTGGTCTGAAGTTATGTTGGTTCCCTCTTAGGGCTTGCTATGGAATCCCAAGGGACAATCATGAAGGTCTATTAGGTTGCCACGCCGTCGCACGGCGCCGGCCGGCGTCCGCGCCCTTTTACTGCGCCGCGCGCCGAGCGCTCGCATGCTCACGTTCATCGGACTCGGCCTCTACAACGAGCGCTCCGTCACCGTGGAGGGGCGCGAGGCGCTGCGCGAGGCCGACAGCGTCTTCGCGGAGTTCTACACCAGCAGGCTGGTCGGCGCCGACGTCGCCGACCTCGAGGCGTACCACGACGTCGAGGTCGAGGTCCGCGACCGCACCGGGGTCGAGCGGGACCCGGAGCCGGTCCTCGACGCGGCCGCGTCCGGCGACGCGGCGTTCCTCACCGCCGGCGACACGATGATCTCGACCACCCACACCGACCTCCGCCTCCGGGCCGAGGAGCGTGGGATCGACACGCGGGTGGTCCACGGCGTCACCGCCCAGTCGGCGGCGTCGAGCCTGACCGGGCTCCAGAACTACCGGTTCGGTAAGGCGACGACGCTCCCGTTCCCGTACGCGCATGGCGGCGACGACGTCCCCGCGAGCGTGATCGAAACGATCAAGGCGAATCGGGAGCGCGGGCTCCACACGGTCGTCTACCTCGATATCAAGGTGGGGACGGGACCGACCGGACCCGACCCCGACCACGAGGAGTACATGACCGCGGACGTGGCCGCCGGCCTGCTCGCCGATAACTGGGGCGACGAACTCGCGGTCGTCGTCGCCCGCGCCGGTTCCCCCGACGCGGTCGTCGCCGCCGACCGGCTGCGCGCGCTCGCGGACCGCGAGTTCGGCGATCCGCTCCACCTGCTCGTGATCCCCGGCGACCTCCACCACGTCGAGGCGGACGCCCTCGTCGGCCTCGCCGGCGCCCCCGAGTCGCTCGTCGGGGAGTGAATCCCTCGCCCTTGGACCGCGCGCGGTTGGACCCCGCGGCGCTCTCGGACCGACCGCACGTTTGATTACTGTGCCGAGCGTTATCACGAACCATGAATGACGTGCCAGTCGACCGGCTCATGTCGACCGACCTCACGACGATCGAACGCGGTGCCGCCGCGGACGAGGCGGCCGAGAAGATGCGCGAGACCGGGGTCAGCTCGATTCTCGTCGTCGAGCCCGACGGGGCGCTGGCCGGCCTGATCACCGCGACGGACTTCGTCGCGCTCGTCCGCGACAACGACCCGAAGGACCGGACGCCGGTCGAGGCGTTCATGACCACCGACGTCGTCACGGTGGGCCGCGAGGACACCGTCGCCGAGTTGGCGGAGCCGACCGCCCACGGCTACACCCACCTCCCGGTGACCGACGGCGACGGCAGGCCGATCGGAATGGTGTCGACGACGGACCTCACCGCTCACCTCTCGAAGGCGCGGTGACAGACCGACCGGGCGTCGAGCCTGGTCACGATTCGAACTCAGCCGAACCGGGTCGGCTTCGACAGACCGAACCCGAGACGCACGCGCTCCCGTTGTGCGTTCCGGAAGAGTAATGCGACACGGTAACACACAGCGGAGTATGGATCTCGACGACAGAACCCGCGTCGCGGACGTGATGTCGACGCCGCTGGAGACGATCAGAGCGGACGCGCCGCTCCGAGACGTCGCCCGCCGGATGCGCGACGAGGACATCAGCGCGCTCGTCGTGACGACCGGCGGCGGCTGTATCGTCACGCAGAGCGACGTCGTCGGGGCGGTCGCCGACGGCCGCGACCCCGAGGCGACGGCGGTCCGCGACGTGATGACCGAGGACGTCGAGACGGTGACGCCAGACCTGATGCTGCAGGAGGTCGCCGCGATGATGACGATGTACGGCGTCAAACACCTCCCGGTCGTCGACGACGACTACGTGGGCATGGTGTCGTCGACGGACGTCGCGGAACACCTCTCCTGAGGAGGGTCCGGGCGCCGCATCTCCGACTCGGCGTCGGTCGGTCTCTTCAGAACAGCAGCAGCGGCAGCCCTGCCGCCACTCCCACGGCGATCAACAGGAGGTTCCAGAGCAACACCGGCCGGACAAGCTCTCGCGCGATGCTCGCCGCGAAGGCGGTCTTGATCAGGATGCTGGCGGCGGTGCCGGCGACCACGCCCGCGACCGCGGTGTCGACCCCGATCTGTCCGGTCCCGAGCAGCGAGACCGCCGTAGTCGTCGAGGTCCCCGACGACACCAGCCCGGCGAGGAAGGAGGTGGCGACGAACCCGCCCGCGCCGAACGTCCGCTCGGCGACGGCGGAGACGAGCAACACCAGCAGGAAGAGGCCGCCGAAGGTGAGCGCGTTCCCGAGGCTGAACGGCGAGGTGAGCTCGGCCTCCATCGTCGTCCGCCAGTCGCTGCGCCACACGGCGATGCCGATCCCCGCGAGGGTGATCGCGCCGAGCGGCGCCCCGACGACGAGCGCCGCCTCGGGGACGAAGACGGCCACCACCGCGGCGTTCCGGAACGCCATCGCCGCGTTCGCGAGGAGGATCGATCCCACCGCGATCTCGCGGAGGTCCGCCTGCCCCTTCGCGCGCTTCGCCATCTCGGCGACGACCGCGGTCGAGTTGACGAGCCCGCCAAAAAAGCCCGTCACGGCGTAGCCGCGCCCCTGATACCGCTTCACTAGGACGTAGTTGACGAAGCCGATGGCGCTGACCGCGACCACGAGCGACCAGACGAGTCGCGGCTGGACCGCGTTCCACGGGTCGACCGTCTCGGCGGGTAAGAGCGGGAAGACGACGAACGCGAGGATGGTGAACTCCACCGCGCTGCGGACCTCCTCGCGGGAGAGCCCCCACGCGAACTCGTGGAGCTCGCGTTTCAACACCAGCAGGAGCGACGAGAGCACCGCCACCGTCACCGACTCGATGAACAGCCCCGCCGCGACGAGGACGCCGACCCCGTACGCGACGAGCATCGACGCGGACGTCGTCAACGAGAGCCCCTCGACGTCGTCCTCGACGAAGCTCCGAACCGCCAACAGCACCGCGCTGGCGACCACCAGCACGCCGCCGACGACCAGCAGCCCCGGCTCGTCGAGCAGCGTGAACACCGCGGCCACGAGGCTGACGAGCGCGAACGTCCGGATCCCCGCCGACTTCTGTGACCACTCGCGTTCCAGCCCGAGGAACATGCCGAGCGCTGTCGCCAGCACGAGCTTGGCGACGTTCGTCTCTAGGTAGACGAACGGGTCGACCCCGCTCATCACCGGGGACCACCTCGTCGCGGCCGCGCGCCGCCGGCGGAGCCCGGCGGCCCGTCTCGCGTCCTCGCAGTCATGGCCCGTCGTACCCGTCTCGCACGTCTATAGCTTGCTATATGGTGCTATATATTTCGGAGGGTGCTCAGGGACGTAACGGCTTCAGCGGAGTCGAGGACCGACCTCCGACCTACCGGTTCGTCGGCTCGCGCGGGAGGTCGAGCGCTTCCGTCAGGTCGTGCTCATCGCCGGTGATCAGGTAGAGGACGTCCTCTAAGATCACCGCCAGCTCGGGCAGCTCCCGCACTGCGAGGAAGGTGATGCCGATGAGCGCCACGACCGCCAGCAGCTGGCTCATGATTCGGTCGGAGATGAGGAAGGAGACCCGGTACGGGTCGGTCGCGCCGAACATCGTCATCACGAGGTCCGGGTACCAGTGCATGTACTGGTTGCCCGACACCACTGAGATGAACGTCGTCCGGAAGAGGTTCAGGACGTAGATGAGCGGGATCGACACCGCGAGCGCGCGGAGCTTCCGAGAGAGCGGCGCCTCGACGGCGGCGACGAGGCCGCCGAAGATGGCCATGCTCCCCAGCCCGGTACACGCCAGCACGATGTGGATGACGACGGTGTGACCGTCGGCCAGCGTCCACGAGTACGCCGCGTCGTACCCCTCGCTGCTCGTCACCGCCTCCGGCGCGTACCCGAGGAGGTCGATGAGCATCCCCGTCTGCGTCGCGACGATTTCGATGAGGATCCGACGGGGCTCCGGGAACGCGACCCCGGCGACGGTGAACGCCGGAATCGTCTCGAACGGGAGATAGATAAATAACATGAGTGCGATGGCCCGGGTGAGGGTGAAAAGCGACGCCCGGCCGTCGTACAGGAGGTACCCGGCGTACACGCTGGCGGGGAAGCCGACGAGCGCGAGGATCGACTCGACGTAGCTCTGGTGTTCGAACGCGAAGTACGGCACCGTCGACAGCCAGAAGAGCCCGAACAGCGCCCACGTCGCCGCCGCGAGCGTCCGCCCTGCGGACAGCCCGCGGCTGTCAAGCAGCCACGCCGCTGCGAAGAGGACCGCGACGATCCACGCGAACGTGAACGTGTCGGGGATCACGCTCAACACCGCTGGCGCGCCGTGGCCGAGCATATCGATGTGGTCCGTCGTCGTCGAATAAAGCCCTTGTCGTTGCGTGCGAGTCCGCTGTCAGAGCGCCGGAACCGCCGCGACGCCGCCATGCGTCGCGCCGCTCGCGCAATCCGAGGAGCTACCGCTCCTCGCTGTCCAGCACGCGGATCTGGTCGCCGCGGACCGTCACCGGAATCGGGACCGTCGCCTCGTACAGCTCGACGGTCACCTGGTCTTTCCCCTCGTCGATCCGCTGGACGCGGGCCTTTTCGCCTTTGAACGGGCCTGCGATCAGCTCGACGATGTCGCCCTCGCCGATCCCCTCCACGTCCGGGGTCGGCGAGAGGAAGTGCTCCACCTCGGAAAAGGGGCTCTCGGCGGGGCCGTCGCCGCCCTGAATGACGCCGCGGGCGTGCGGGATCTCGTCAAGGATACGCCCGAAGGCGGCCCCGTCGGTCGCCTCGACCATCACGTAGCTCGTGAGCTGGTCGGGGGCGATGACGGCCTGGATCTCCGGCGTCTCCTTCTCGGCGAGCATGTCGGCGACGGTGCGCTCCTGGCTCGCCGTCGTCTTGACCGAGTAGATCGGCATTACGCGCCGACCCCCGGGAGCAGGCTCATGATCGCGAAGATCAGGAAGCCGATGAACCCGATGAGCAGGATCCCGGCGCCGGCGATCTTCGACACCTGGAGGAACTCATCGGTGCTCGGCGTGCTCGCCAGCTTCAGCACCCGAATGTAGCTGTTGAGGTCGTACGGAACGTCCATGTTACGAACGGATTCGAGACGAGACGGTTTTTACCTTTTGATGCGGCCTCGGAGCGCCGCGGCGCGATTCGCCGCCCGCGGGACCGCTCTCTGCCCTCGCCGCCGGACTCCCGTCACTCGACGTAGTCGATGTCCTCGACGTCACTCGGCGCCCCGCCCTCCGGCGGCTCGCCGTTGCCGCCGTAGATCTGGGGCGACTCGACGCCCGTCACCACGATCATCGTGCGCATCTCGCCCTCCAGTTCGTCGTCGACGGAGGTCCCCCAGATGATCCGCGCATCGGGGTCGATCCGGTCGTAGATCTCCTCGACGACGCCCTCGGCCTCCTCGATGGACATGTCCGTTCCGCCGGTGACGTTCACGAGCGCGGAGTTCGCGCCTGAGATGTCGACGTCGAGTAGCGGCGAGCGCAGCGCGGACTTCACGGAGTCTTGCGCCTTCGAGTCGGAGTCGGACTCGCCGAGGCCGATCATTGCGACGCCGCCCTTCTCCATCACGGTGCGGACGTCGGCGAAGTCGAGGTTGACGAGGCCGGGCATCGTGATGAGCTCGGTGATCCCCTTCACCGAGCGCATCAGCACCTCGTCGGACACCTTGAACGCCTGTCGGACGGGGAGCTTCCCGACCGCGTCGAGCAGACGGTCGTTGGGGACGACGATGACCGTGTCGCTCACGTCGCGGAGCCGCTCTAAGCCGGCCTCGGCGTTCGTGCGTCGCACCTCGCCCTCGGCGGTGAACGGCGTCGTGACGATGGCGATGGTCAATGCGCCCGACTCGCGGGCGGCCTTCGCGACGACCGGCGCCGACCCGGTCCCCGTGCCCCCGCCGAGCCCGGCGGTGACGAACACCATGTCGGAGCCGTCGATGGCGTCCTGGATCTCCTCTTGGGACTCGATGGCGGCCTCCTCGCCCACCTGCGGGAGGGAGCCGGCGCCGCGCCCTTGCGTCTTCTGCTGGCCCATGAGGATCTTCGTGTCAGCCTCGATGTTGACGAGGTGCTGGACGTCGGTGTTGGCCGCGACCAGCTTCGCGCCGTGGATCCCCTCCTCGGTCATGCGGTTGACGGTGTTACCGCCGGCACCCCCGCAGCCGACGACCGTGATGTTCGTCTGGAGGTCCTGGAGGACGTCCTGCAGCTCGTCGTCGGTCATCGTCCCGGTCTGCGGCGGCGCGCCGGCGCTCCCTCCGGCGGCGTTCTCGCCGGCTCCCCCGGCGTCGTCTGCGGGGGCCTCTTCGGCTTCGTCGATGGCGTCCTCAACGATGGAGTCCATTATGTGGTGTGGTTGCGACCCGGACCTATTTATTTTTGCCCGTTCGTCTGACGCGAGTCGGACGCCGAAATCACCGGCGTCCGCCGCCGACCGCCGAGAGTACGGGCGTCGAGCGCGCGACCGCCGGGCGCGCCGCTACTTATAAACTACTCGAACGCACTCCCGTCGATCGGGAACCGGTCCGTCCGCGCCCGCGACACCTCCTCGGGCTCGACGGTCTCGCCGTCGACCTCAATAGTCTTCCCGTCGGCCAACCGCCCGAACGCCGGTCCCTCCGGGACGCCCCGCTCGGCCGCCAGCGACGGGTCGAACGCGGTCTCGCGGGCGACGACCGCGCCCCGATCTGGTGCCACCTTGACCGCGTCGTACCCCGTCTCTAACACCGCCGCGAGCCCCCTGACGAGGTCGGCGTAGCCCGGAGCCTCCGACGCCCTCGCGAAAGCGACGCGGCCGGCGGAACGAGTGCCGCCCTGTTTCGTGTCGAACGCGACAGCGACGCGCTCGACCCCCTCTCGCGCCGCGTCGGGGTCGAGCCCCTGCGCCCGCGCGAGCAGGTCCGCTGGGAGGTCGCGGACGTGGGCCGCGTCGCCGATCGCGTCGGTCGCGTTGGTGTCGCCGTCGCCGGCCCTCTTGGGGTTGTCGTCGATAACGTCGCCGCCGAGCGCGACCGTCCCGAACCGCAGCCCCTCGTCGACGGGACCGATCTCGGCCTCCAGCCACTCGACGAGCGGAAGCGGCGCGTCGCCGACTTCGCGGACCCACGTCTCGCTCACCGTCCGGTAGCCGAGGTCCTCGACGACTGCGGCCAGATCCGGGCGGTCGCCGTCGATCACGGCTCGCTCTGCCCGACTCCGCTCGAATGCGGCCGCTATCACGTTGCGGTTCGCGTCCGGGGCGCCGAGGTCGGCGAGCGCCCAGTCTGCGCCCACGTGGCCCACCGCCCACTCCGTCTCGCGGACGATACGGGTGAACCGCGGCGCGTAGTGGCCGCCGCCGAAGCCGACGACGTGGCGGGGGCGGCTCTCGGTGTCGGCCGCATCGCCGGCGTCGCCGTCGCCGACTAGGTCCGCGCCCGTCCCCCGCAGGTCGAGGACCGCCCGCGCGACGGCCCGGGCGGCCACGGGATCTTCCCACTGCGGCTCGTCGGAGCCGAGTTCGACGAACAGCGACGGGACGGCGACGTCCGTCGGCCCGTGGTGGGTACACTCGATGCCGACCTCGTACCTCTCTGGGGCGTGTCGCGCGAGCGCCTCGACGACGCGCTTCTCGGCGCCGGGCGCGGCCCGCGCCAGCGACTCGGGGTCGCCGCCGTACTCGGCGCCGCCGAAGTTCCCAGTGACGTGCGCGGTGAGGAGTTCGCCGGTCTCGCCCGAGTGCCTGGAGACGAACGCGAGGAACGCGGGGTCGCAGTCGAACGCGGCGCTCGGGTCCGACAGACGAATATGGAGGTCGTCGAACTCGCGGAGCTCGAACCCCGCCGTCCGGTAGTAGGTCCCGCCACCGTCCGTGTCGGCCAGCGAGTCGTCCTCGCGCGCCACCCAGTCGCCGACTTCCAAGAGCCGCTCGCCGATGTGCGCCGAGGCGCTGTCGGCCCGGCTGACGACGATCGCTATCACGCCACCGGCTCCGCCGCCCGCGACCGAATACCCGTCGGTTCGCGCGTCGCCTCGTTTCCGTCTCCTTCCCGTCTCGGTCCAGTCTCGGCCCGCCGGGTCGGTCCCCCGCTACGGGAGCAGGAGGTACACGAAGACGCCGTAGCCGACCGTGAGGGCCGCGCCGTCGACCCGAGTGAGCCGCTCGCCGTACGCCATCATGCCGACGACGACGGCCGTGAACACGATCAGGGCGGGGAACTCGAAGCCGCGGACGCTCGGGGCGACGCCGATGGGCGTCACCACCGCGACGACGCCGATGACCGCGAGGACGTTGTAGATGTTCGAGCCGACGACGTTGCCGACGCTGAACTCGGCCTCGCCGCGGGCCGCGGCCACGACGCTGGCGGCTAACTCCGGCAGCGACGTGCCGAGCGCCAACACCGTGAGCCCGATGAAGATGTCGGAGAAGCCGGCGGCCGACAGGAGCGACTCGCCGCCGTCGATCAGCCACCGCGACCCGAGCACGAGCGCCACGATGCCACCGACCACCATCGCGACGTCGCGCGCCCTCGCGTCGGGCATCTCGTCGCGCTGCGCGTCGGTGATCGCCGACTGGTTCCGCTGGACGTTGCGGAGGACCGCAGCGGTGAACGCGACGAGCGCCGCGAGCAGCACCAAGCCGTCGACGAGTCCGATCCGCCCGTCCCAGCCGAGGCCGACGAGCAGCAGCGCGGCCAGCACCATGAACGGGACGTGCCGGCGGAACACGGTGTCGGAGACGTCGAGCGGCCGGATGAGCGCGGAGATCCCTAACACGAGCCCGATGTTCGCGATGTTCGAGCCGACGATGGCGCCGAGGCCGATGTCGGTCGACACGGTGACGGCGCCGAGCAGGGAGACGAACAGCTCCGGGGCGGTGGTCGCGAACGCCACGACGGTGACGCCGACGGTCGACGCCTTCAGCCCGACGGCGAGCGCGAGGTCGCTCGCGCCCGACACGAGCAGTTCGGCGCCGGCGTAGAGGAGGGCGACGCCGCCGGCGATCAACAGCAGTTCGACGAGTGGCGACCCGGGAAGCACGGCTCCCGGTTCGCAACGACGTTTCAAAAGGGTCGTGGTCCCCGTCCGGACTGGGGAGGGCGGTACCGGTCCGCGATCAGGCGCCCGTCTCCCGCCTTCGGCGTCGGTTCAGGCGTGTCCCGCCCGGAACTCGCCGTGTTTCACGCCGATCGCGAACGCCAGCGCGCCGAAGACGAGCATCGACGGAACGACCATCATCAGCGTCGTCTGGAGGGGCATCATCCCCGCGCCGATGAGGCCGCCGGCGCCGACCGCGACGATCAGTACGAGGACCGCTGCCGCGCGTGGAAGGTCGAACTCCATGAACGCGTTATGTCGCGAGCGAGCCTAAACGTTCTGTCCGCGGCGCCGGCTTCCGGTGCGGGGAGGCGCCCCCGGCCCACCGACGGCGTCACGCCTCGATGATCTCGTCGTCTTCCTCGTCGGGGATCCGGATCTCCCCGTCGAGCGCGACCGTCGCCCGCCCGCCGACGCGGACGCCCCCCGCCTCGACGCGGACGCGGACGTGCCCGGGCCGGTCGACGAAGTGACCCTGCTCGAACCGGAGTTCGTCGGGGTCGTCGCCCTCGAAGGCGTCGACATGCCGGAGATACCCGCCGACGGCTCCGCTCGCGGTGCCGGTAACGGGGTCCTCGGGGATGCCGAGCGAGGGGACGAACGCCCGCCCGTGGAGCGTCGAGTCGGCGTCGAGCGCGTCGAAGGTGAACGCGTACACGCCCGCGGCGTCGAACTCCTCGGCGAGGCGCTCGACCGCCGCGTCGTCCGGGTCGGCCTCGCCGAGACGCTCCAAGAAGTTCACGGGGACGACGAGGAACGGCAGCCCGGTCGACGCGACCGCGACGGGGAGGTCCGCGCCCACGTCGCGCAGCGCGGCGGGGTCGACACCGAGCGCGGTCGCGACCCGCTCGAGGTCGACGTCGACGACCTCGACGCTCGGGGACTGCTGTCGCATCCAGACGGCCCCGTCGTCGTCGACCGCGACCGCGACGTCGCCGACGTTCGTGCGGACCGTGCGCTCCCCGCCGTCGATCGTACTCTCGGCGAACAGGGCGCCGTAGGTCGCGATCGTGGCGTGCCCGCAGAGGTCCACCTCCGTGGTCGGCGAGAAGTAGCGGAGCCGGTCGTCGGCCCCGCCGTCGCCGTCCGTCAGGAACGCGGTCTCCGAGGCGCCGAGTTCGGCGGCGACCGCGGCCATCTGACCGTCACTCAGCCCCTCCGCGTCCGGGACGACGCCCGCGGCGTTCCCGGCCAGCGGCTCCGCGGCGAACGCGTCGACGAGCAGCGCGCGTCGGGTCTCCATGTCCACCCCCTCCACGGTCGCGGCCAAAAAGCCTCCCGAGCGAGCCCGGAGCGCGAGGCGGTGGGCGCGGTGGGCGCCGCGGCCTC
>JBNJEE010000210.1:0-2976 GCA_051745525.1 Methanobacteriota archaeon | reverse complement strand
CGCCACGCCTCGCCGATCTCGCGCATCTCCGCGCGCGACAGCTCCGCGCCGTCGTTGTAGGCCTGCTCGATCCCCTTCCGGACCGCAAGGTCGCCGAGGGGGAGCACGTCCTCGCGCCCGAGCGCGAAGATGAGGTACATGCGCGCGGTCCACGCACCCACCCCATGAATCTCGATGAGCCGGTCGACCACCGCCCCGTCACTCACGCCCGCGAGCCCCTTCCGGGTGAGGTCGCGCTCGTCGTCGCGGAACGCGGCCGCGACGTTGCGCAGATACTCGACCTTCGTGCCGCTGAGGCCGGCCTCGCGCAACGCCTCCTCGTCGGCCGCGAGGACGCGGCCGGGCGTCGGGTCGTCGCCCAGCACGTCGAGGAACCGCTCGCGGATCGCGTTCGCGGAGGCCGTCGAGAGCTGCTGGTTCACGATCGAGGTACAGAGCCGAGCGAACTCGTCGTCCGCGGGCGCGCCGTCGAGCGGGCCGTGCCGGTCCACCAGCGCGGCCATCGTCGGGTCCTCGCGGAGCACTTCGGCGACCGGCCCCGATGCGTCCGCGGCCCGCTCGCCCGCGTCCGTAACTCGTTCTCCCGTGCCGACGACTCCGTCGTCCATACCGAATCGACGGGACCGCACGCTCGAGTACGTTCGGTTCCGCTCCGACGCGCGACGATTTTCGGTTCCGCTCCGACGCGTGGCGATTCGGCGTGGCCCACACCAATAAACTAACAGTGCGTTTCGGGTTTGGAAGATGAAAACGTTCAACCATGACGGTTCCGACCGTTCGAGTATGCAACTCGAAGACGTCCAGCGCGTGACGGTGCTCGGCGCCGGGAACATGGGCCATGGCATCGCGGAAGTGGCGGCACTCGCCGGCTACGACGTGTCGCTCCGCGACATCAACGAGGAACTCGTCCAGAACGGGTACGACCAGATGGAGTGGTCGCTCGGCAAGCTCGCCGAGAAGGACCGGATCGGCGACGAGGAGGCGGACGCCGCGCTCGACCGCGTCGAGGCGTTCGTCGACCTCGGTGACGCACTCGACGGCGCCGACGTCGTCGTCGAGGTCGTCCCCGAGAAGATGGCGATCAAGAAGGACGTGTACGACGAGGTCGTCGAGTTCGCGCCCGACGAGGCCGTCTTCGTCACCAACACCTCCAGCCTCTCTATCACCGAGCTGTCGGAGGTCACCGACCGGCCCGAGCGCTTCTGCGGGATGCACTTCTTCAACCCGCCGGTGCGGATGGACCTCGTCGAGGTCATCTCCGGGAAACACACCTCAGAAGACACCCTCGAACTGATCGAGGGGCTCGCGGAGTCGATGGGGAAGACCCCCGTCCGCGTCCGCAAGGACAGCCCCGGGTTCATCGTCAACCGCATCCTCGTGCCCCTGATGAACGAGGCGGCGTGGATCGTCGAGTCCGGCGACGCGACCATGGCGGCGGTCGACTCCACGACGAAGTTCGATATGGGCCTGCCGATGGGCTCGTTCGAACTCGCCGATCAAGTGGGTATCGACGTGGGCTACCACGTGCTGGAGTACATGCACGAGGTCCTCGGCGACGCCTACCGCCCCTGCCCGCTGCTCGGCGAGAAGGTCGAAGCGGAGGAGCTCGGCAAGAAGACGGGCAAGGGCTTCTACGACTACGAAAACGGCGACGGCGCCCAGATCCCGAGCGACGCGCTCGACGACGACGTCCGCCGCCGTCTACTCGCGGTGATGGCCAACGAGACGGCTGGCCTCATCGGCAACGACGTGGCCGACGCCGACGACATTGACGAGGCCGTCAAGCTCGGCGCGGGCTTCCCCGACGGCCCGGCCAAGCTCGCGGACGATGAGGGGCTCAACGTCTTAGTCGAGACGCTCGACGCGCTCGCCGAGGAGACCGACGAGGCGCGCTACGAGGCGACCGACTACCTCCTCGAGGCCGCCGAGTCGGGCGGGTTCCGCGGCGACTCAGGCGGCGACGCGGGCGACGCGGACGGCCCCGACTACGAGGTGCTGAACGTCGCGGTCGACGGCCGGGTCGGACACGTCGAGATCGACCGCCCGCACCGGATGAACACGATAAGCGGCGAGGTCCTCGACGAACTCGCCGACGCGGTCGACCGGCTCGACGACGACGACGAGGTGCGCGCTATCCTGCTCTCCGGCGCCGGCGACCGCGCCTTCTCCGCGGGCGCGGACGTCCAGAGCATGGCCGCGGGCGGCGCCGACCCGATCCACGCGGTCGAGCTCTCTCGACAGGGCCAGCAGACGTTCGGCAAGTTAGAGGCGTCCGACAAGCCCGTCATCGCCGCCATCGACGGCTACTGCCTCGGCGGCGGGATGGAGCTCGCGACCGCGGCGGACATGCGGATCGCCTCCGAGCGCTCCGAGCTCGGCCAGCCTGAGCTCGACCTCGGCCTGCTGCCGGGCTGGGGCGGCACGCAGCGGCTCGCCCGGATCGTCGGCGAGGGGCGCGCAAAGGAGATCATCCTCACCGCCGACCGCTACGACGCCGAGACGATGGCCGACTACGACTTCGTCAACGAGGTCGTCCCCGGCGACGAGCTCGACGAGCGGGCCCGGGAGCTGGCCGAGCAGCTAGCCGGCGGCCCGCCGATCGCCCAGAAGTACACGAAGCGCGCGATCCACGCCGGTCGGACGGATAACGAGGCCGGACTGGAGGTCGAGGCGATGGGCTTCGGCCACGTGATGAACACCGACGACCTCATGGAAGGGATCACGGCGTTCATGGGCGACGGCGAGCCCGAGTTCGAAGGGAAGTAAGACGCGAGCGGGTCGGCTCTGGTGGTGGGGCCGGTCGCGTCTCCGACTGCGCATTTATCAGTGATGACTCGCGGAGTGGCAACAAAAACCGCCGAAGCCTCAGCCGGTTACTTATAAAGGCTGCTGTCGGATCGACGACGAACACCGCTGAATCCCCAGCCGCTCGGCCGGACGGCGGTGATTCTTATAAACGACTGATCGATACCAACA
>JBNJEE010000090.1:0-10458 GCA_051745525.1 Methanobacteriota archaeon | reverse complement strand
CCCAACCTCGTCGGTGGTCCTCCGCTGCGCTTCGGACCACCGACTCCCTCGCGCGTGCGACTCGCGCCCTTCGGGCGCTCGTCGGCACGCGCCACCGCCCCGTCCGGTCATTTATAAATCCTGTCTCCGCCGCGCCGGCGCGTCCGCCGCCACAGGCCCCCTCCGACGACCGCCGGGTTTTAGGTGGCGTTGCGGCGAACGAGGGTCCATGTTCGACACCATCGTGGTCGCGACCGACGGTTCCGACAGCGTTCGGCGGGCCGTCTCGGTTGCGGTCGACGTGGCGGCGCGGTTCGACGCCGAGGTCCACGCGGTGTACGTCGTTGACGCCGGCGAGGTGGAGTCGTCGCCGGACACGGTCCGGGAGGACCTCCGCGACGCGCTCGACGATCAGGGGCGCGAGGCGCTCGACCACGTCGCGGACGCCGCGCACGACCGCGACTGCGACCTCGACGTGACCATCGAGGTCCGCGAGGGGCGCCCGGCCTCGGAGATCGACGCCTACGCGCGGTCGGTCGACGCCGACCTCGTCTCGATGGGCACCCGCGGACGCCACGGCGAGAACCGCTTCCTCATCGGCTCCGTCGCCGAGCGCGTCGTCCGGACCTGCCCAGTCCCGGTGTTGACGGTGCGACAGCTGACCGAGGAGGACCCGCGGCGGACGACCGTCTGAGCGGCCGCGGTGGGTCGGCGGTCGCGGCAACCGCCCCGAGAGCGGCGGAGTTTTCCGGCTGCCGCCCGCCTCGACGGTATGGACGACGACCTCATCGACGCGGGGGATTCCCCCCGGTCGCGGTACACGAAACTGCCGGGGAAGGGCTTTTTCTACCCGGACTCGCTGGACGACGAGCGCGCGGAACGGCGAGCGAGAGAGGCGATCGAGGGCAGCGAGGCGGTCGTGATCGCCGACGGCGACGCCGACGGCCTCGCCTGCGCCGCGATGATCCGCGAGGCGTACGACGCCGCGCTCGACGTCGAACCCTTCGAGGACGCCATCGCGGCGCGGCTGGCGGACGATGACGACGAGTCGGAAGATTCGGCTGCGGACGACGACACAGAGGGCGACGACGGCGAGGACGATCCCCTCGCGGACGCCCACGCCGAGTCCCCGGTTGGGCTGCTCTCCGCGGGCCCGTACTCGATCGACACTTCGCTCGAACGCGTCGCCGCGCACGCCGACGAGGGCATCGATCTCTTCGTCTGCGACCTCTGTCCCGACGACTACGAGTGGATCGCGGAGCCGCTGGAGGCGCTCGCGACGTCGACCGATTCGATCCGCTGGTTCGACCACCACCAGTGGGACGACGCGACTGCCGCGGCGGTCCGCGAGACGGGCGTCGACCTCGTCGTCGGCGACTCCGAGGAGGAGTGCACCGCGGACGTGACGCTCCGCTCGCTCGACCACGCGTTCGACGACCGCTGGGCCGAACTCGCCGAGGTCACGCGCGACCACGACCTCTGGCTCAAGGAGGACTCGCGCTCCGACGACCTCGCCGACTACTCCTACTGGGCCGGCGCCGAGGAGTACGCCGCCGTGGTCGGCGCGTACGGCGTCGACCTCCCCGAGACGGTGCGGTCGTTCGTCGAGGAGCGCCGCGTCGAGAAGGAGGCCAGAATCGACCTCGCCGTCGACCGCGCAGTCACCCACGAGGTCGGCGACTGGCGCGTCGCGGTCACCTACGGCCGCTGCTCGCAGAACGAGGTCGCGGAGCGGCTCCGCGAGGCGGGCGCCGACGCCGCCGTGATCGTCAAGCCCGCGGGGTCGGCCTCGATCCGCGGCTCCGAGGACTTCCGGCACGCCCACGAGGTCGCCGGCCGAGTGAACGGCGGCGGCCACCCGCAGGCGGCGGGCTGTAAGCCCGACATCTACGACGACATGCTCGATTACGCCCACCACTGGAGCACCGAGGGCCAGGCGTGCAAGCGCGTCATCCTCGCCGCCTTCGAGGCCGTCGCCGAGGCGGTCGCGGCCGAGGAGAGTGACGCAGAGGAGGTCGACGCAGAGGGAAGCGACGACGACGCGGCCGAGACGGCCGAGTAGGCCGATGGCGGACGTCTTCGTGGCCGGCGAGACGCTCGTCGACTTCGTGCCGGGCGCGGGGGAGACGCTCGCCGACGCCGACGGGTTCGCCCACCGCCCCGGCGGCGCACCGGCGAACGTCGCGGTCGGGCTCGCGCGGCTGGGCTCGCCGCCGGCGTTCTGGACGCGTCTCGGCGACGACGCGTTCGGCGCGTTCCTCGCGGAGACGCTCGCGGCCGAGGGGATCCCGGGGACCCACGTCGAGCGCGTCGACGGGAAGACGACGCTCGCGGTGGTGTCCCCGCCCGGCGCGCCCGGGCCGCGGTTCGGGTTCTACGGCTCCCGGGACGCGACGTTCGGGTTCGACCCGGACGGGGTGCCTGTCGAGGCGCTGACGGGGAGCGACGCGCCCGAATCCGCCGAGGGCGCGACCGACGTCGCGGGCGGACCGCCGTGGGTCCACCTCGGCGGCGTGGCGCTGACGCATCAGGACGGGCGCGCGGCGACTCGCGAGCTGCTCTCGGCGGCTGTCGCCGCCGGCTGCCCGGTCTCGTTCGACGTGAACTACCGCCCGGACCTGGTTCCGGAGGGCACCGAAAGGGCGGTTTCGACCGCGGTCAGCGAGGCTGTCGCCGAGAGCGACGTGGTGCTGTGTAGCGACGAGGACGTGGCGGCGGCCGGGCTCTCGACGAGCGAGGGGACAGAGCTGGCGCGCGACCTGCTGAGGTTCGGCCCGCACACCGCGGTCGTCACGCTTGGGAGCGACGGCGCGCTCGGGGTCAGTTCGGACGCGGCCCCGTGGGGCGCCGCAACGGTCCGACACGACGGTTTCTCGGTCGAGGCCGTCGACGCGACCGGCGCGGGCGACGCGTTCACCGCGGGGGTGCTCTCGCGGCTCGCGGGAGGGGCAGAGGGGAAGTTCGGGGGTGACGACGAAAACGCTCTGCGCGAGGCACTCGCGTTCGGCAACGCGACCGCCGCGCTGTCGGTCCGGTCGGTCGGCGGGATGGGATCGATCCCGTCGCGGGAGGCGGTGGCGGTGTTCCTCGCCGAACGGGAGTGAAAGACGAGAGACGAACCGGAAACGTGCGCGTCGCCTACGAGGCGGACGGCGACATCTCGATGTTGAGGCTCTTCTGGACCAGCTGGGTGAACGCCATCGAGCAGAGGAAATACCAGAGGATCCACATCTGGATCGGGCCGACGATGCCCGTGTCCCAGGTGACCGTGCCGGCGAGCGGGACGACGAGCTCCTGCGCGGCGACGGCCGGGTACGCGGCGTCCGACCCGCGGTACCCGATCACCCAGAACATCCAGAGGAACGCGGGGATGGTGAGGAACATGATCCACACCATCGGGCGGAACTGCTCTTTGAACATGCCGAGCTGGTCGCCCATCGCCTCCATCTGCTCTTCCTGAATCGCGTCGAGCGCCTCGTCGTCGTCGCGCTCCTCCGCCTCCTTCCGGCGCTCTTGGATATCCTTCATCCGCTCCTGGTACGCGCCCATCTTCTCCATGTCCATCAGCCCGGCGCGGAGCAGCGTCGAGTAGAGGCCCGTCCCGAGCGCGATCACCATGATGACGACGTAGAAGGGGACGACGTTCAGGAGCGGGCCGAGGACCACGTCGATGCCCCCGGCGATCGCGTTACGGACCGGACTGACCGCGTAGCCGACGAACGCGCCGACCGTCGCCAGCCCGGCGAGCTTGTCCCACTTCGACCACGTGGTCGTCTCGGGCGTCTCCACGTCGCTCCCGCTCCCGCCGTCGTCCTCCATGCCGGCCTCGGTCCCCTCGCGGTCGGCGAGGGCGAACCCCTCCTCGCCGTCGACGAGGATCTCCTTCTCGATGAGCCGGCCCCACTGCCCGCTCGTGATCTCGTCGCGGACGTCGACCCAGCGGACCTCGCCGCCGCTGGCGTTGTCGAGGACGACTTGGATGGCGTCCCGCATCTCGCCGTCCTCGCGGACCAGCGAGCGGACTCGCCGTTCGACTTTGCTCATTAGCGGCCGGTTAGCGGTCGACGGTTAAGAACCTTGTAGGATCGCCGCTCGGATCGGCTCGCCTCGACGACGCGAGTCGACCTCCGTCGGCGACGCGGATTAGCTCTCGTCGGCGACGCGGATTAGCTCTCGTCGGCGACGCTGATTAGCTCTCGTCGGCGACGCGGATTAGCTCTCGTCGGCGACGCGGATTAGCCCTCGACGACGTCGCGGATTAGCTCTCGACGACGTCGCGGATTAGCTCTCGACGACGTCGCGGATCCGGGCGAACACCTCGTCCGGGGTCGCCTCGCCGTCGACCTCGGCGAGCACGCCCTCGTCGCGGAAGTGGTCGACCACGGGTTCGGTGTTGTCGTAGAACACTTCGAGGCGCTCGCGGGCGGTCTCTTCGGTGTCGTCCTCGCGCTGGATCAGCTCGCCGCCGCACTCGTCGCAGACGCCCGCCTCTTCGGGGGGCTGGAAGTCGACGTGGTAGTTCGCGCCGCAGTCGTCGCAGACGCGGCGACCGGTGAGCCGGTCGACGAGCACCTCTTCGTCGACGTCGAGGAGAATGACGGCGTCGAGGTCCGTAATCGAAGAGAGGTACTCGGCCTGATCGAGGTTGCGCGGGTAGCCGTCAAGGACGAACCCGTCGGCGTCGGCGAGCGCGGCCTCGACGATCTCGTTGACGACCGGGTCGGGCACCAGTTCGCCCGCGTCCATGAACGACTTCGGCGTCCCGTACTCCGTCTCCATCTCCTTGTTCGCGCGGAGCGCGTCGCCGGTCGTGACGTGCTCGACGCCGTACTCGTCTGCCAGCTTCGCGCTCTGCGTCCCCTTTCCGGCGCCGGGCGCCCCCAACAGCAGAATTCGGTGGCTCATACCGGAGCGGTCGCGGGCCGCCCCTAAAGGCTTGAAGATTCCGGCCAACGCTACTCGTCGGCGTCGTCCGGATCGGCGTCCTCGTCGTCGCCCGCGTGAAGCCGGAGCCCCATCTCCAGCTCGAAGCTCTCGGCGTCGGAGGTCTCGAAGCCGATCTTCTTATATAAGGAGACCGCGGCGCGGTTCCACCGCTCGACGGTGAGCCATACCTTCTCGACGCCGTTCGCCTGCCCGTGGCCGAGCAGCCCGCGGATGAGGTGGGTGCCGATCCCGGCGCGCTGGTACTCCTGATGGACGAAGATCGCGAGCTCGTAGGCGTCGCCGTCAGGAACGAGCGTCGCGTGGCCGGCGGCCTCGTCGCCGCACCACGCGATCACGTTGTGGCAGTCGTCGTCGAGGATCGCGTCGAGCCACTCGCGGATGCGCTCCTCGCCACCCGGCGGGATCCCTTGCGCGCGGTCGGCCGGGTCGAAGGCGTCGTACATCTCGACGAGTGCCTCGCGGCCGACGTCGTCCCCCTCGAACGGCCGTATCTCGAGCTCGCGGTCCTCGCGGTCGGTGAACGCGGTCGGCGGCGGCGGGAACTCGTCCGCCACCGCGTCCGGGTAGCCTCGGTCGCTCATCTGACCAGCGTGACCGACGTCTTGGCGTTCAACAGGACGAACTCCGCGATCGACCCGATCGTGATCTTCCCCATCGGACTCGTGTGGCCGCCGCCGAGGACGATCTCCTCGAACGCCTCCGTCTCGGCGATCTCGACTAGTCGGCTTCCGGGGTCCCCCTCGACGCGTCGCACCTCGGCGTCGATCTCGACCTCTTCGACGGCGGTCTCGGCACGTTGTATGACCTCGTCGGGCGACACCGAGGAGTCCTCGTTGTCGACCACGGCGATCGTGAGGTCGTCGTTCGCGACCGCCGCCCGTTCGACCGTCCGATCGAGCGCGCGGAACGAGTCGTCGCTGCCGCCGATCCCGCAGAGCACTTTCATGTGCCACCCCTCCACGCGACGATACAAAAGTGGATCTCCGAGCGGTCGACCACCGACAAGGCTTTTGCCCGCCCGCGGGGTTTCGAACGTATGAGTGATCACACCGGTTCAGCGGCCGACTCGGCCGACGAAACCGGCGACTCCGCCGCGGACCGGTCCCCACCCGAGGACCGGTCCCCCTCCCAGGGTGGCGACGGGGAGCCCGACTCCCGAGCGGGTGACGGAACAGACGAAGAGACACCGCCCGCGGAGCCGGGCGCAACCGCGGCCGACGAGCGGGATCCGACCGCCACGGACGACGACCGGGACGCGACCGGCGAGGAGCCCGACGAGGACGTGCCGCGGGACGTCCGGAAGTACGAGCGGTTCAAGAAGATGGACGGCGCGCGCTACGAGCGCGTCAACGAGTTCCTCCGCGACCGGACGTACATCACGGCTCGCGAGTGGGCGATCGCGCGGCTCTGCGCCGACTTCCGCACGGAGACTGGGGTCGAGATGACGAAGATCGGCGAGAACCTCCCCGAACTCGTCCCCTTCATGACCGACACCTACACGCCACAGGCGGTCAATCAGGCGCGCTACTCCTTCGAGGAGAAGGTGACGAAGGCGGGCGCGACGTTCCTCTACGGCGCGATGTCCGGTTTCTTCACCGCCGAGGACCTAGACGAGATGATGTACGAGGTGACGGAGGTCGCGAAGTTCCTCCTCGAAGTCGAGGGCGTCGACCTCGCGGTCGCCGACGAGCTGGAGGCCGAAGACAGGATCAGCGAGGTGATGCGCGACGTGCGCGCCTCCTCGGCGGACCTCCGCGGCGAGGAGGTGCGCTGTCCCGAGTGCGGGCACGTCCACGAGCCGACCGAGGAGTGACGATGGACCGGTTCCCGGAGGCGGCCGACGCGAGCCCCGACCCGACCCTCGTCGTCGACGGCAACGGCGTCGTCCACGCCGGCACGCCGAGCGTCGAGGCGGTGTTCGGCCTCGATCCGGCTGCCCTCGCGGGACGCTCGATCGACGACGTGTTCGCGGACCCAACCGAGACGGAGTGGAACGGCTCCGCGTCGATAGCGGCCCTCGAAACCGGTTCGGACGACGACGACGCCCGCTCCGCGATCGCCCGGAACGAAGCGAGCGGCGAGGGGGCGGACGACGGCTCCCGACACGACGTGGAAGCGCTGGTCGACGCGGTTCGCGCCGGGGACTCCCGGTCGCTCGCCGACGGGTTCGAGCTGGTCGTGCGGCGCGGCGACGGCGTCGTGGTCCCGGTCCGCGTCAGCGTCGGGGTCTTCGAGCTCGACGGCGACCCGTACGCGGTCGTCACGGCGATAGACGTCTCGAACGAGCGGACGCGACAGCTGGCGCTCCGGCGCCGCACGGAGACGCTCGAATCCCTCCACGAGGCGACCAGGGAGCTGCTGAAGACAACCGACAGGGAGGCGGCGGCCGAGGCGGCGGTGTCATACGTCGACGACGTGCTGGGCCACCCGCTCGCCGCGATCTGGCTGTACGACGAGGACGCGGACGCGCTCGAACCGATCGTCTGGACCGACACCGCCGACGCGGTCGTCGGCGAGCACCCGACGTTCGCGGCGAACGGGCGGAGCATCACTTGGGAGGCCTTCGAGAGCGGCGAGCCGACCTACGTGGCGGACGTCGCCGAGGACCCGGACCGCTACGACGACGACGCGACGATCCGCAGCGAACTCGTCGTCCCCCTCGGGCGGTACGGTGTGTTGAACGTCGGCGCGACCGTCCCCGACGCCTTCGACGACTCCGACCTCGCGGTGGCGCGCATCTGGGCGGCGACGGTAACGTTGGTGTTCGTCCGCATCGAACGGGAGCGACAGCTCCGGCGGCGCGAGGAGGAGGTGGCCCGCGAGCGCGACCGCTTAGAGGAGTTCGCCAGCCTCGTCTCGCACGACCTGCGGAGCCCCCTCAACGTCGCCGCCGGGAACCTCGAGATAGTCAGCGACCGCCTCGCCGACGAGTCGATCGACGTCGAGGAGCTGGGGGCGGTGAAGCGGTCGCTCGACCGCATGGACGCGCTCATCGAGGACCTGCTCGCGCTGGCGAGACAGGGCTCCGGGATCGACGGGACGGAGCCCGTCCCGCTGGCCGACCTCGTCGCCGAGTGCTGGGAGACCGTGGACACCGAGTCGGCGACGCTGTCGGTCGAGACGGACGCCGTCGTCGCCGCGGACCGGAGCCGCCTGCGGCAGGCGCTGGAGAACCTCTTCGGCAACGCGGTCACCCACGCGGGCCCAGCCGTAACGGTCGCGGTCGGCGCGCTCCCCGACGGCGACGGCTTCTACGTCGAGGACGACGGGACCGGGATCGACCCCGCGAACCGCGAGGAGGTGTTCGAGGCGGGGGTGACGAGCGATCCTGACGGGACGGGCTTCGGGCTGAAGATCGTCGCCGAGGTTGTCGAGGCGCACGACTGGACGGTCGAGCTCGCCGAGAGCGAGACGGGCGGCGCGCGGTTCGAGTTCCGCGGCGTCGACGTCGAGTCGGGCGAGGTGCGCGAGTAGGCCCCCGCTCAGTCGTCGGCGGGCGCCACGCTCGCCGGGTCGAGCCCGTCGCCGTGGCCGGGGACGGTGCCGTCGTCGTTCCAGCCGCGGAGCGCGTAGTACTCGGAGAGCGCCGCGTCGAACCCCTCGATGGCGTCCGCGTACGGGAGCGTGTCGTCGCTCCGGTCGAAGCCGCGGGCGTTGTTGAACGCGCGCTCCAACTCGACGACTCGCGCGCCGAGCGACTGGAGGGCGTCGTAGTCGGCGTCGAGCAGCGCCGCGAGCCGGTCGTCCGTGACGGTGCCCCGCGAGAACTTACAGATCACCGCGGAGTCGAGGACCGCGTTGCGGTTCTCCTTTTCGACGAGCTTCGGCGGCTTCCCGTCGAGCCCCTTGGGGTCGAGCGCGTCGTCGGGGTCGACGAGCGGGTACTCGTAGGGGTAAAACTCCCCGTACATGTGGTCGGCGCCGCGGTTCGCGGTCGCGAACCCGAGCCCCTGGCCGTTGAGCGTCCGGCCGTCGTGGCCGGAGAAGGCCATCCCCTTCACCGTCCAGTCCTCCGCGCCGAACTCCTCGCTGGCGCGGTGGACGCCCGCCGCGAGCTCGTCGCCGACGCCCTCGCGGTACGCGATCTGTTCGACGAGCGAGCGGACGAGCTCCGCGTTACCGAACTCGTCCTCGCTCTGGAGGAACATCGAGACGACGTTCCCGCAGGAGATGGTGTCCATCCCGAGCTCGTCGCACAGCTCGTTCGCGCGCATCACGTCGACGACGTCGTCGACGCCCGCGTTCGAGCCGAACGCCATCACCGTCTCGAACTCCGGTCCCTCCGTCTCCACGCCGGTCTCCTCGTCGCGCGTGGGGAGCTTACAGGCGAACGCGCACCGCGAGCAGGTCCCCTTCTTGTACTTCTTCTCCTCGACGCGGTCGCCGGAGATGCCCTCGACGCCCTCGAAGGAGCTCTCGGAGAAGTAGTACGAGGGGAGCGCCTCCACCTCGTTCGCGAGCTCCGTCACGCTCGCCGTTCCCTGCCGCTTCATGATCGAGTCGGAGGTGGCCGCCTCGCGGTGGATCCCGCCCGCCTCGTCGGGCCAGTCGAGGTCGATCTCGGCCGCCGCGTTGCCCGCGAACGTGAGCGCCTTCACGCCCTTCGACCCGAGGACGGCGCCCAGCCCGCCGCGGCCGAACGCCCGCGTGTCCGACGTCATGACCGAGGCGAACCGCACCGCGTTCTCGCCCGCCGGACCCACGCAGGCGACGTGTTCCGGCTCCAGGTCGTGGGTCTCCGCGAATCGGTCGGAGACGGCGGACACCTCCGCCTGCTCTAGGTCCTGGACTTCCTCGAAGGTCACGTCCGGCTCGCCGTCCGCGCCGACCTCGCGGACGTGGACCGCGAGCAGGTCGTCGCTCGCGCCGACGAGTTCGACCGCGGCGTACCCCGCGCCGGTGAAGTTCCGCGAGAGGAACCCGCCCGCGTTCGACGACAGCAGGCCGTTCGTGAGCGGCGAGAGCGCCGTGGCGGCCATCCGGCCCGTGTAGGAGGTCGTCGAGTACTGCATCGGGCCCGTGGAGAAGTAGAGTCGGTTCCCCGGGCCGAGCGGGTCGGCGTCGAACGGGATCCGGTCGTACGCGAGCGACGTGTTGAGCCCGCGCCCGCCGACGAACGACGCGAGCCGGTCGTCGATCGGTTCCGTCGACGCGGTCCGCTCGGTCAGGTCGATCGTGAGGAGCGGCCCCTGTGCGTGTCTCATGGGCGAACAGAGCGAACGAGCGGCGATAAAACTCGGGGTAGCTGTGGTTTAAATATCGGTTGGCGGCGGCACGATCGCTTATAAAGAACGGTGCGGTGGCGCGTGCCGGTGAGCGCCGCACCGCGGCGCGAACCGCCCGCGCGAGGGAGTCGGCGGTCCGAAGCGAAGCGGAGGACCGCCGACGAGGCTGGGGAGGCGTGAGGTGCTGTGCGGAGCGGTGCGGGGTGGGACTCAAAGGGGCAGTCGCGAGGCGACCGTAGCGACGCCAGCACCGCAGCGAAGGAACAGAGTGACTGAGCGAGGAGCGTGGTTCGAGAGAGCTTTGCTC
>JBNJEE010000089.1:0-10484 GCA_051745525.1 Methanobacteriota archaeon | reverse complement strand
CGGCGTGGTGACGACGACGGCGAGCGCGACGAGCGCCGCGACGTCCGCGAACAGCGCGGGGTCGGTGAGGAGCCCGATCCAGAAGAAGAACACCGCGGCGAACACGTCCCGGACCGGCTCCAGCAGGGTTTCGATCGCGTGCGCCTGATCGGTCGGGGCGAACGCCATGCCGACGAAGAAGGCAGCCACCGCCTCGCTGACGCCGAGCGCGAGCGCCGCGCCGGCGACGAACACGACCGCCGCCACCGAGCGCAGCACGACGAACTCCGTGTTGTCCGTCGCGACGAGCCGGTCGAAAAGCGGGGTGCCGAACCAGACGACCGCGAGCAGGCCGACGATGAACCCGATCGCGATCCCCACGTCGGTCGCGGCCGCGGCGACGTCGCCGCCGCCGAGCACCAAGGCGGACGCGACCGAGAGGTAGACGGCGATGAACAGGTCCTCGTACACCAAGGTTCCGAGCATCGGCTCCGCCTCGTCGTTGGCGATCCAGCCGAGGTCGATGAGCGACTTCGTGATCACGGCCGACGAGGAGATGTAGACGATTCCCGCGATCAGGAACGCCGGGAGGAACGCGCCGAAGACGAGCCAGCCGAGGACGAGTCCGACCCCGAAGTTCGCGAGGTCGATCGTGCCCGCCGTCCCGATCGGGCGCCACCGCGCGAGCAGCCGGTCGAGGTTGAACTCCAAGCCGAGGAAAAAGAGCAGGAAGACGATCCCCAGCTCCGCGCCCAGCGAGATGAACTCCGTCTCAGGGACGTAGGCGGTCCCGATCACCGGAAGCCCGAACCGACCGAGGACGTACTCCCCGAGCAGCATCCCGACGAGGATGTACGCGGGGATCACGGACTGCCCGAGGCGGTTCGCGAGCGCGCCGGCGACCGCGACCGCGGCGAACATGACGCCGACGTCGAAAAGCGCCACTACCGACCACCGCCGGGACGGCCCACCGTACCGCCGCGCCCCATCGCGCCGACACCGGACGCCCCGTACCGACCGGTCATTCCGTGAGGATCTCCTCGAACGCCGCGCAGTTCTCGGGCGTGCCGACCCCGATCAGGGTGTCGCCCTCGCGGAGGGTGGTCTCGGCGCCCGGGCTGTCGAGCACCTCGTCGTCGCGCTGGATCGCGACGACGGCGAGCCCGGTCCGGTTGCCGATGTCGGCGCTCTCTAACGTCTCGCCGACGAGCGGCGAGCCGGGCGGGAGCTCGTACCACTCCAAGAGGATCCCGCCCGGCAGGGTCGTCTCCTGCGTCTCGGGCTCGACCGGCTGGAAGTACGCCCCCTCGATGATCGAGCCGATCGTCCGCGCGAGGTCGTCGGAGAACTCGAACGCCTTCTCGGAGTCGGCGTCCGGGTCGCTCCGCCGGAACACCTCACGTTTCCCGGTGTTGTGGATGACGATGATCATCTCCTCGCCGCCGCCTAGCTCGATCTCGAACTTCTTGCCGACCCCCGGGAGGTCGGACTCGGTGATCGTCATAGGGGGACCAGCGCGCCCACGGTAATATGTCTGTACGTCGGACCACTGACGGGGCACCTCAGGCTGACGCGAATTCGCGTCCGACGGGCGTCAGCCGCGCGCACCAAACGCTAAGTGGGGCGGGACCGAGAGAAGCCATATGTGGCGCTCCCGGGGGAGTCGAGACCGGCGGACGGTCGTGTGTATCGCGTGCGGGGACTCGGTGTTGCGGGAGGACGCGCGCGAGTACGACAAGGAGGGCGACCGCTGGAACCGGCGCGACAAGGAGTTCGAGTACCTCTGTGCCGACTGCGACGATGAAATCTCCCACCAGCCCCGCGAGGGCCTCGAATCGCTGATCCTCTCGATCGAATCTGACGGCCTCTCCACCGAGGAGTTCCTCGACCGCTACGCCGACGCGGTGGCGGACGACGCCGACCGCCGGAGCGACGAGGGCGGATCGGGGAGCCGCTCCGACCGCGGCCGGTCGGACCGCACGCGCTCCGACCGCGACCGCGACCGATAATTCTACCCGGCGCGGCTCGGTACCGCGACCGGACGCATGTGTGCCCTCCACGTAGCAGCCGCGATCGCCGACCTCGTCCCGACCGCCATCAGCACCGTCGACCCCGTCACGACCGTCGCCGGCGCCGGCGCACTGGTCCTCGGACTCGCGTTCCTCGCGCGCGGCGCGAGCGGCGCCGTCGAGGCGGTCCGAGTCCTCCGAACGACGGCGACGAGTCCGGGCGGACTCGACGGTGCGGAGCGACGGATACGAATCAGCGGCCGCGCCGCCGAAGTCGACGGCGAGACGCTCCCCGCGCCGTTCGGCGGCGACCCGTGCTGCTGCGTCGAGTACGACGTCTCCGAACTCCGCAGTCAGGGGAAAGGACAGTCGTGGGTCACGATCGACGGAGGTGAGGCGGGCGTTCCATTCCGGGTCGACGACGGCGGGACCGGCGTCCAGGTCGACCCCGCGGCGGCGGCGTTCTCGCTCGACGTCGACGAGAAGGTCAAGCTCGACGCGGGCGAGGAGCCGCCCGAGCGCGTCCGCGGGTTCATCGACGCGGTCGACGAGGTCGACGACACGGAGACGGGGTACGAGGTCGGCCCGCTCACGATCGGCGACGACCCGCGGCGCCGGTACGTCCAGCGGACCCTCCGCCCGGGCGACGAGGTGACGGTCGTCGGCGACAGCGAGGCGTTCCCGGACGCGCCCGTCGGCGAGGTGAAATCCCGGATCGCCGGCGGCTCGCCGTTCGTCGTCTCGGATGCGGGCACGCGGGGGACCGCGCTCCGACTGGTCGGCGCGTCGGCGGTCCCGATCCTCCTCGGCGCGTTCGCGCTCGGCATCGCAGCCCTGCTGCTGTCGCCGGCACTCGCGGCGCTCGTCTGAGGCCGCTCTCGCGTTCGTTCCACCCGCCCGACAGGCCTTTCTAACGGACCCGCGTTGGTGGAGGTATGTCAGACGACGAGCCGAAGCAAGGGTCCGCCGAGGACCAGGGCCCCGTGACGATCACGCCGGCGCTCGCGGACCGACTCGCCGAGAAGCGCGAGGAGCTGTTCGAGGAGTTCGAGGTCCGCGACGAGTTCCCGAGCGAGGTCCTCCGCGAGGCGGAGACGCGCACCGAGGGCGTCTACGAGGAGATCGAGGACGAGATCGACGAGCGCGAGGACCTCCGCGACCTCACCACCTGGACCACCGACCCGGTCGACGCGCAGGACTTCGACGACGCCATCTCCATCGAACGCGAGGAGGGCGCCTACCGCCTGTGGGTCCACATCGCCGACGTGACCCACTACGTCACCCCGGACACCGCGATGTGGGAGGAGGCGGTCGAGCGCGCCAACACCGTCTACCTGCCCGACTACACGATCCACATGCTCCCGCCGGTGCTGGCCGAGACCGTCTGCTCGCTCGTGCCGAACGAGGACCGACTCGCGCACACGGTCGAGATGGAGATCGACGACGAGACGCTCTCGTTCGAGGACATCAACATCTACAAGTCCGTCATCAACTCCGACGAGCGGCTCACCTACTCGGAATGCGAAGAGCGGCTCGAGGACCCCGAGTTACCCCTCAGTGAGAAGAACCAGCTGGCCTTCGAGCTCGCCGACCGGATGCACGAGCAGCGCAAGGCGGACGGCTCCCTCGTCTTGAACCCCCGGCGCGACCGCGCGCACACCATCATCGAGGAGTCGATGCTGAAGGCGAACAAGGCGGTGACGCACACCCTGATGTGGGACCGCGGCGTCGAAGCGATGTACCGCGTCCACCCGCAGCCAACCCCGGACCAGTGGAACGAGGCCTTAAAAGAGATCCAGGAGCTCGACGGCGTCTCGATCCCCGGCGACGCGTGGGGTGACGACCCGCGGAAGGCGGTCAACGCCGCCCTCGAAGAATCGCCCGAGCGCCAGCTCAACAAGATCCAGCGCGCCGTGCTGAAGGTGATGCCCCGCGCGAAGTACATGAACGACCCGTTTGGCGGCCACCACGCGCTCAACTTCGACATCTACGGCCACTTCACCTCGCCCATCCGCCGCCTGTCGGACACGATCAACCACTGGATCGTCCACGAGAACGACGTGCCCGAGACCCTCGTCGAGCTGTGTGATCACGCCAGCGACAAGCAGAAAGACGGCGAGACCGCGGAGCGACTCTACAAGCAGTTCCTCCAGGAGCAGGGGCTCGACCCGTACGCAGTCAACAACCGCGGTGTCGAGGTCGTCGAGGACCCCGAGGAAGCGAAACACACGGCGTGACCCCGGTCCGGTCAAGAGGGAGACGCGCGCGCGCCGGCGAACGTCCCGCGAACGCGCGGCTCGGCGAGACATATACACCGTTTCGGCCCTACTGATCGATATGACCGGCCACGACCACGGCGACGCGAACCGACCCGAACCGGAGCCGCTCGAACCGACCGGCGACCCCGAGCGCGACGCGGAGCGCGCCGCGACGATCGGCGGCTTCACCGGGGCCGTCCTCGGCGCCCGGGGCGGTCCAGTCGGCGCCGGTATCGGCGCGCTGATCGGCGGGTCGACGGGGTACGCCGTCGGCTACGCCCTGAGTGGGGTGGAGTCGATGGACAGCGAGGAGGTCGACCCCGCCGACGGCGTCGCTGAATCTCCAACCGAAGACGACGACGGACCCGTGACGATCGACGTGGAGTCCGACGATCACGACGAACACGACGATCACGACGAACACGACGACTGACGATTCGGCACGCCGTCCGCCTGCCGCGGAGCGAACCTTGATTGCCGGCGGCGACGAGCCGCCGACATGGTAACTGACCGCATCGTCGACCACTGCCTGTCGGTCGATCCAGACCGGCCGGACCTCCCGGCGCACCTCCTCGACTGGTTCGCGGTCGCGATCGGCGGCGCGACGCACGCCGACTCCACGCCGGCGATCTTAGAGGGCGTCCGGGAGATCGCGGGCCCCGCGCCGGATCCGGAGACCGACCAGACAGCGACGCTCCTGCCGAGCGGCGAGCGGCTGACGCCGGCCGACGCCGCGCTCGCGAACGGCGCGCTCGCGCACAGCCTCGACTTCGACGACACGCACCTCCCCTCCTCGCTCCACCCGGGCGCGCCCGTGATCGCGGCCGCGCTCGCCGCCGCCGAGGGCGAGGCGACGGCGGGCGAAGAGACGTCCACGAACCGGTTCCGGGCCGGCGTCGCGGCCGGCTACGACGTCGCCTGTACGGTCGGCGAGGCGGTCGGGCCGGACGCCCACTACGACCGCGGCTTCCACGTCACCGCGACCTGCGGGACGTTCGGGGCCGTCGCGGCCGCGGGCGTGGTCCGCGGGCTCGACGCCGAGGAGCTCCGGAACGCGTTCGGGATCGCGGGGAGCCAGGCGGCCGGCTCCCTCCAGTTCCTCGCGAACGGCGCGTGGAACAAGCGGCTCCACCCCGGGCTCGCCGCGCGCCGCGGGATCGAGGCGACCGACCTCGCCGCCGCCGGGGTCGTCGGCGCGGCCGACCCCCTCGACGGCGAACACGGCTTCTTCGCAGCCTACTCCGACGAGCCGAACCCCGCCGCCGTCGACCGGATCGACGAGCGCGACGCGGTCGCGGAGACGGGCCGCAAGCCGTACCCGTGCTGTCGGTACCTCCACTCGGCGATCGACGCGCTCCGGGAGATCGCCCCCGAGGTCGACCCCGACGCGGTCGAGTCGATCGAGGTCGCGATCCCGAGCGCCGGTGTCCGGCTCACCGGCGACCCGATCGACGCGAAGCGGCGCCCGGACGGGTTCGTCGACTGCCAGTTCTCCGCGCCGTTCGCGGCCGCGCTCACGCTGGCCGAGGGGACCGCCGACGCCGAGGCGTTCCTGCGCGCCGTCGGCCGGCTCGATGGGCCCCCGCGGTGGGACGACCCCGAGGTCCGCCGGCTCATGGACGCGACGAGCGTCGGGACGGACCCGGCGATCGAGGACCGGTTCCCCGAGGAGTGGGGCGCTCGGGTGACCGTGACCGCCGACGGCGAGACGCGCGAGGCGTCTGTGAGCGTGCCGCTCGGCGAACCGGAGAAGCCGATGTCGGCAGAAGAGACCGAGGCGAAGGCAGCCGGCCTGGTGGCGGGCAGCGGCGTCGACGCCGACCGGCTCGCGGCCGTCGTCGAGTCGCTCGACGGGCGGTCCGTGGCGGACCTCGTCGACGCAGCAACGGCGGAGTAAGAGAGCGGAGGCGTGGCGAGCCGCTCAGCCCTCTTCGGACGGCTTCCCGACGATGACCGGGCGGTCCGCGTTGAGGATGATCGACTGGCTGACGCTGCCGAACAGCGCCTTGCCGACCGGTGAACGCTTGCGCATCCCGAGCACGATCGAGTCGACGTCGCGGTCGGCCGCGACCGCGAGGATCGCGTCCGCGGCGTCGCCGACGTGGAGCTCGCGGTCGTGGGCGATCCCGATCTCGTCGAGCCGCGCCTCGACGGCCTCCAGCGAGTCGGGGATCCCGCGGAGGTCCTCGATCGACTCGTTGATCTCGTCGATGACGGATGAGCCCGCCTCGTCGGCGGGCGCGTCGACGGACTCGTACACGTGCAACAGCGTGACCTCGGTCTCGTCCGAGTCCGCCGGGAGCGATTCGAGGATGTCGACCTGCGAGAGCGCGCGGTCCGTCTCGATGTCGACCGGCAACAGGACGTGGTACATACGCCGGGGTTGAACGCCGGCCTTCTTAAATACCCCCGCCGGATCCGAGCGCCCGCGAACGCCCCGCAGTCGGCGAGTCGAGCGCGGATCGGTCGGGGGCGGAGCGGTCGAGGGTGGAGCGACCGGCGGGCCGCGCTCAGTCGCGCCGCGTCGCGAACCGCGTGACCGCGACCGCCGACAGCGCGCCGAGCGCCGCGATGACGGCGAGGACGACGAACAGCTCTCGGGGCCCGGCGCGAGTGAGGACCGTCCCGGCCAGCGTCGAGCCGAGCGCGCCGATCCCGAAGATCCCGACGTACGTGTAGCCGAAGGAGAGGCCGCGCGCCTCGCTCGGCGAGTAGGCGGCGACCGTCGCCTGCGAGAGCGGCTGGACCGTGAACAGCGCGACACCGAGCGCGAGCGACACCGCGAGGAACGTGGCGACCGCGCCCGTCGCGAGGATGAAGAGCAGCGCGAGCACGGACAGAACGCCCATCACCGCGATGAGGCCTCGCTCCGGGGGGACGCGGTCGGCGATCCGCCCGCCGAGGTACTGGCCGAGCACGCCGACCGTGAGGACCGCCACGTACAGGTAGCGGCCCACGTCGAACTGGTCGGCGTACGGGCTCGACGGGTCGACGAGCTGGATGTCGACGAGCCCGCCGAGCACGTCGCCAAGGAGGTCGGGGAGGAAGGTGAGAAACGTCCGGTAGTAGAGCCCGCTGAACGTGACGAACGCGAACACGACGAGGAAGCCGCCGGCGATCAGCAGCCGCGTGTCCGCCGCGATCGACGACAGCGAGACCTCGCCCTTCGTTCCGCCGGCCGAGTCCTCGTTCGAGCGTCCCTCGCCGGCCGCGCCACCATCGCCGGCCGAGCCGTCCTCGGCAGCGTCCGCGGGCGAAAGCGCCGCGTCGACGTCGACGGTGACGCCGTACGCGGCGACAGCGGCCGCGGGAAGCGCGAGCGCCGCCGTCGCCAGCCGCCAGTCGAACGCCAAGAGCAGCAGCGCGGTCGCGAGGGGGCCGAGCGCGATCCCGAGGTTCCCGCCGATCCCGTGGTAGCCGAGCGCGGTCCCGCGCTGCTCGATCGACTTCGAGAGCAGCGACAGCCCCGCGGGGTGGTAGACGCTCGCGGTGAGCCCCCATATCGCGATCGCCGCGGCGAGGACGGGGAGCGTCGGCGCGAGGCTCACGAGGAGGAACGACCCCGCCATCCCGGCGAGGCAGGCGAGGATGAGCGGCTTCGATCCGAACCGATCGACCAGAACCCCGCCTGGCAGCGCGCCGACGCCGAACAGCCCGTAGCCGAGCGTGACGACGACGCCGAGCGCGGCGGCGGTCGTCGAGAACTCCCCGACCCACACCGTCAGCAGGATCGGGATCGACAGCTCGTAGGTGTGAACGAGCCCGTGCGACCCCGCGGTGAAGGTGACGATCCGGCGCTCGGCGGCGTCCATGTGCGCCGACGGTTCGGCTGGTCGGGTGATAACCTCGGGGGTAGCCGCCGCGGTTGCCGAAACTCCGAGCCGCCCGTGGCGCCCCGACGCGTCGCGGCCGCGCTACTCGGCCATCGCCGTCTCGCCGACCGGCGGCTCGGCACGGATGACGGCGACGACGAGGACGGCGGCGACGAGACACACCCCCGCGAGCAGCGTCCAGCTCGCGCGGTAGGTCGCCGTGTCCGCGAGGTAGCCGAACGCGGGCGGGGCGAAAAGCGCCCCGGAGGTCAAGGCGACTTGACAGCCGGCGGTCGCGCTCCCCATCTGCTCGGCCGGGACGAGCGTCGCCATGACGGAGTAGTAGACCCCCGTGAACCCCAACACGAAGAACCCGAGCGCGGCGAACGCGACCGCGGCGGTCGCCGCCGTCGAGGTCCGCGCGACCACGAGGAACAGCGCCGCGCTCGCGACCGTCTGGACCAGAAGGATGCCGCCGATCCGAGTCTGTGGCTCGCCGGGGAGGTGGTCGGAGAGCCACCCGCCGAGGAGCCGCCCGCCGCTGCCGAACAGCTGGACGACCGCCAGCACGGTGCCGGCGAACGCGACCGACGCGCCGACGGACTCCTCGACGTAGAGGACGGTGTACCCGGTCGTCGTGAATAACGCGGCGCCGAGGAACAGCCCGGCGACGACGAGCAGGACGTACGGGCGGTTGCCCGCCAGCCCGCGGAGATCCGGCCGGCTCGTCGAGCCGCCGCCGGCGCCGCGGTAGAGGGCGGCGAAGACGACCGCGACGACGAAGCCGACCCCGGCTGCGATCAGGAAGCCGGCCTGCCAGAAGAGGTAGCCCGCGAGGCCGGTGACGAGCAGGGCGCTGATCCCGCTGCCGCCGGTGACGCCAACCTGTTTGATCCCCATTGCGGTGTTCTGTCGGCCGGGCGGGATGCTGTCGTACACGGCCTTGTTCGTCCCCGGCATCGCGGTGCTGTAGACGGAGCCGAGCAGGAAGACGGCGACTAAGAGGAGCGCGTAGGAGGGCGCGCCGGCGACCAGCACCATCCCCGCGGCGAGGCCGACGAGGCCTAAAGAGAGTGTCTTGCGCTCGCCGACGCGGTCGGTTATCGCGCCCACTGGTAGCAGGAACAGCGCGTAGCCGAGGGTGAGCGTCGTGACGACGAGGCCGACCTGAAACCGGGAGAGCCCGAACTCGTCGCGGAAGAACGTCGTCGCGGCGAAGACGGTGTAGTAACAGATGCTCGCGGACACCTGCCACAGGGTCACCAGCGAGACGGTGCGCCAGTAGGAGCGGTCCATTCACCGCCAGCCACCACCTCCCGGGGCATAAGCGGTGCCGTCGCGGCAACCGAACCGGTGCCGTCGCGACAATTTGCCGTCGATTGAGCCGGCGCGTACTGCCCGCTCACGAACCCTTATTGGCCGCGACTGGGAGGAAAAACCATGACACAGGACTGGCGGGACTCGGTCGAACTCACCCAACAGCAGTCGCTCGTGCGGCGCAGCATCCGCGACCTCTGCGCCGAGTTCGGCGACGAGTACTGGCGCGAGCGCGACCGGACGGCGACGTACCCGACAGAGTTCGTCGACGCCCTCGCCGACGACGGCTGGCTCGGCATGCTCGTGCCCGAGGAGTACGGCGGCGTCGGGATGTCGACGAGCGAGGCCGTGGTGATGATGGAGGAGATCGCCGCGAGCGGGGGCGGGTTCGCCGGGCCCCAGTCGATCCACGGCGGGATCTACAACTCCGTGCCGATCGTGAAGTACGCCGACGAGGAGCTGAAAGCAGACCTCCTGCCTCGCGTCGCCGACGGCGAGGCCCGCATCCAGGCGTTCGGACTCACGGAGCCGAACGCCGGGTCGGACTCGACGGCGATGGAGACGCGGGCTCGACGGGAGGGAGACGAGTACGTGGTCAACGGCGAGAAAGTGTGGATCTCGCGCGTCGAGGACAGCGACTACCTCCTCCTGATGGCGCGGACGACGCCCCGTGAGGAGGTGGAGAAGCGCACCCGCGGCATCTCGATGATCCTCGTCGACCTCGAGGACGCCTACGGGAACGGGCTCGAGATCGAGCGCATTCCGAAGAGCGCGAGCCGCGCGGTCCACTCCTATCAGCTGTACTTCGACGACCTCCGCGTCCCCGCGCGCAACCTGATTGGCGAGGAGGGGCGCGGCTTCTACCAGGTCCTCGACGGGCTCAACGAGGAGCGGCTGGTGATCGCCGCCGAGTGTCTGGGGCTCGGCGAGGTCGCCTTAGAGCGCGGGATCGAGTACGCGAACGAGCGCGAGGTGTTCGGCGGTCCTATCGGCGCTAACCAGGCGGTCCAACACCCGCTCGCGGAGGCGTACGCCGACCTGCTAGCGGCCAAGAAAGTGATATACAGCGCCGCCGACCGCCTCGACGACCTCGAGCGCACGGAGGCGGG
>JBNJEE010000209.1:0-3013 GCA_051745525.1 Methanobacteriota archaeon | reverse complement strand
TCCTCGTTCTCGCAGGCCGCGAGCGTCGCCGTGAGCCCGCACCCGCCGGCCCCCGCGACCAGCACGTCGGTCTCCACGTCGAACTCGACCTCGTCGGCGGAGACGACCTCCGCGCTCGCGTCGTCCAGCGTGCGCCGCTGGGGCTCCACATCACGTGATACCATACCACGAGACAAGAAACAGCCCCGCGTAAAGCTACCGGTCAGTCCGATCTAGACCGAACGGTCAGTCCGATCCGGACGAGCAGTCAGTCCGATCTGGACCGAGCAGTCAGCCTGGTCCGGACCGAGCGGTCGGCCCGCTCCCGAGTGAGTCGCGTCGCGGATCGCCGGCCACGTCTCCGCAGTCGCCGGCCCTCCGCGGTGGATCCGATTTATATCGCTGGCCGCGCGAAGGGATCTCATGACGCGCTCACCACGGGAGACCGTCGAGGAGTTCTTCGAGCGAATGGCCGACGACGCCGGCCGCGACACGATAGGCGAGCTGTTCGACGACGACGCCGTTGTTACGCTCCCGGGAGCGCGGTTTGAGGGACCCGACGCTGCGGCGTCGTTCCTCGCGTTCCTTGAGCCGCGCTACGAACGCGCGGGCAAGGAGTTCGGCCGGTGGACTGTCGACGGCGACCGGGTCGTCAGCCAAGGCACCCTCCACGGGGTCGACAACGACGGTGAGTCGTTCGAGGACGTTCGATACGTCGACGTCTACGAGGTTAGGGACGGAACGATCCGACGGCTTGACGTGTACAACGACCTCGCCGTCGAGGGCGTGGTGGAATCGTGAGCCCCTCGACCGGCGAGAGAGACGAGGTCACGACCGATGGAGGGCAGGACGGAGACGACGGAGGGCGAGACGGTGGGGTCCGAGACGGCGGCGACGACGGCGACCGCGTCGGCGTCCTTTTCGCGCTCCGAGACGACCTCGAATTGGTCCGCCGCGCGGAGGCGCTGGGCTACGAGAGCGTCTGGGCCGCCGAGGGACAGGGCAAATCCGCGTTCGGCAAGCTGGAACGGTGGGCGGCACACACCGATCGGATCGGGCTCGCGACCGGGATTGTCAACGTGTTCTCGCGGACGCCGGCCGCGATCGCGCAGGCGGTCGCGACGCTCGACGCGCACTCGGGCGGGAGGGCGATCCTCGGACTCGGCGTCGCCCATCCGGGCGTCGTCCAGGGGTTCCACGGCGCGGAGTTCGAGCGGCCGCTGCCGCGGATGGCCGAGTACATCGAACTGATCCGCCGGTACCTCCGGGGCGACCCGGAAGGGTTCGACGGGGAGTTCTTCTCGCCGTCGCGGACGGCGTTCTGGGAGGCGTTCGAGCCCGAGCGGGCGGCGATCCCCATCTACAACGGCGCGTTGGGGCCGGGGAACGTACGGCTCACCGGGCAGTACGCTGACGGCTGGCTGCCGAACCTGTACCCCGAGTCCCAGTTCGCGGAGGCGCGGGACTGGCTCGCGACCGGCGCGGCCAGAGCCGATCGGGACCCGTCGGAGATCGACGTGGCGATGTACGTGTTGACGGCCGTCCACGAGGATCCCGAACGCGCCAAGCGGGCGGCCGCCGAGCACGTCGCCTACTACCTGCGCGACATCCCCGGCTACTACGACCGCGCCGCCGAGCAAGCGGGGTTCGAGGACGACGTCGAGGCGGCCCGGGCGGCTCCGACGACCGAGGCGGGTGCCGAGCGCATCAGCGACGAACTCCTCGACCGGCTGGCGGTCGTCGGAACGCCGGAGACGGCTCGGGCGCAGTTGGACGACCTCCGCGCGGCCGGCGTCGACCTGCCGATCGTGCGAGCGCCGTCGGGGAGCGACCGGGAGTCGGTCGATCGGACGCTCGCCGCCTTCGCGCCGACGCGGTGAACGGGGCAGTGATCCCTTCCACCCACAGAATTATACGCTCGCTCGGTATACTGGCACGTGTTCACAATGACAAAGCGTACCTGGGAGGGGCTGCTCAGCGACCGTGACAAGCAGGTCATCTCCGCAGCCGGATACGACAAGGAGGGCGCGTCCTCGTGGGAGTCCAGGGGGATGGGTGAGAACCCCGCGGTCCTCGTCATCGACATGCAGCGGCTCGTCGTCGGAGAGGACGAACCGATCCTCGACGCGGTCAAGGAGTACCGCACCGCGATGGGTGAGATCGCGTGGGACGCGATCGACCACATCGGTCCGTTCCTCCAGTTCGCCCGGGACCACGAGGTCCCGGTCACGTACACCCGGGTCGTCCCGTCGAGCTACGACGACTCCGACCACGAGGACCTCGACATCGTCGACGCGGTCGGGCCGGAAGACGGCGAGACGGTGATCGACAAGTCGTACGCCTCCGCGTTCTACGGGACCGACCTGCTCTCGCGGCTGGTCCGCGGCGGCCACGACTCGGTGATCATCGTCGGCAACTCCACGAGCGGGTGCGTCCGCGCGACGGCGATCGACGCCCAGCAGAACGGGTTCAACGTCGTGCTCCCGCAGGAGTGCGTCTTCGATCGCATCGAGGCCAGCCACCAGATCGCGCTGATGGACCTCTGGATGAAGTACGCCGAGGTGCTCGAACGCGACGAGGTCGAAGCGTGGGTCGAGGGGATCGCGGAATGACCCCGAGCGAACCGACGGAGGGCGCGCGATGACCGGTCCCGTACACGACCTCGTCGTCGCGAACGGAACTGTCGTCACGCCCGAGCTCGGCGCCTTCGAGGCCGACGTGGCGGCCGACGGCGACGAGATCGCCGCGATCGCGAGTCCGGGGACCCTCTCCGGCGACCGCGTCGTCGACGCCGCGGGCAAACACGTCCTCCCGGGCGCCATCGACCCGCACACCCACCACGGGATCTACCGCGGCCTCGCGGCCGACGCGGAGACGGAGTCGCGCTCCGACCTCGTCGGCGGCGTCACGACCACCGGGAACTACTTCCGGCGAGGCGGCTCCTACGAGGAGATCATGGACGGCTACTTCGCCGAGGCGGAGCCGAACTACTACCACGACTACTTCTTCTCGCTCGGACTGCTCTCGTTCGAGC
>JBNJEE010000011.1:0-30964 GCA_051745525.1 Methanobacteriota archaeon | reverse complement strand
AGCGACGAGGCTGGGGAGGTGTGAGGCGCGGGGCTGTGCGGGGCGGGACTCAAAGGGGCAGTCGCGAGGGCGGCGCAGGCGACGTAAGCACTGGAAGGAGCGAGCGCAGCGAGCGACTGAAGCGCGCAGCGAGCGTGCGCCGCCCTCGCGACTGGGGCTTCGATGGTGTTCGTGTCGATCGCCGATTTATAAGAGTCACCTTCGTACGGCCGAGCGGCTGGGGCTTCGGCGGGCTCGGCCCGCGGGCCGTCCGCAGCGAAACCAAGCACGTGTAGCGGCCGTGTCCTTATTGGAGCGCGTCGCCAACCCCTCATCGATGGCGGACCGATCCGGCGGTGACGAGAGCGTCTCGACGACCGCCGACCGCGAACGCGCCGATGACGCCGACCCGCTCCCCGACGACGCCGACCCGCTCCCCGACGACCTCGACGACGCGGGCGTCGACGAAGAAGTGAAGCGCCGGCTCCGCGAGGCGTACCTCAACGACGAGGAGAACGCGCTGATCGTCACCCGGGTGCGCTCCGTCGGCGACCGCGTCGCCGTCGAGATGCGCCCACCCCACGGGGACGCCACCCACACGGAGCGGTTCGACGCCCCCCGAGACGGGTCGCTTCAGGAGTCCGAGGACTTTCTCGAATTCCTGGAGGCCGCGGGCGTCTCGCCGCTCGACGTCGACGAGCTCGTCGGGACCCGCGTCCCGGCGACGTACGACCCGGAGACGGGGTGGGAGGTCGACGCCGCGTACCGCGCCGAGTCGGAGTCGGCCGGAGAGAACCGGTTCGCGGCGGCCCGCGAGTGGCTCTGGACCTACCGAACGTGGGTGCTCGCCGCGCTTCTCGTCGGCGGGGAGTTAGCGTTCGTCGCCGTGGTCATTCTGGTGTACGGGTGAGGAGGCTCCCGGAGCGCCGGGGCGTTACTTGCCCCAGAACGGGTCCCGCTTCCGGCGCGTCTCCAGGTACCCCTGAAGCGCCTCGCGTTCGTCTGCGGTGATCTCCTCTTTCAGCTCCTGTTCGAGGATCTTCGCGTGCTTCTCGGGCACCTCAGTCCAGAGCGTGTCGCCCTCCTCGATGTCGCGGCCGACGGTGGGGCCGTCGATGGCGATGCTGACGCGCTCGCCGGCCCGCGCCTCGTCGACGTCGTCGCCCTGCTTTTGAATGCCGGAGAGACCGCCGACACGCTCGAACTCGTTGCCCTCGAAGTAGCCGACGTTGCGGTTGTTCTGGAGGGTGCCGGAGATGACCTCGACGCCGACGACCGCGGGGTCGTTCTGCCGGAACGTGTGGTCGGGGAGAATGCGGAAGCGGGCGGGACGCACGACCTTGTCCAGCACCGTCTCCTGTTGCGCGCGCTGCTTCTCCTCGACGTAGCGCTCGTAGTCCTCGACCAGCTGGTAGATGACCTCGTTCTTGAACAGCTTCACGTCCGCGTTCTCCAAGTCCGACTCCGCGTTCTGGAGGAGGTCGACGTTGAAGCCCAAAATCGCCTTGTGCTCGTCCTGGTTCGCGGTCTCCGCCACTGCGATGTCGCGCGGCGCGATGTCGCCGACCTCCGCGCGGAGGATCGGGACCTCGGCCTCGCGGAGCGCGTTCGCCATCGCCTCCAGCGAGCCGAGCGTGTCCGCCTTGACGACGACGCCGTTGTCGGCCGTCTCGACCTCGATCTCCGCGAGCTCCGCCTTCACCTCCTCGACGACATCGTCGACGGTGCGGTCGCGGACGACCCGAACGGGCGCGCCCGCCATGGCCTGGTCGAGGTCGGGCGCGGCGATCTTCACGCCGGCCGCGGCGGCGACCTCACCGACCTTCTCGAACTGCTTTTCGGTGCGGATCTCCGCGAGCGGACGCGGCCGAAGCAGCGCGCGGATCTCGGTGACGATCGGCTCGTTCTGCCCGCCGACCACGATCGTGTCCCCGTTTCGGATCACGCCGTCGTAGACGACGGTGTCGACGGTGGCGCCGAACCCGCGCTCGTCTTTCACCTCGAGGACCGTCCCCTCGCCGGGACCCGTGACGTCGATGGCCATCTCCGCTTTCATGAACCGCTGGGAGAGACCCATCAGGACGGTGAGGAGGTCCGGGACGCCCTCGCCGGTGAGCGCCGACAGCGGGACGACGCCGATGTTCTTTTGGAAGTCCTGGACGCGCCAGTAGAGGTCGGCGGAGAAGCCCGCGTCGGACAGCTGGCCGATGATCTCGTAGAGGTTCTCGTCGAGCATCGACTTCGCGCGCTCGGACTGTGCCTCCATGCTCTTCTGGATCGGCTCGCCGTCCTGCGGGTTCCAGCCGGGCGTCGTATCGACCTTGTTGGCCGCGACGACGAACGGGGTCCCCGTCCGTCGGAGGATGTCGATCGCCTCCTCCGTCTGCGGCTGGAAGCCGTCGTTGACGTCGACGACGAGCACCGCGATGTCGGCGAGCGCGCCGCCGCGGGCGCGCAGCGTCGAGAACGAGTGGTGCCCCGGCGTGTCGATGAAGAGGAGGCCGGGAAGGTCGAAGTCGGACGGGTCGATGAGCTCGCCCGCCATCCCGGAGATGGTGTCGAGCGGGATGTCCGTCGCCCCGATGTGTTGGGTGATCGCGCCGGCCTCGCCCTCGCTGACGGCGGAGCCGCGGATCGTGTCGAGCAGGCTCGTCTTGCCGTGGTCGACGTGGCCCAGCACGGCGACGATGGGGGTTCGCAGGGTGTCCGCGTGTGTGTGGTCGGTCATATGTGATCGCCCCGAGAAGGTTATACCGTCAGTTCCGCCCGGGCGTCAGTTAAGCCTTTCAAAATGCTGCGACAAACCGGACCGACAAGCGCGAATCCGCGTCCGTCGCCCGTCCGACGCCCCGTGGCGTTTAATACCGTCGCCCGGGACCGTGGGGGTATGGTCGACATCCTCGCGGAGAACCTCTCCGGGAAGGCGGTGATGAGTTCCGACGGCACCGAACTCGGGGACCTGTACAACATCACGATGAACCTCGAGTCCGGGGAGCTGAACCACCTCCTCGTCAGCCCGCACGAGCAGCTCAGGGCCGAGCGCGTCGACTTCGAGTTCGACGAGATGGGCCGGCTCCGAGTCCCGGTCGCGAACGTCCAGGCGGTGAAAGACTACATCGTCGTCGCCCGCTGATGCAAGTCCTCGACTCGTCCGCGTTCATCCACGAGTACACGACAGACGACGACGTGGTCTCCATCCCGGCGGTCCACGACGAGCTCACCGGCGAGGTGGCGCTCCGCTTCGACGCGATGGAGGGCTCGGGGATGACCGTCCACGTCCCGGCGCCGGAGGCGGTCGACCGGGTCCACCGCGCCGCGAAGGGCTCGGGAGACGCCGCGGAGCTGTCCGATACCGACATCCGGCTGATCGCGACCGCACTGGAACTCCACGCGACGCTCGTCACCGACGACTACGCGATGCAGAACGTCGCCGAGCGGCTCGACCTCCCGGTCGAGGCCATCGCCCGCGACGGCATCTCCGAGGAGCGGGAGTGGCGCTTCCAGTGTGTCGGCTGTAACCGCACCTTCGACGAGAACAAGGAACGCTGCCCGATCTGCGGCAGCGACCTCACGCGGAAGAACCCTGCCTGACCGCGTCCGCGACGCTTTCTGCGAAACGCGAACCCGAATGCTGGCGATTCGCACGCCACCGATCAATTGAACAGGCGCCCCGCAGACCCTTCGGCATGAACGCATTCGAGGAGCTGTCGCCGGACGCGCTCCGGACCGGGCGGGCCGACGCGCTGGACGACGCCGTCGCGACCGCGCTGGCCGCCCACCCGCTCGACGGGGTCGAGACCGAGTACCCGCACTACCAGGGGACGGTGGAGGGACCGGAGGCGCCGCCGCGCCCCGCGGAGACCCACCCGGTCTTTTACGGCTGCTTCGACTGGCACTCGGCGGTCCACAGCCACTGGGCGCTCGTGCGTTCGCTGCGGCTCGTCCCCGATCACCCGGACGAGGCCGAGATCGCGGCCGGAATCGACGAGCGGTTGACTCCCGAGAACGTCGCTCGCGAGGTCGACTACCTCGACGAGAACCCCGGCTTCGAGGAGCCGTACGGCTGGTCGTGGCTGCTTCGCCTCGCCGCCGAGCTCGCCCTGTGGGACGACCCGCGCGCCGACGCGTGGCGCGAGGCGCTCCGCCCGCTCGAAGACCGGGTCCGGTGCGGGACCCGCGAGTCGTTCCTCGAGATCGACCGCCCGCACCGCGTCGGCACCCACGGCAACACCGCGTTCGCGCTCGCCGGCGTCCTCGATTACGCGCGGATCCTCGGCGACGACGACCTCGAATCGGAGACCGAGGCGACGGCGCGCCGTCTTTACGCCGACGACACCGCCGCGGTCGTCGGCGCGGAGCCGGTCGGCTGGGACTTCCTCTCTCCAGCGCTCGTCGAGGCCGACCTCGTGCGCCGCGTCCTCGACCCCGACCCGTTCGCGGCGTGGCTCGACGAGTTCCTGCCGGACCTGACCGCGCCGCCCCACGACGCGATGCTCGCGCCCGTCGACGTCGAACCCGACGAGGGCGACGGCGCCGCAATACACCTGATCGGGCTGAACGTCTCTCGCGCGTGGTGTCTGGCCGGGCTGGCCGACGCGCTGGACGGGCGGGACGAACCGGCGGCGACCCGGCTCCGCGAGCCCCTCAACGCCGCCGCGCGCCGCCACGTTGAGGCGGGGGCCGCGGACGTGCTCACCGACGACTACGCGGGGTCGCACTGGCTCTCGTCGTTCGCCGTGTACCTGCTGACGCGGAACGAGGGCGGGATCGCGCCGGACGCCGCTTAGTCGGCTCTCGACGAGTCCCGCGCGTCGCCGTCGATGCGACCGGCGGCGTCGCCGTCGGCCGAGCCGACCGCGTCGCCCTCCGCGATGCCAAGGGCGTCGTCGGAGAGGTCGCCGCGGTCGAGCCGCGGGACGCGGTCGCGGAGCCGCGAGGCGGCGGCGCGGGCCTCCGCGAACTCGACCTCGGCGAGCGCGCGCACTAGCGCGGCGGCCCGTTCCGCCCGGGCGCGCTGCCACGACTCCTCACGCGACTCGTAGGTTCGGATCGCGCGCAGGAAGTCGGCCTCGGAGAACTCCGGCCAGTACGGCGCACAGAAGTAGACCGCCGCCTCGTTGCCGTTCGCGTGCCACGGGAGGAAGTTCGAGGTGCGCTCGTCGCCGCCGGTGCGGACGATCAGGTCCACGTCGCGGATGGGTCGGTCGTACAGCCGGGACTCGACGGTCTCGACGTCGACGTCCTCCGGCGCCATCTGGCCGGCGTCGACGTCGCGGGCGATCGAGCGCGCGGCGTCAAGCAGTTCGGTCCGGCCGCCGTACGCCAGCGCGACGTTCAGCGTGAAACGGTCATTGCCGGCGGTGCGCCGCTCCGCGTAGTCGACCGCGTCGCGGACGCGCAGCGGGAGGCGGGACACCTCGCCGATGGCCCGGACGCGCACGCCCTGTTCGTGGACGCGGTCGGCGTCGGCGAACTCGCGAAGCTTGCGTTCCAACAGGTCGAAGAGGGGCTCCAGCTCCTCGTCGGGGCGCTCGAAGTTCTCGGTGGAGAAGGCGTAGAGGGTGAGCTCCGAGACGCCGAGGTCGGCGCACCAGTCGAGCACGCGCTCGGTGGTGTCCGCGCCGGCGCGGTGGCCGTCGGGGGCGTCGTCACCGCGCTCGCGGGCGTACCGCCGGTTCCCGTCTTGGATGACGGCGACGTGGTCGGGGACGTCGTCGATCTCGCGGCGGAGGTGTCGCCGGTACGCGCGCCCGACGAGGCCGCGGAGTCGCTGCCACATTGTCCGAGACCACGCCCTCGAGCGGTATACCTTTATGGATCGATCCTGTGACGAGCGACCTATGGAAGCCGCTTACGTCTTCCGCGTCGCCGTCCGGCTCGACCCGACGGACGCCGCCGTCGACCCCGACCGCTTCGAGACGACGATGGAGCTCTCGGCGACCGAGCCGGGATCCGACGGGTGGCTGTTCTTCCGCGACCGTCTGTGGCGTGGGGAGATCGGCGACGAGTCGGCGTTCCGGCGACTGGCCGAAGAGCGGCTGGGCGTCGCTTCCGCCACGGGCGCCGCGGTCGTCGCCACCGACTTCCGGGAACTTCGCACCGACGAGGCGTACCTCGACGCGCTGAAAGACGCGATCGCCGCGGACCTGAACCGGTTCAACGCCGACTCCGTCGACGAGGTCCTCCGCAAGTACCTCGGCTCGTCGGTCCACGTTCGGGAGTGAGTGGGAGGCGTTCGAGCGGACGGTCCCGGAGCTGGGCGGCCGCCGCGCCCCGAACCCGCAACGCACTTGACCGCCCCCGGCGTACGGCCGGACCCATGGCCGTCGCCGACTACGACTTCCACCTGTTCGACCTCGACGGGACCCTCGTCGACGCCGAGTGGGAGTACACCCGCGCGGTGTTCGACCGCGTCGGCGACCGGTTGGGCCGCGAGTTCTCGGACCGGGAGGCGCGCGTCCTCTGGCACGGGCTCGGCGGCCCGCGCAGCGAGACCCTCCGTCGGATCGGCGTCGATCCCGACGCGTTCTGGCCGGCGTTCCACGCCGTGGAGGACCCCATCGCCCGCGCGGAGGCGACGTACCTCCACGACGACGCCGTGCACCTGCTCGACCGCGTACGCGATGTCGGCGGCCCGACCGGGCTCGTCACCCACTGTCAGGAGTTCCTCGCCCAGCCGGTCCTCGACCGCGTCGACCTCCGCGGACGCTTCGATGCGGTCGTCTGCTGCACCGACGAGACGGGCTGGAAGCCGGCGCCGGACCCGATCGAGGCCGCGATGGAGTCGCTCGGCGTCGACCCGGGGCAACACCGCGGCTACTACGTCGGCGACGGCGAGAGCGACGTGGCGGCCGCCTGGAACGCCGGCCTCGACGCGGTCCACGTCGAGCGCGTCGGCCACACCGAACGCGGGCGGTGCGTCCTCGGCGACCGACGCGTGAACCGCTTGGACGAACTCGTCGAGCCGAGCTGAGCGCCGGGCGGTGCCCTCCTCCTCGTCCATCCGGCGACCGCTCTCAGGACCTCGAAGCGGGCCGTATCCGCTCTTTGCCGCACTTCGGGCAGCGCTCGACGACCTCGTCGGGGTCGATCACCACGGCCCGCCGCTCGTACCGATGCCGACAGACGAGTCGCTCGATCGTCGTCTTCATACCCGGCGGTACCCCCATCGCGAGACAAGAAAATTCTGTGACAGGTATTTATATACATAAAATACATCGATCATCTGCGTTATCTCCGCTAATATAAATGAATACTCGATTAGTATCGGAGAGACACATCTGATCGTATCATCGTCCCCGTCGTCCGTCTGGTCCGCCGTCCGCGACCGAAACGGTGGTGGGGCGGCGGCGAATAGCGAGGGTATGACGAAGTGGTTCCACAGCGGCCGGCGCCGCGACCTCTGCGCGCTGCTGTACGACTGCGGCGAGCTGCGCGCGCAGTCGGCGAAGAGCCGGCTCGAATCGCACTACGACGAGCGGATCGATCCGGGCTCCTTCTACGGCACGCTCTCCGCGCTCGTCGAGGCGGGCTACCTCGACCGACGGACCGAGGGCATCGCCGACGTGTACGCGCTCACCGACGCTGGCGAGGCCGCGCTGCTCGACCACTACGCGTGGCTCGGCGAGCGCGTCGAGGAGAGCGGAGGAATCGAGGAAGCCGGCGGTTCGGAGCGGGCGGCGGACCGCGACGGCGGCCCGGACCTCAAGGATTAACAACTTCGTCGGCGTGGGTTAATACATGACCGTCGTTAGCGTCTCCATGCCGGAGGAGTTACTCGATCGGATCGACCACTTCGCGGACGAACACGGCTACACCGGCCGCAGCGAGGTCGTTCGCGAGGCGTCCCGGAACCTCCTCGGCGAGTTCGAGGACGCCAAGCTGGAGAACCGCGACCTCATGGCCGTCGTGACGGTGCTTTTCAACTACGAGACGACGAACGTCGAAGAGCGGATGATGCGGCTTCGCCACGAGGACGAGGGGATCGTCGCTTCGAACTTCCACAGCCACGTCGGCTCGCAGTACTGTATGGAACTGTTCGTGCTGGAGGGCGGCCTCGAGGAGATCTCCTCGTTCGTGGGGAAGGTCCGCGCGACGAAGGACACGCTCACGGTCGATTACAGTGTCACCCCCGTAGACGAGTTCGGCGCCGGCGCGCTCGGCGAGGCCCACGCGCACGGTGGACACGGAAGCAGCGAATCCGGCGAGGACGAAACGGAGGCGGACGAGACGAAAGAGGGCGCGACCACCGAGGACGACTGAGGCCGGAGCGAGCCGGGCCCAGCCGGACCAACCGGCGTTCCCCCTTCTCAGGCGGTCTCTGGGCGGACGGACTCGAGCGCCGCGTCGAAGTCCTCGCCGGTGATCCCGACCGCCGCGGCGTGGTCGTTGGCGGCCTCGCCGTGTTCGTCGGCGACGCGCTCGATGGCGCGCATCGCGGCCGCCCGCGTCAGCGAGGCGATCTCCGCCCCCGAGTACCCCTCCGTCTCGTCGGCGACGCGCTCCAAGTCGACGTCGTCGGTCAGCGGCTTCCCGCGGGTGTGGACCTCGAGGATCTTGCGGCGCGCCTCGCGGTCCGGCTCCGGCACCTCGACGTGCGTCTCTAAGCGGCCGGGCCGGAGCAGTGCGGGGTCGAGCGCGTCCCGCCGGTTGGTCGCCGCGAGGACGACGAGGTTCGGGTTGTCGCTGGCGCGGTCGAGTTCCGTCAGCAGCTGGGAGACGACGCGCTCGCTCACGCCGGAGCCGTCGCCGCCGGCCGCGTCGCGGTCGGTCGCGACCGCGTCGATCTCGTCGAAGAAGATGATCGCGGGCGCCGCCTGCCGGGCGCGGTCGAACAGCTCGCGGACCGCCTTCTCCGACTCGCCGACGTACCGGTCGAGGAGTTCGGGACCGGCGACCTGGATGTAGTTGACGCCGCTCTCGCCGGCGATGGCGCGCGCGAGCAGCGTTTTCCCGGTCCCCGGCGGGCCGTACAGCAGGACGCCGGTCGGCGGGTCGGCGCCCGCGGCATCGAACAGCGGGCCGTACGAGAGCGGCCACGTCACGGCGCGTTCGAGCTCCTCTTTGGCGTCGTCTAAGCCGCCGACGTCGGCGAAGTCGGTGGTCGGCTGCTCGGCGACGTACTCGCGCATCGCGCTCGGCTCGACGTTCGCGTGGGCGGCCTCGAAGTCCGCTTTCCCGACCGTCACGTCGGTCAGCGCGCGCGAGTCGGACTCCCGAGCGCGCCGGAGGGCGGTCATCGCCGCCTCCTGCGCGAGCCCCTCGATGTCTGCGCCGACGAACCCGTGCGTGCGGCCCGCGATCCGGTCTAAGTCCACGTCGTCCGCGAGCGGCATCCGGCGCGTGTGGACGTCGAGGATCTGCCGGCGCCCGGCCTCGCCGGGGACGCCGATCTCGATCTCGCGGTCGAACCGGCCGCCCCGGCGCAGCGCCGGGTCGATGGTGTCGACGCGGTTCGTCGCGCCGATGACGATCACGTCGCCGCGGGCGTCGAGCCCGTCCATCAGCGAGAGCAGCTGGCCGACGACGCGGTTCTCCACGTCGCCGCCGTCGTCGCGCTTGCCCGCGATCGAGTCGATCTCGTCGAAGAAGATGATGGCGGGGGCGTCGTCGCTCGCGCGCTCGAACACCTCGCGGAGCCGCTCCTCCGACTCCCCCTTGTACTTCGACATGATCTCCGGGCCGTCGACGGTGATGAACGTCGCGTCGACCTCGTTGGCGACGGCGCGGGCGATGAGCGTTTTCCCGGTCCCCGGCGGCCCGTGGAGGAGGACGCCCTTCGGCGGGTCGATGCCGAGCCGGGTGAAGACCTCCGGCTCGGAGAGCGGGAGCTCGATCGTCTCCCGGACCAGCTCCAGTTCCTCGTCTAACCCGCCGATGTCCTCGTAAGTCGCGCCCGCGGTGTGCTCGGCGGGCGGGGTGTCGCCGCCTTTCGGGCGAGCGTCGTCGCCGGGCGGGCCGGTCGCCGAGTCGGAGCGGGTCGCGGGCCGGTCGGCGTCGGCTCGACCGCTTCCCGCGTCCGTCGGCGCGTCGGCGCGGTCGGCCGCGGCCCCGACGTCGCCCTCGTACTCCACCGAGACGTCGGTCGAGGCGGTGATCCGGACGGTCCCCGCGGGCGCCGTCCGGGCGACGACGAAGCGGAGCCCCCCGAGCCGCTCGACGTGGACGGCCTCTCCCTCGGTGACGGGGCGGTCGCGGAGCTCCCGGGAGAGCGCTCGCTCGACGACCTCGCGGCTCACGTCCACCTCGGCGAGGCGGCCGGGCGCCGAGAGCGTCACGCGGTCGGCGTCGGAGACGTCGACGGGGGCGATCGTCACGGTGTCACCGACCTTCACGCCGGCGTTCGCGCGGGTGTCGGCGTCGATGAGGACGGAGCCGTCGGGGGCGTCGGGGCCGCCCGGCCACACCTTCGCGACGGCGGTGCGCTCGCCGCGTACCTCGACCGTGTCGCCGCTAAGGAGCGCGAGCCGCTTGCGGGCCGACTCGGGGAGCCTGGCGATGCCCCGGCCCGCGTCCCGCTTCTCGGCGGCACGCACCGTGAGCCGGAGCCCTGCGGTGTCGTTCATACCCGTCGTTCTCGCCGGCGGCTCTTTATCCTTGTCCGACGCAATCGTGAATCGGTTCACGCCCGTGGATAGCGATCCGAAACGGCCGGAGGGTAACGACGTTGCTTATAAAGATCGACTGCGGTGGCGCGTGCCTGCGAGGCCGCCTCGCGGCCGAGCAGCACGCGCGAGGGACGCCGCGAAGGCCCGCAGGGCGTGAGCGGCGAGGTTGGGGAGGCGTGAGGTGCGGTCGCGGTCGGGTGGGGCTCAAAGGGGCAGTCGCGAGGCCGCAGTAGGCGACGTAAGCACCGCAGCGAGCGAAGCGAGCGAGGAGCGAAACGAGCGTACTGCGGCCTCGCGACTGGGGCTTTGTAGGTGTTGTCCGCCGAGTCACCGTCTATTTATAAATAGTCGACGGCAACACCGGCCTCCACTTATAAACGAGCCTCTTTTCGACCAGAGACACCCCAGTCGCGCGAGTACCGACCGCAACCGCCTTCCCTCGGCCGCCCGGCCTGACGGGTATGCAACCGACGGGACACCTGCGGGGCGACGCGGTCCGCGTGGGCGGGGACGCCCGCCAGCGCTTCTACGACGCCCGGGGGTACGGGCGGCCGCTCGACGGCAACGAGATCGCGCTCTCGCGGGTCGAGGCCGCGCACCTGCTGTTCCGCGGCGACCTCTCCGGGATCGAACTCGACGAGAGTTCAGATCCGGTCGGCTTCGAGCGCTTCTTCGTCGCGAGCGCGGCCGCGGCCGACCGCTTCTCGGTGCGCTTCCTCGTCTACTCGGACCTGCGCGACCGCGGCTTCTACCTCTCGCCCGCCCGCAAGCCGTGGCCCGGCGGGGACGTCGCGCCGAGCGACGCGGTCGACTTCGTCGCCTACGAGCGCGGCGAGACCCCCGACACGGGGAACGTCAAGTACCCGATTCAGGTCGTCGGCGAGCGCGAGTCCGTCGCGGCCGCGGGGCTCGCGGGGCACACGCTCGCTGTCGTCGACGAGGAGTCCGACATCACCTACTTCGCGGCCGAGGCCGGCGGAATCGAGGGGGCGACCGACTACGAGCCGCCGGCCGACCTGACGGGCGTGCTCCTCGCCGACCGCGTCGTCGTCTGGGACGCCCCCGAGGACCTCTACGAGCGCGGCTTCTACGGGCGCCCGCTCACTGGTCGCGCGGCCGACGTCGAGGGCGCGCTCCAGCTCTCCCTCGTCGAGGCCGCGTCGCTGGCCGCGGACGGCGGGCTGTCGCTGTCGACCGTCGTCGGAGATTCGGAGGCCGACGACGGGGGTGCGGACGCGGACTTCGGCGACGCCGCCGCCAGCGTCGTCGCCCGCGGCCGCGACGTGGAGGGTGAGCGCTTCGACCGCCGGCTCGCCGTTTATAAGCGCCTCCGCGCCGCCGACGCGGTGCCGAAGACCGGGTTCAAGTTCGGCGCCGACTTCCGGACGTACCTCGACGTGGAGACGGTCGAAGACCTCCCGCACTCCGAGCACCTCGTGCGCGTGGTGGGGCCGGACCACGAGTTCTCGCCGCGCGAGCTCTCGCTCGACGTTCGGCTCGCGGGCGGCGTCCGCAAGGAGATGGTCTTCGCGCTGACCGAAATCGACGGCGAGCACCCCGGCGAGGGCGCCGACGGCGCGGCCGGCGACGCCGACGTGGAGTGGCTCTCGGTCGATCGGTTAACACCCTGAATCCCTCCCGAAAGCGAGCAGAAGCCTTTTTTGACCGCTCGCCGTCGTCGCGCTCATGCCGTTTCCCTCCGTGTCCGACGGCGAATCGGGCACGTACGACATCTCGACCGTCGACCTCAGTGACGACCGCTACGAGGTCAAACAGTCGCTGGTCCGGAACAAGTACACCGTCCGCGACAGCGCCGGGAACGTCGTCCTCCGCGGGAAACAGAAGATGTTCAAATTAAAAGAGGAGTTCCCGTTCGTCACCGGCGAGGACGAGGACGCCTTCTCGGTGAAGGCGGGCGGGATCGTCGACGTCGGCGGGAACTATGCCATCGTCGACGCGGGCACCGGCGACGAGGTCGTCGTCTTAGACGAGGACTACTCGCTGTTCGTCGAGAACTGGACGGTCCGCGCCCCCGAGACCGGCGAGGCGCTGGCGACCATCCAGTCGAAGAACAAGCTGCTGTCGGGGCTCCGGCACCTCTTCGGTGCCGCGAACCTGTTCCCGAACAAGTACGAGATATTCGACGCCGACGGCGGCCACGTCGGCGACATCGAGGGGCAGTTCTCGATGCGGGACGCCTACACCGTCACCGTCGACGACGCGAGCGACGTGCCGAAGGAAGCGGTGGTCGCCGCGGCGTGTATCCTCGACGCCTTGGAGAACCAGTAGCGGCGGTCGCGGCGTCAGGCAGGATCAGGGACACGATTTTCAACCCGTACATACAATGTGCGTACATGAGCACGAAGCGCGTCAACTTCCGACTCCCCGAGGAGCTGGTGAAGCAGGCGGACATCGCCGCGGAGGTGACACACAAGAACCGCACAGAGGTCATCGTCGAGGCCCTCCGGCAGTACTTAAACGAGATAGAGAACGACGAGGGGTTCCGCGAGGCGGTCGTCGAACTGTACCTCAACGGGACCGTCGGGTTCGACACGCTCGCCGAAATCGTCGGGCGGCAGGATGCGGAGGCAGTTCGCGCCTCGAAAGAGCTCCTCGACGACGGCGAGACGATCGCCGACGAACTCGCGGACCCGTGAATGCTGGTCGCGGACACGAGCGCGTTCGTCTCGCTCGCGGTCGGCGACGTCCTCCGCGTCGTGGTCCACGAGTTCGAGGTCGCCACCACGGAGACCGTTCGCAACGAGTTCCGAGAGACCGCAGAGTACGACGACAGACACGGTGAAGCCGCCGATCGAGCACTGGAGCTGATCGAGGATATCGACGTGCTCGCTGTCGCCGACGAGAGCGAGGGCGTCGTCACGAGCCGGATCGACGAGGGAGAGGCGAGCTGCGTCGTCGCCGCCCGCGAGACGAGCGCAGAATTCCTGATCACCGACGACTACAGGGCGCACTCGGAGCTGCGGGCGGCGGTCGACTCTCGGGCCGCGCTGTCGCCGATCGTACTCCGGGCGTTGGTCAAGCGCGACGCGCTCAGCGAAGACGAGGCACGGGCGGCGTTCGAGACGATCGCTGAGCAGCGGGACTGGCTGGAGGCGCCGATCCATCGGTACGCGCAGGAGCTGTTTGAGTAGCGAATGAAGCGCGAGAGCGTGGGAAACGGCGACCGGCCGTCACCTACTCCCCGCCGAGCTTCGACTCGCCGACCGCGTCGTGGCCCTCGATGACCGCCGTCCCGCCCATGTACGGGCGCAGCGCCTCGGGCACGGTGACGGTGCCGTCGTCGTTCTGGTAGTACTCCAGGATGGCGACGACGATCCGCGGGACCGCGAGCCCCGAGCCGTTGAGCGTGTGGAGGTACTCCGCGGACTCGTGGTGCTCCTCGCGGTACCGAATTCCCGCGCGGCGCGCCTGGAAGTCCTCGAAGTTCGAGACCGAGGAGACCTCCAGCCAGCGGCCGCCCTGCGCGGGGCCCTCGTCCATGTCGTCGGCGGGCGCCCAAACCTCCACGTCGTACTTCTTCGCCTGCGTGAACCCGAGATCGCCGGTACACATCTCGAGGATACGGTACGGGAGTTCGAGCCGTCGGAGCACCTCCTCGGCCTCGTCGACGAGCCCGTGGAACCGCTCGTCGCTCTCCTCGGGCCGGACGAAGTTCACCATCTCAACCTTGTTGAACTGGTGGACGCGGACGATGCCGCGCGTCTCGGTGCCGTGTTCGCCCGCCTCCTGCCGGAAGTTCGGCGTGTACGCCTGGTACTTCAGCGGGAGGTCCTCGCCCAACAGGATCTCGTCGCGGTGGAGGTTGGTGACGGGCACCTCCGCGGTCGGGAGCAGCCAGAGGTCGTCGTCGTCGTACTCCTCCTCGTTCGTCCCCTCGACCCGGTAGGCGTCCTCGGTGAACTTCGGCAGCTGGCCGGTGCCGCGCATCGACGCCGAGTTGACCGGGATCGGCGGGAACACATCCTCGTACCCCTGCTCGCGGTGTACGTCGAGCATGAACTGGATCAGCGCGTGTTCGAGGCGGGCGCCGTCGCCCTTCGCGACGTAGAAGCCGCCGCCCGCGACCTTCGCGCCGCGCTCGAAGTCGAGGATTTCGAGCTCCTCGCCGAGGTCATAGTGCGGCTCCACGTCGGCCGGAAGGGAGCGGAGGTCGTCGAACCCCTCGCGGCGCACCTCGACATTCTCCGACTCGTCCGCGCCGACCGGCACGGAGTCTTGCGGGATCTGCGGTAGTTCGAGCAAGGACTCCTCCAGTTCGGCCTCCAGCTCGTCGGCGCGGTCCTCGATCTCCTGGAGCTCCGATTTGAGCTCCTGCGAGCGCTCGATCGCCGCTTGGGCCTCGTCCTCCTCGCCGGCCGCTTTCAGCTCGCCGATCTTCGAGGAGACCTCGTTGCGCTCGTGGCGCAGGTCGTCGCCGCGCTGTTTCAGCTCCCGCCACTCCTCGTCGACGTCGAGAATCCGGTCGAGGTCCACATCGACGCCCTTGTTTTCGAGCGCCTCGCGGACGACCTCGGGGTTCTCCCGGACGAACTGTCGAGACAGCATTTGACGGGAGTTCCGCGGGGGGACGCAAAACCGTATCGGAGCGTCGCTAACGTCTCACAGCGTCTCGTGGTAATTGGCAGTCGGGAATCGACGGGGAACACCGCCAACGCTCCAGCCGCTTGCTTATAAACGGATGTCGGCAGACCGACGGTGAACGCCTCCAACGCCCCCGCCGCTCCAGTATAAATCGTTGATTCCGGATCGGCGGTGAACGCCGCCAAAGCCCCAACCGCTCGGCGATACGTGGCCGCTGGCACGGAGGACACCTCCAAAGCCCCAGCCGCGACGGCTCGCGCGGCTTGCTGCGCGCCTCGCTCAGTCGCTCGCGTTGCTCGCTCCTTCGCTGCGGTGCTTGCTACGCCGTGCTTCGCCCTCGCGACTGCCCCTTTGAGTCCCGCCCCGCACCGCTCCACACCGCAGCCTCACGCCTCCCCAGCCTCGTCACCGGACTCCGTCCGGTTTCAAGCGAGAGCTTCGCTCTCGCCCTGTCGGCGGCCCTCCGCTTCGCTCCGGACCGCCGACTCCCTCGCGCGTGCTGGCTCGCGGCCGCCGAGGGCGGCCGCTCGCAGGCGCACGCCACCGCACCGCGCGTTTATTTATAAATCGATGGGAAGCGGCTGGGTCGTCAGTAGCCGCCCGGCAGCGCCAGCCCGATGGCGAGCGCGACAAGCGGGACCGCGGCGACGAGCGCGTACCACAGGCCGGCGCCGACGAGGAGGAGCCACGTCGAGTAGCCGTACCCCGTCGGGTCCCAGTCGACGCCGAGCCGCGGCAGGCCGATCACGGCGACGGCGGGCGCGACGAGAGCGACGAGGACCGCGCCGAACAGCGCGGTGGTGAAGAACCCCTCGCTCCAGGCGGGGCCCGCCTCGTCGGCGAACGCGACCGTGAGGACGACGCCGACGATGTACGGGACGGAGAGGCCGACGGAGACGGCGACGTAGGAGGGCAGCACGCGCCCCGCTGGGGGCAGCGAGTCGAACAGCGCTCGGAGGCGCGACGCGGCGAGGAACGGCGCGCACAGCCCCGCGGCGACGAGCCCGGGGAAGAGGAACAGCGCGACGGTCCACAGCCAGCCGATGGCGGCGTCGACGAGCGCCGGGACAGCTGACGGCGGGACGACAGACGGGAGTGCGGCGGGAACCGGGACCATGCGCGAGAGAGCCCCCACGGGCGACAAACGTCTTGTGGTGGTTCGAGTCGGGTCGACGGCGACGTCCCGCCGCACCCCGCGGCCCGAACCACCAGCGTTTATCCCGCGCGCCGCGACCGGTCGACAACGATGCTCATCACGGGCGCGACGCTGGCCGACGGCCGGGTTCGGGACGTGCGGATCGGCGACGACGGACGGATCGCCGCGGTCGCCGAGGGGCTCGGCGCCGACGCCGGCGAGCGCGTCCTCGAGGCCCGCGGGAGACACCTCCTCCCTGGCGCGGTCGACGTCCACGTCCACTTCCGCGAGCCGGGCGGGAGCCACAAGGAGACGTGGCACTCGGGCTCGCGGAGCGCCGCCGCGGGCGGCGTGACGACCGTCGTCGACCAGCCGAACACCTCGCCGCCCACGGTCGACGGCGCGGCGTTCGACGAGAAGGCCGACCTCGCCGCCTCGTCGCTCGTCGACTACGGGATCAACGGCGGCGTGACGCCCGACTGGGACCCCGAAAGCCTCTTCGACCGCCCGCTGTTCGCGCTCGGCGAGGTGTTCCTCGCGGACTCGACCGGCGACATGGGGATCGACGCCGACCTGTTCGCCGAGGCGCTCGATGCGGCCGCGGCACGCGACGTCCCCGTCACCGTCCACGCCGAGGACGCGACGCTGTTCGACGGGCCGGCGCTCGACGGCGACCTCGGCGGCGTCGGCACGGCCGCGACCGTCGACGCGTGGTCCGCCTACCGGACGGCCGACGCCGAGGTCGCCGCGGTCGAGCGCGCGCTCGCGGCGGCCGCCGACCGCGACACGGAGGTCCACGTCGCGCACACCTCGACGCCGGAGGCCGTCGACGCCGTCGCCGAGGCCCGCAAGGGCGGAGCGAACGCGACCTGCGAGGTGACGCCGCACCACCTGTTCCTCTCCCGCGAGCGGGCGCGGTCGCTCGGGACGTTCGGGCGAATGAACCCGCCGCTCCGCTCGGAGGAGCGCCGCGAGGCGCTGTTCGCTCGGCTCGCCGAAGGCGCGGTCGACGTCGTCGCGACCGACCACGCGCCCCACACTGTCGACGAGAAGCGGCAGGGGCTCCTCGACGCGCCGAGCGGCGTCCCGGGCGTCGAGACGCTGTACCCGCTCCTCCTCGAATCGGCGCGGACGGGGGAGCTGTCGCTCGAACGCGTCCGCGACGTGGTCGCCGCGAACCCCGCCGAGGTCTTTGGCCTCGACCGGAAGGGACGGGTGGCCGAGGGGCGCGACGCCGACCTCGTCCTCGTTGACACCGCCGACCCGCGAGAGATCGAGGCCGCCGCGCTCCACAGCGCCTGCGCGTGGACCCCCTTCGAGGGGCTGCGCGGCGTCTTCCCCGAGGTCACCCTCGTCCGCGGCGAGGTCGTCTACGAGCGCGACCCCGCGACCGGGGCGGCGTCGTTCGGCGAGCCCGTCGGGCGGAACGTCCGGGAGTCGTAGCCGCACGCGACGGGGTCTCGTACGTCGCCGCCGGAGCGTCGAAGCGCCGAGTCACTGAAGCGTCGAAGCGCCGAAATCAGTCGCGAGGGAGGGACCGCCGGCGGCGGAACGCATATGCCGCTGCTCGCCGTAATCGGGGTATATCGATGATCATGGGGAGCATTCGCACGGTCGTCTCCGGACGGGCACCCGATCCCGACGAGGCCGACCGACCATGACGGGTCCCGGAGAGTCGGGGCCGATCGGGGCCGATCCCACGGAGTCGACCGACGTGGAATCGGCCGACGGCAGCGGAGAGGTCGCGGGCGCGACCACCGACACCGCCACGGCGGTCGAGCCCGAGACCCCGGCCGACGTCGCCGCGCTCGCGGACCGGATCGCGAGCGAGGTAGAGGAGGTGATCGTCGGTAAGCGCGACGCCGTCGAACACGTCCTCGTCACCGTGCTGGCGCGCGGGCACCTCCTCGTCGAGGACGTGCCGGGCGTGGGGAAGACGACGCTCGCGAAGTCGGTCGCGCGCTCGATAGACGGCTCGTTCAAGCGCGTCCAGTTCACGCCCGACCTCCTGCCCTCCGACGTCACCGGCGTCAACGTCTTTAACCGCCGCACCGACGAGTTCGACTTCCAGCCCGGGCCGGTGTTCGCGAACGTCGTCCTCGGCGACGAGATCAACCGAGCCCCGCCGAAGACGCAGTCGGCGCTCTTGGAGGCGATGGAGGAGGACCAGGTGACCACTGACGGGAGGACCCGCGAGCTGCCGGACCCGTTCTGCGTGATCGCCACGCAGAACGACGTGGAGCCGGGACAGACGTACGAGCTCCCCGTTGCCGAGGTCGACCGCTTCACGAAGAAGATCCGGCTCGGCTACCCGGACACGGAGGAGGAGGCCGCGATCCTCGGGCAGCTCGCCGGGGACCACCCGGTCGACGCGGTCGAGCCCGTGGCGACCGTCGCGGACGTCCGACGCGCGCGCCGGATCGTCGGCGAGATCGAGGCCTCGGAGGCGGTCCGGGAGTACGTGGCCCGGCTCGCGGTGTTCACCCGCCGAAACGCGCGGCTCGGGGCGAGCCCGCGCGGGAGCCTCGCGCTCATCCGGGCGTCGCAGGCCCGCGCCGCCCTTGACGGGCGGGGGTACGTGATCCCCGACGACGTTCAGGCGGAGGCGCCGACCGTGCTCTCGCATCGCATCCGAACGGAGTCTGGCGGAACCGACGGCGCGGACGTCGTCGCCGACGCCCTCGACCGGATCCGCGTGGAGTGACGACGATGACGCCGACCCCTCCCTCGCCCCGATGACGGCCGCACTCACCCGCCGGGGACGCGTCGTCGGCCTCGTCGGCCTCGTCGCGGCCGCCAGCGCGCTCGCCGCCGGCGGACGCGCGCTCGACGCGATCGTGATCCCCGTCGCCATCGCGCTCGCGGCCGGCTACGTTCAGGTATCGCGCGTCGACGCCCCCGCGGTCCGGCACGTCACGCCCGCCGACGGGTTCGTCGGGGAGACGCGCGAGGTCGGGCTGGAGTTCGGCCCCGACGCGGTCCGGAACGGGAACGCAACCGGCCCCTCGTTCCTCGCCGACGTCCGGGTCCGCGTCGGCGAGGGGCTCGCCGGTCCGACGGCGCCGATCCGGGCGTCGGTCGGCACGGAGCCGGTGTCATACGCCGTCACGTACCGCGAGCGCGGCGAACGGACGCTCGGCTCTGTCGATCTCACCGTCACGGACGTGTTCGGCCTATTCGAGCGCGAGCTGGTCACCGACGAGACCGCCGCCGTGACGGTGTACCCGCCTCGCGACCCGATCCCGGCACGGTTCCGACGTCGCCTGTACGCGACCGACGCGATCGACGTGAGCCGGCGAAGAGAGGAGTTCGACCGGCTCCGGGAGTACACCCGCGGTGACGCGGTCCGCGACGTCCACTGGGCGACGACCGCCAAGCGCGACGAGATCGTCGTCAAGGAGTTCGCGGCCGAGACCGCGCGGAACCGCGTGACGATCGCGGGCAGCACCGAGGTGCGCGGCAGCGAGGAGCTCTCGGGGTTCGGGGACGCCGACCGCCCCGCGAGCGCGATCGCAGCCGACGAACTCGCGCGGTCGACGGCGAGCCTCGCGCTGGCGCTGCTCGACGACGGCGTCCCGGTCGACGTCCGCCTCCCCGCCGGTCGCGTCTCGGCGCAGCCGGGCGGGCGCGGCCGCCGCGAGGTGCTAGAGCTCGCGGCACAGACCGGCCCGGGAGCGGTGACCGACGAGGCGGCCGACGTGACGGTCGTCGCCGAGGCCGACGGCGTGCGGTTCCGCACGGGCGACCGGTCCGTCTCGTTCGCCGACCTGCGCCGCGAGGCGGACAGTGAACACGAGGGGCGCGACGGGGCCGAGTCGAGTCGAGACGACGAGGCGACGGGCGGACGGGAGGTGGCGTCGCCGTGAGCCGCGACTGGGCCGTCCGGGAGCGCCGCTCCCCGAGCGGATCGCCCGCGGACGACCGCGGGATCGCGGACCCGTCGGTCGTCGGCGTTGCGGTCGTCGCCGCGACGTACCTCGCCGTGTTCTTCCAGCTGACGAACGTCGTCGGCGGGACGGCGCGGACCGCGGCGGTCGCCGCGGCCGCGGGGCTTGGCGGGGTCGCGCTGGCGCGGGCCGTCGGCGAGCGGACCGCGCTCCTCTTGGCCGCGACGGCCTTCGTCGCGGGGCTGTCGGGGTACTTCCTCGCGGTCCCCGAGAGCCAGCGCGCGCTGTTCACGGTCCGGAGCGTCACCTTGGACGTCCTCGCGCTGTCGACCGGGCTCTCCGTGCTGCGGCTGGCGCTCGCGGACGTCTGGGTGCTCGCGGTGGCGCCGGTGCCGACGTTCCTCGTCGGCTACTTCGCGGGGCGCGGCCGCCACGTCGCGGCCGCGTCGATCGCGGGCGGAACCCTCGGCTTCCTCGTGCTCACCGGCGACGCCGGGACGGGCGCCGCGGTCGCCGGCGTCGTCGGTATCGCGCTCGCCGTCGGGCTCTCCACGCTATCGACGCCGAGTCGCCGCCGCGGCCACGCGGGCACGTTCGCGGTGGTGGTCGCGGCGATGGTCGTCGCGAGCGCGACCGTCACCGTGATTCCGGCGGGCGCGGCGGCGCCCCTTGGGATCGACCGCGGGACGACGTCGCTGGAGTCGAGCCTGAGCGGCGACGACGAGCTGGAGGTGATCGGCTCCACGCGGCTCTCCCCGGAGGTCCGGTACACGGTCGAGAGCCCGGTCGAGCGGAACTGGCACACCGGGGCGTACGACACCTACACGGGCGAGGGCTGGGTCAGGAGCGGCGAGCGGTCCGCGCTCGACGGATCGCTGTCGGGGCCGCCGGGCGCGAACGACAGCGTCGAGACGACGGTCACCGCGGAGACCGAGTCGACCGCGTTGCCCGCGCCGTGGAAGCCGACCGTCGCCTCCGCGTCGGGCGGGGGGACGGTCGAAGTGGACGAGCGCGGCAGCCTCCGGCTCGCGGAGCCGCTCGAACCGGGCGAAGAGGCGACTGTGGAGAGCCGCGTCCTCGACGCCGACCCCGGGGCGCTCCGGAACGCCAGCACCGACTACCCGACCGCGATCGAGGAGCGGTACACCCAACTCCCGGAGAGCACGCCCGACCGAGTCGGAGACCGGACCGAGGAGATCGTCGCGGCCGCTGACGCGGAGTCGCCGTACGAGCAGGCGGCCGCGGTCGAGGCGTACCTGCGCTCGGAGTACGACTACTCGCTGACTGTCGAGCGGCCCGAGGGCGACGTCGCCGACGCGTTCCTCTTCGAGATGGACGCCGGCTACTGCGTGTACTTCGCGACGACGATGGCGGCGATGCTCCGGTCGCAGGGAGTTCCCGCCCGGATGGAGACCGGCTACACCTCGGGCCAGCGTGTGGGCGAGGACGAATACGTCGTCCGGGGACAGAACGCCCACGCGTGGGTGTCGATCTACGTTCCCGATCACGGCTGGGTGGCGTTCGACCCGACTCCGTCCGACCCCCGAGACGAGGCGCGGGAGGCCCGGCTCGCGGAGGCGCGCGCCGACGAGGTGGAAGACGTCGACACCGAGGCGTCCACGCCCAACCAGACGCTGGAGGCGGACTCCAGTACGGCCCGCCCGGACTCGATCGGCGGCGAGTCGGAACCGAGCGAGGACGAGAACGAATCGACGGACCCTGAAAGGGCGGAGGAGAACGCGACAAACGCCACGGAGAACGTCTCAGAGCCGGACATCTCTCGGCTCGAAGGCGCGGAGGCGGACGGCGTCGAGGCGACCGGCGGGTCCGGCGACTCCGGGGACGGCGGGCTATTGCCGACTCCGAGCGCGGAGACGGTGGTGTACTGGCTGCTCGTCGCGGCGCTGGGTGTCGCGGGCGCGCGGCGAACCGGCCTCGGGAGTCGGGCGAGCGAACGGGTCGCCCCGATGCTGCCGCGGCGGAAGGGGGATCCGACGGCGACCGCCGAGCGGGCGTTCGCGGACCTCGAACGGCTGCTCGCGGGCCGGTACCGCGAGCGGCGACCGGGGGAGACGCCGCGGAGTTACGTCGACGCGGTCCGAACGCTCGGCGCCGACGAGCGCGTCGAGACCGTCGCTGCCGCGTACGAGCGCGCCGCCTACGCCGGGTCCGTGACGCGCGACGAGGCCGACGCGGCCCGGCGGGCCGTCCGCCGGATGGCGCTCGAACGGCTGCCGCTCGTCGGGCAGTTCGTCCGCTGACAGGGGGCTTCCCGACACTATTTAATACGGGCGTCTTGTAGATTCGGGCTGTAATGTCGGAAGTCTGCTCGACGTGCGGACTGCCCCAGGAACTCTGCGTCTGCGAGGACGTCGCGAAGGAGTCCCAGCAGATCAGCATCCGCATCGACGAGCGCAGGTACGGTAAGGAGGTAACAGTCATCGAAGGATTCGACCCGAAAGACGTGGACATGAGCTCCCTCTCGTCGGATCTCAAGTCGAAGTTCGCCTGCGGAGGCACCGTCGAGGACGGCGCCATCGAACTCCAGGGGAACCACTCGGGTCGCGTGGAGGACTTCCTCCGCGACAAGGGCTTCAACGTCGCGTGACCGTCACCTGACCGTCCGCCGTCGAGCGCCGCTTCGAACCGCGACCGTTTTTTAACTACTACCGGTCCGCGAGCGACTGCTGCGGGGTCGGCCACTCACGCGATCACGACGGCCCGGCCGACGACGAACGCCGCCGCTGCGAGGAAGGTACCGTATTTAAATCGGCGCTGCGCCGCAGCGGGGTCGGCAAAGCTCTCGTAGGTCGCGTACAGCATGACCGCGTCGGCAACCCCGACGACCGCGAGGTACGCCGCGCCGAGCGTTCCCGTGAGGTACGGCAGCGGACTGACGGCGAGCGCGACGACGAGCGCGGCCGCGCCGATCCGCAGCGCGTTGCGCTCGCCGACCGCGATGGGCAGCGTGGTGAGCCCCTCCTCGCGGTCGCCGGCCACGTCCTCGACGTCTTTTATCACCTCGCGCGTGAACGTCGAGAGCCCCGCGAGCGCGGCAAGGACGACGACGGCTCGGGGGGTCCCCACGGCGGCCCCGCCGAACAGGAACGTCGAGCCGACGAGGTAAGCGACCAACGCGTTGCCGAGGCCGGGCGTCCCCTTAAAAAGACTCGTGTAGGTGACTAAGGCGACGAGGTTCACCGCGGCGATGGCGAGCGCGAGCGGCGGGAGGGTGACCGCGGCCGCGACGGCGACCGCGAACCAAGCGACCGCGGTCGCAAGCGCCGCCCGCGGCGAGACGGCGCCCCGCGGAATCGGCCGGTCCGGGCGGTTGACCGCGTCGATCTCGCGGTCAAAGTAGTCGTTGATCGAGTTGCCCGCGGCGACCGCGAAGACGGTCGTCGCGGCCGCGAGTGCGCTCGGGAAGGCGGTGCCGCTCGCGCCCGCGACGAACGCGCCGGTGGCCGTGAGCGCCCCGGCCGCGACACAGTTGCCGAGGCGCGCGAGTTCGACGATGCCGCGGAGCGTGTCTCGCACGTCGTCCGCGTACTCCCGCCCGCGAGGAATAAACGGTGCGGGATCGGTCGGGGTTTTCTCTCGCCCCGGGCCGACGGCGTTCGCCGCGCCGCGCGTGGTCTGCCACGAACGTTTATCACGTCCGAAATGAAACGGGAGGATATGGCTAAAGGCCTAGACGTTGGCACGATGAACATCCTCTCCGGACGACAGGAGGGCGCGGAGACGGTGTTCGTACAGCAGCGAAACTCGTTCGTCGAGATCGAGTACAGCGACATGGCCGAGCAGATGCTCTCGCGCAGCGAGGTCCTCCACATCCGGAAGGACGACAAGGTGTACGTCGTCGGCGACGACGCCCTCAACTTCGCGAACATCTTCAACAAGGAGACCCGCCGGCCGATGCAACACGGTATCCTCTCCAGCGAGGAGGCGTCGGCCATCCCGATGATCAAGCTCATCACCGAACAGGTCGTCGGCGAGCCCTCGCGGCCGAACGAGCGGCTGTTCTACTCCAGCCCGGCGGACCCGATCGACTCGCCGCTCACGACGCTGTACCACGAGAAGACGCTCGAATCGATGCTCGGCGACATGGGGTACGACCCCGAGCCGATCAACGAGGGGATGGCGGTCATCTACTCCGAACTGGCCGACAACAACTTCACCGGCCTCGGGATCTCCTTCGGCGCGGGGATGACCAACGTCTGTCTCGCCTACTACGCGGTCCCGGTCATGAAGTTCTCCATCGCCCGCGGGGGCGACTGGGTCGACGAGCAGACCGCGCAGGCGACGGGCACCCCGGTCGACAAGGTGACGAGCATCAAGGAGGACGACTTCGAGCTCGACTTCCGCACCGACGTGGGCGGCGTCGAGGGCGCGCTCGCCATCTACTACGAGAACCTCCTCGACTACGTCATCGAGAACATCACCCGCGAGGTCGACGAGGAGGACGTCGAGGAGGGGCTGGACGTCCCCGTCGTCGTCACCGGCGGCACCTCCAGCCCGAACGGCTTCGAGGACCTGTTCGCCGACCACCTCGCGGACGCGAACATCCCGTTCTCCATCAGCGGCGTTCGCTCGGCCGACGAGCCGATGTACAGCGTCGCCAGCGGCGCGCTCGTCGCCGCCCGATCCGAGGAGGGCGACGACGACTCCGGCGCCGCCGATGAGCCCGCGGCCGAGGAGGCCGCGCCGGAGTCGGAGGACTGAGGCGACGACGCGGTCGGGTCCACCAACCGCTTTTCGCGGAACAGCCCGAGACCGTCGCGAAGCAGCCGCGCCGGATCCCGGGAATCCGCCGAAAAGTAAAACCGACGCCGCCCGTAGCAACTGTCATGTCCGACGCCGCCGGCGCTGACGGGGACCGCCGCCTGCGGGTCGACCTCGATGTCGACCCGGCCGAGGGCCGTGGCTGTCCGATCGTCTCCGAGGCCGATGAGGCCGCCGAGGTCGCGGTCAACGCGGTCGGCGACGAGTGCGTCGTCGACGTGACGACCCCCGACGGCGAGGTCCGCCGTGGGACCGGCGAGGTGGACGCGGACTGCCTCTGTCACGCGTTCGCGCGGCTCGGCTTCGCGCCCCACTTCCGGCGCGTCGAGGACGGGACAATACTCGTCACCGCGTACGTCGACGACCGCGGCGCCGTCCGCGGCCTGGTCGAGGAGCTCCGCGGGGTCGCCGACCGCGTGCGGCTCGTCCGGCTCGCGGTCGTCGAGGGGCCGGACGCGACCGAGCAGGTCACCTTCGACCTCTCCGCGCTGACGCCGAAGCAGCGCCGCGGGCTCGAGCTCGCAGTCGTCCGCGGCTACTTCGACGACGACCGCGACGTGCGCCTGCGCGAACTCGCCGACGAACTCGGAATCAGCAAGTCCGCGCTCTCCCAGCGGCTCCGTACCGCGCAGGCGAAGCTGGTGACGGACGTCTTCGACGGCGCCGAGCGGTGAGGCCCTCTTGAAGCAGTGTACCTGTGTAAAGCGAGACCCTGAGGAAGTGCGGGCGTCTCCGTCCGCCCATGAGCGACGACGACCCGCCGGCCGTCGAGCCGGTCCGAGACGACGCCACGGTGGAGCTCGTGCGCGACGCCATGGGGGTCGCCCGTGGCGAACTACCCGCGGAGCGCTTCTCGGTGAAATACGGCACGGGAGGGGACCCCGGGAGCGCGGGCGGCGAGTAAGAGTGAGCTCCGGAGCGAGGCGGCTCAGTCGTCGGCGGGAGCCGAGCGGTCGGCGGCGTCGATCCGCTTGAGCGCCGCCTCGCCGCCGCGCTCCGACGCCGAGAGGTAGCACTTCGGGTCTGGCGCGAACGGGTCGCCGTGCGCCGAGAGCGCGCGGAGCCGCGAGCCGCCCCGGCAGATCGACTGGTACGCGCAGTCGGCGCAGCGCCCGGAGAGATGCTCCTCTCGATCGCGGAGCCCGGCGAGGAGCGGGTTCGACTCGTCGGACCAGATGGCGCCAAAGGAGCGGTCGCGGACGTTGCCGGGCGAATACCCCTGCCAGAACTGCGTGAGGTGGACGTTGCCGACGGGGTCGACGTCCGCGACGCGCTCGCCGGTCGGGTCGCCGCCGTTGCGTTCGAGGTACCGGTAGATCAGGTGAGCGCGGTCGGCCCCCATCTCGCGGTCGGCGTACTCGACGAGGTGGCCCGCGTCGGCGTAGTTCCCGACAAGTAGCGTCTCTATCTCCTCGCCCCGGTCGTGGTACTCACGGGTGAGGTCACAGAGGTCGGTGACCGCCCGCCGGGTCGCCTCGGGCGAGAGGTCGACGTTCGAGATGTCGGCGCCGCGGCCGCCGTAGTCGAGGTGGTAGAAACAGAAGCGGTCGACGCCGACCTCGACGAGGAGGTCAACGACGCCGGCGAGGTCGTCGACGTTGTGTTCGGTGATCGTGTACCGCAGCCCGGTCTTGAGCCCCACGTCGAGGCAGGCCTCGATGCCGCGGACCGCGGCGTCGAACGCGCCCTCCTCGCCCCGGATCCGGTCGTTGCGCTCGGGGAGCCCGTCGACGGAGACGCCGGCGTACTTGAGCCCGGCCGCCTTCAGCTCGCGGGCGCGCTCGCGGGTGAGCAGCGTGCCGTTCGTCGAGAGGACTGGTCGGACCCCGCTGTCGTCGGCGTACGCGACGAGCTCGGCGAGGTCCTCACGGACGAGGGGCTCGCCACCGGAGAACAGTATGACGGGGACGCCGAACGCCGCGAGGTCGTCGATGAGGGCTTTCCCCTCGGCGGTGGATAGCTCGTTCGGCGCGCCCTCGGTGTCCGCGCCCGCGTAGCAGTGTTCGCAGTAGAGGTTACACCGCTTCGTGGTGTTCCAGACGACGACCGGCCGCCGCTGTTTCTCCTCCGTGATCTGCGGCTTCTTCGAGCCGTCGGCCGCGTCGTAGCGGAGCCCGTCGCTCTCGGCGTCGAGCCCGCAAAGCAGCTTGCTGACGGAGATCATCGTGACCCCTCCGCGGGCGGCTCCGCGGCGTCTTCCCCGTCGTCGACCGGCGCGCTGCCGCACGCGACCGTCGGCGTCCCCTCGGTCTCCTCGTAGACGCGCGGCTCGTCATCGTCGGCGGCGTCAGCGTGGTCGGACGGCGCTGATTCGCCCGGCGCCTCGGGCTCGTCGCCCGCGAGCGACTCGGCGGAGTACCGGGACACCTCCGCAGCCGGACACACCCACACGTCGCGAGCGTACCACGCAAAGAGCTTGCTTGCCTCCTCGTGGGCGATTTCCGGCGTCGGCGCGGCGACGGTGCCGACGTGGCGGAGCGGGTCCGACTCCTCCTCGCGGACGAACACCTCGAACCGGCGACCGTCCGCCGACCGGGGTCCGTTCGCGTCCTCGCTTCGGTCCGTCTTCTCGACCATACACCCGATACGGACGGTCCCCCGAACGGGGTTTCGCGCGTTCTCACGGCCGCGAAATTCGCCCGAACCTGTTCGGTTGAGAGGGCTGCGGGCAGCGATGAAGCGGCGTGGGGCCGAGCGCCGTGCTCGTCGCTACCGGGGCAGAGAGAGGTGCGGGGACCGCAGGCGGCGCGATCCCGCGTGAGAACGGCCAGTCACTACAGGAGAGTGCCGATCAGATGACGCGGTTCTGCAGGTAGTCGAGGTGCTTGGCGTTGTAGACGATCTTGACCTCGTCGGTGGCCGGGCTGCCGATACAGGTGAGGCGGACGTTCTTCTCCTCGACCTCCTCGTCGGAGAGGATCTGCTGCATGTCCATCTCGATGTCGCCTTCCTTGACGATGGAGGCGCAGTTCGCACACGCGCCGGCGCGGCACGAGAAGGGCCAGTCGTAGCCCTGCGCCTCGGCGGATTCGAGGATGTACTCGCCCTGGTTCACTTCGAGAGTGCCGTAGTCTTCGGCATCGAGGCCGGCGTCTGCGGCCTCCTCGAAGAGGTTGTCGTCGTCCATCGACCAGCCGTGGTCGTCGAGCACTTCGTAGTTGAGGTATTCTACTGTGGGCATCACCTGTCGGTTTGGTGCCCACCTCATTAGGCTTTGCTGTTCCATAGCCCCCGCCGCCGAGACGGGGGATGCGTGACCGAACACGTTCGGCGCTTCTCGGCGCCGGCGGTGCGTCTCGGTGCGCCCGACCGACGGCGCTCGCAGCGGGGCTCCGGCCGCAGTCGCTCGCGTGACAGGCCAGTATCACGACTGATACGGGGTGGGTAACAATAAATAGCGTACGGCGCCCACGACGTATCGATGGAGGAGTCCGTCGTCGCCGACTTCGTCGGCCGGGTCCACGCGGCGAGTATCGGAACCGACGAGCCGGTGACGGGCCGCGTCCTGTTGAGCCAGCGGCGGCTGGTCGTCGCGACCGACGACGGGAAGGAGACGGTCCCGCTCTCGCGGGTGTTCGACGTCGTCGTCGGGAGCGTCCCCGGCGACCTCCGTTCCTTTTTCAGCGACAGCGTTACCGTCGCGTACGAGCGGGGCGGCTCGCGGCGCACGGCGCTTGTTGAGGGCGAACCCGATGACATGGACAAGTTCGTCAGGCTGCTGTTCACGGCGCTTTTGCGGAACGTCAGCGTCACTGTGCGACACCCGGCGAAGGTCGGCGGCCGCGTCACAGACGCGACCGACCACCGCGCCTCGGTGTCGGTGTCGCCGGGCAAGATACGGTTCGAGAACTGCCCCGAGCCGTTCGCCGTCGACCTCTCCGCCGTGATCGACTACGAGCGCACCGACCGCACCCTCGGTGGGACAAAGCGCCCCGCGCTCGTGTTCCGGCACGTCCTCGACGAGCGGACGGTCACGTCGATCGCGACCGTGCCGAACGAGCGCGCGCTCAACATCCTCGGCCGGTACATCAAGATCGAGTACGACGAGGCGATGGAAGACCTCGACTCCTTCGACCCGACCGAAGAGCAGCTGGAGATCCTCGTCTCCATCTACTCCGCGGGCGGCGAGGCGAACATCGCCGACGTGATCACCGGCGACGTCACGCAGACCTCGATGATCCTCGACACACTCCGGGAGGCAGACCTCGTCGCAGACGGCGAGGACGGGACGACGCTCACCCGGAAGGGCCAGATGGTCGTGAGCTCCTACCTCGAATCGGTCAACGCCTGAGGGCCGGCCGCGCCGGTGTTCGACCTCGCCGCGTGACACCGCCGCTCGGGGGAAGTTTGATGCTCTTGTAACCGTAGATATGACTCATGCGAGATAGTGACCATCGCGGGGGTGAGACGCCGCTCGACGCCATGGCCCGCGAGCGGGGGATCGACGCCCCGGACGAGGCAGGGGCGGCAGACTCGCCCGGGGGGGAGGCGACCCCGGGCGACGCCGCCGAGACGGGACCGCAGGTCGCCCGCGTCCCGGCCGACCACGACCACGACACGTTCTCGGTCGAGGGGATCGACACCGACCGCCGCGAGGGGCTGCTGGAGGCGGTCCTCCGCGACGTCGACGGCGTCAGCGCCGCCTCGGCGACGCGGCGCAACGGGACGGTGGGCGTCCACCACGACCCGTCGCTGACGCGCGACGCGCTCCGCGAGGTGTTGGCGGAGTGCGGGCTCGTCGTCGCGTCCGGCGACGAGGCGTTCGAGGCGCGGCGCGCGTCGCAGTTCGCGTCGGCCCGCGTCGCAGTCGCGGTCCTCTTCGGCCTGATGGTCGCGACGCCGTACATCGCGGTGTTGTACCCGACCCGGATCGAGTGGCTGTTCTACGACCCCGTGACGGTCCAGTACCTCCAGTCGATCCTCGACTCCCAGATGACGACGCACTTCTTCATCAACCTCGGCGCACTCTCCGGGATCGCGTTCCTCGTCGCCTGCGGCCCCACGATCCGCCGCGCGTGGGCGGCGGTGCGCGACGGCGAGTTCACCAACGAGGTCGCGTTCGTCGGGAGCGTCGCCGCCCTCTACGGCTACAGCACGCTGACCGCGTTCACCGGGCTGGAGGGCGCGGTCCACTACGACCTCGTCGCCTACGCCGTCGTCGTCGCCACCCTCTGGACGCAGTTCGGCGTCACGGACGCCGCGGTCGACCCCGCGTCTCGCGGCGAGTCCGCCGCGGAAGCGGCCGACGCCGACGCGGACGAACCGATCGCGATGACGGACGGCGGGCGCTGAGGAAACTCTGCGCGGTACCGCCTTCTTACCTTTCTTCGACGCCGTCGCTCAATCACTCGGCCGAGGACTCCGCCCCCGCGACCGGCGTCCCGTTCCCGTCGACCGCGACGACGCCGTCGGCCGCGACCTCGTCGCCGACCGCGAGGGCGCCCCCCCACGACCGCTCCTCGACGACGGTGTTGACCATCAGCCGGAAGTCGTGGTCGAAGCGGTCGCTCGGCGTCCACTCGGGCAGCGTCTCGCGGCGCTTCCGGACGAACCGCTCGCGGAACCCGTCGATCTCGGCGCCCGTGTCCGGATCGCGGGAGGGAACCACGCAGCGCTGACACGGGTTGACGCCGATCAGCTCCGTGCCGCCGACCGCGACGCGGACGCCCTCCCCGTGGTCGGCGAACAGCCGGTCCTCGAAGAAGGCGGGGCAGTCGTGTACCACGACGTTCGGGCGAAGCCGGCGTCGCATCTCGGTCGCGTCCGCGACCGCGTCGAACCACGACGCGACCGTCTCCAGCGTCGCCCGCGAGACGACCGTCGGGCCGTGGGCGGCGCGGTCGTCCGGGAAACCGCCCGCCGGATCGCGGACGAGGTCGACCTCGTATCCGAGGTACTCGCCGACCCAGTCGGCGAGGTCGCCGCCCTCGTTGGGGAGCGCGAACGTCCGCTCGCCCGCCGGCGCGCGCTCC
>JBNJEE010000208.1:0-3038 GCA_051745525.1 Methanobacteriota archaeon | reverse complement strand
CGGATCGTCCGGGCGATCGTGTACGTCTTCCCGGTGCCCGGCGGGCCGTGGATCAGCGCGCAGTCCTCGGCGTCGACGGCGAGTTCGACGGCCGCGTTCTGGGCGTTGTTGTTGTCGATGTAGGCGTCGGGGGCGTCGCCGGGGCGGTCAGCGGCGTCCCGGAACTCCGGCTCGCGCCGCTCGAACAGCACGTCCTTGCGGCGCTCGCTCCCTTTTAAGATCGCGTCGTGGAGCGCGGTGAGCGAGCGGTCGACGGATATCTCGGAAGGGTAGACGTCGAGCCGCCGGAGCGCGACCGGCTCGTCGGTCTCGACGACGACCTCGTCGCCGAGCTCGACGATGCGACCGAGTTCGCCGTGACCGGTGACCGGGTCGCCGTCGCTCGCGAGCGCCACGTCGCCCTCGCGGAGCTTCGAGACGGCGTCGCCGGGCTTTCGCGCGCGGAGCCGCCAGCGGGCGTCGTCGATCTCGGTCTGGGAGACCGGCTCTAGGTCGATGAGGGCGCGGTCGTCCGCGGCACGCTCCTCGGGGGTCTGCTCCCACAGCTTCCGGTACTCCGCGTGGGTCTCGCGGCGCTCCTCTTCGAGGGCAGTATAAAAGCGGTCGAAGTACTCGCGCTCTTCGTCGGGCACCGGGGTCCCGACCGATCCCGCTTTCGACTCCTGATCGAGGCGTCCGGAGACGACCATGCAGGTGTCCTGCTCGAAGCAGTACTGGCACGTCGCGTCGGCCTCGTACCCCGTCGGAACCGTGGGGCGGTCGCCGGGGTCGTTGAGCGCGCGCCACTCCATCGCGGCGAGGGCGTTGCGTTCGCGGACGACGTACTGGAGCAGGCCGTTGCCGACGGTGAACTCCTTGGCGGGCGCGAGGTCGCCGCTCTCCTCGTTGCGGTCGAGGGCGGTGTTCTTGGTGTACAGGAGGGTCCCGATGTCTGGGTCGACGCCGCGCTCGTCGAGCATGAGCGCGTAGCAGGCCGCCTGGATCTTGTCGTGAAAGCGCGGCTCCCGCCGGGTGTTCTTCCCGGTCTTCAACTCGACGGGGGTGTCGCGGCGGAGCGCGTCGGCCCGCCCCTTCAGACCGAAGGTGGGCGAGATGAGCGTGAACTCCGACCGCCACGTGTCCTCGTCGGTGAGGGTGCCTTGCGCGAGCCACCCCTCAATCGCGGCCGCGTTGCGCCGGACCTCGTCGGCGACCTCCTCGGGTTCGTACCCCAACAGGCCGAGTTCGAGGCCGGCCTCGTCGACGCGGTCGGCGACGGACTCCTCCAGCTCCATCCCCCGGAGCAGGTCGCCGAACACCTCGTGGACGATCGTCCCCTTGACGACCGGGTAGTTGAGCGGGATCCCGGAGAGCTTATTTAAATAGTACATCCGCGGGCACTGCACCCACGAGCGGATCCCGGTCACGTCGACGAGGAAGTCGGGTTCGAGCACGACCCACGAGTCGCCGGTCGTGGCGTAGCCTGTCTCGCCGCCGAACTCGTCTTCCTCGGCGTCGGTGACGAGCAGTTCCATGCCGACGGCGGCGTGGTCGGCGGTCTCGGTCCACTTGCCCCACAGCGTCACGTCGACGGGGTCGCCCGCGCCGCGGTCGGGCCGGATCCGCAGCTCGCGGAGGTCGCGTTCGCCGTACGACGTCGACACCGTCCGCGCCTCCCCGACGGAGAGGATCGGCCCCCGAACGTTCACGGTCGACGTGCGCGCCGGCGCCGAAAAACGCTGTCGGTGGGGGCGGTGATCAACGATCGCGCGACCGAGAGGCCCTCCGAACGAACCCGCAGCGTCCTTATATACGCGAGCCGATATGTGAGGACATGAGCGATTCGACGTTCGACCGCTACGGTCGCCCCGCTATCGCCGTCGTCGTGCTGTCGATGGCGCTGTTGTCCGTGTTCAGCGGCTACCTCCGCTTCGAACAGCAGGGCGTCGTCGCCCTCGCCGACAGCGCCGTGAGCGTCTACATCGCCGGGCTCATGCTGTGGGGACTGTTCCGCGAGGGGTTCGACACTGACCGGTTCCGGGTCCTGTTGTACCTCGGGCTCGTTCTCTGGGGGAGCGTCGACTTCCTCATCGGGACCGACTCGACGCTCTCGCTCGTGATCCTGATCGGCGGGGCGCTGCTGCTCGGACGGGCGGTCTACCAGTACGCACAGCGGCGGCAGAAGCCGGTGTACGATCGGTAGTCAGGAAGGGTCGCAGCGCGATCGCGGCGGAATCGAGCGGCCGAGGCGCCCGATGCCGGGGGAACGGTTTTTATTGTGGCATGAGTTGACACACCATGAGGAACCCCCACACGCGATCCGTATTTCGCACCGGTGAGATCGGCTCGTGGGGGGCGCCGTACTGGCTCGGGCTCCTGTGTTCGGCCGGAATCGCCGCGATCAACCTGTACGTGTGGACGCTGACCGCGATGCCGCAGTTCCTCGCCATCGCCGGGAGCTTCACCTTCGGTGTCGCCCTCTTTTTCACCCGGTTCTGGAGCCCGGCGCTGTACCTCGTCGGCGTTGCGCACGTCATCGCGCTGGGCGTCGTCTGGGCGCTCGGCGGGCGAGCGTACCTCGTCCTCGGCGTCGCGAACGGCGTCTTCAGCGTCGGTCTGTTGGCGATTGCGCTGTCGCTGTTCTTCGCAGAGCACCGCGCTGGCGACGGCTCGTAGCGATCGGGCTCCGGCACCGGTCGAAATCGCACTGATCGAAATCGCACCGAACGAAATCGCACTGATCGAGTTCCGGCGCGACCGTCCCACCGACACGCTCAAGCGGCAGTGTTTATAAGTACCACCCGACATGCGCGTCCGAACCTGGGACGACATCCTCGCGGACGTGGCGAGCGAGTCGACCGACCCCGACGGCTGGCGCGCCGTCGCCGGCTCCAGACGCGAGGGCCTCGGCGAGGACCTCTACGTCGGTCACCCGAGCGTCGGCGTCTACCACCTGAAGACGTACGCGAAGAACCCCCGCGACCTCCGCGGCGTCGGCGCGCGGGTCGCGCGCAGCGTCGACGACGAACTCGATCCGCTGTTGCCCGACGCGGAGACCG
>JBNJEE010000088.1:0-10594 GCA_051745525.1 Methanobacteriota archaeon | reverse complement strand
AGGTCGAAGACGGCGAGGTACCGGCCGCGGACGACGACTGAGCGGATCGGCCGCGCTGGAACGCGACGGGGGACGCATTTGCCGCCGGTTTCGGTCGATACGAGGGGACTTCCCGTCGGTCCGACCAGAAGGATTATGATCCGGTTCTCGCGTTTCGAACGTAATGGTCCTACGAAGGTGGTACCCAGAGGACCCTCCGACGTGGACGGACGTTCTCGTTAGTCTCACGGCTCTGAGCTTCGAAAAAACCGTCCCGCTACAGTTCGACGCCCGAGGGGATCAGGCTCTCGCTGCGGAGCAGGTTCCCCTCGTGGTCGTAGACGAGGAAGGTGTCCTTGTCGTAGGCGACGAGCCGCTCGCCGTCGACGTCGATCTCGACGCGGTACCGGGCGTCGCCGTCGTCTGTTGCGTCGCGCGCGGCGTGAATGAAGGGAAGGACGTCCGTCGCCGTCTCGTTGAGTTCCAGGACGAAGTCGCCGGTGTACCGGTTGGTGACGCCGACGACGCCCTCCGGGTCGTCCGCCTCGCCCAGCGGCTCGCGGAGCCGGAAGGCGACGTCGATCTGGTCGGCCGCGAGCAGGTCGCCGTCCTCGTCGGCGCCGTCGCTCTCGCCCCCGGAGAGCCGATCGCGGAGCAGTTCCTCCGGCCCGTGGAAGTCGATCCGGACCAGCGGGGGCGACCGGGAGCCGGCGCCGTCGTCGACGCCCTCGACGGTCAGATCGAAGTAGTCACGCCGCATTTCCTACCGGATGCTTTGCGGTCCGCCCGTATCAACGTAACGGGCGGATCGGCGTCGCGGAGCCGACAGCGCGGCGTCGGCGGTACCCCCAATCGTCCGCACCGACAACACCCCAGGGGTCCGCGCCGAGTCGGCACTGCGGCGGAGCACCCCCGGTGTCGCTCGTGATAATCGTCGGGGGTAGTTTAACTTCCCCCCGCCTCTAGGCCCTCGTATCCATGGCGAGTGACGCCGGCGGGAGCGACCTCGGCGACCGGATCGAGGCCCTCCAGCGGCGCCTCTCGCGCACGTGGGAGCTGTTCCGGGGATCGACGCTCGATGTCCGCCCGTTCCGTCCGGGGATGGACGGCCCGCTCGCGTCGTTCGTCGTTCCCGCGGACGAGCGCGAGGTCGACCGGTACTGGGTGAACGCCCCGTACGCGTACGTCGTGATCACCTACGACGAGGCCGAGAGCGAACACCGCTACTACGCGGTCGAGCCCGAGCTCGACGCGTTCGAGCGCGAGCTCCTCGACCGCGTCGTCGACGACATCCGCGACCCGCTCCTCTACCGCGAGGGGAGCGGCAAGACGGACGAGGAGACGCTCAAAGCGGAGCTGGGGACGTTACTGGAGGGGTACGGCGTCGAGGCCGGGATGGACACGTTCCACGCACTCGCCTACTACCTCTACCGCGACTTCCGCGGCTACGGGAAGGTCGACCCCCTCCTCAACGACCACCACATCGAGGACGTCTCCTGTGACGGCTACGACCTCCCGATCTTCGTCTACCACGACGAGTACACCGACATCGAGACGAACGTCTCCTTCGGCCAGGAGGCGCTCGACAGCTACGTGATCCGCCTCGCCCAGCAGTCCGGCCGCCACGTCTCCGTCGGCGACCCTATCGTCGAGACCACGCTCCCCGACGGCTCGCGCGCGGAGCTCGCCCTCGGCGAGGAGGTGACCCCGCGCGGCTCGGCGTTCACCATCCGCCAGTACGCAGAGGACCCGTTCACCCCCGTCGACCTCGTGGAGTACGGCACCTTCTCCGTCGAGCAGATGGCGTACTTCTGGCTCTGTATCGAGCACAACAAGAGCCTCATCTTCGCCGGCGGCACCGCCTCCGGGAAGACCACCTCGATGAACGCGGTGTCGATGTTCGTGCCGCCGCGCGCGAAGGTGCTCACCATCGAGGACACCCGCGAGCTCTCCTTGTATCACGACAACTGGCTCTCCGCGGTCACCCGCGAGCGCCGCTACGAGGGGACGGACATCGACATGTACGACCTGCTGCGCTCGGCGCTGCGCCACCGCCCCGAGTACATCATCGTCGGCGAGGTCCGCGGCGACGAGGCGATCACGCTGTTCCAAGCAATGAACACCGGACACACCACGTTCTCGACGATGCACGCCGACTCGATCGAGACGGTGATCAACCGACTGGAGAACGAGCCGATCAACGTGCCGCGCGCGATGGTCCAGTCGCTGGACATGCTCTCGGTCCAGACGCTAACGCGCTCCGACGACGAGCGGGTGCGCCGCGCGAAGACGATCGGCGAGATTGGCGGCATCGACCAGCGCACCGGCGAGCTCGACTACTCCTCGGCGTTCGAGTGGGTGCCCGACTCCGACACGTTCCGGCGGAACGACTCCTCGCTGTTGGAAGAGATCGCCGACGAGCGCGGCTGGTCCCGAGCGGAGCTGCTCCGCGAGGTCCGGCGCCGCGAGCGCTTCCTCGAACTGCTCTCCGCGCTCGGCATCGACGACTACCGCACGTTCACCGCCCTCGTCAACGAGTACTACGCCGACCCCGACCGGGTGATGGAGAAGCTCGACGAGCGCGCCGCCGCGACAGACGGCGTCGACCTCGACGACCTCGCCGACGAGACCGACGCGGTCGCGGCGGGCGACGGGACCGACCGAGGGCCCGGGACCGCCGACGGCGGCGACCCGGACGCCGCGGACCGATGATCGAGTACCTCCCCCTCGCCGCCGCGGTCGCGGCCTGCCTCGCGCTCGCGCTGCCGCTCGTCGACGACCGCGCCGACCTGTTCGTCACCCGCGTCGCGCTGTCGGCGTTCGGCGACTACGTCAGCGAGAACGAGGCGCGCCGACAGGCCCAGCGCGACCGGATGCGCGCGGCCCACGTCGCCGGCACGACGCACCGCGTGTACGGCTCGCGGACCCTGCTGTACGCCGCGGTCCTCGGGGTCGCCGGCAGCGTCATCGGCGTGTACGCGGCCGGCGCCCTGCTCGCCGCCCTCGACGTCGGCGAGGCGGCGATCCGCGAGGCGCTCCCGAGCGCGTTCGAGTTCGTCGCGGTCGTCGCGCGGCTCGCCGACCTCGGGCTCGGCCGGCTCTTCGTCCTGCTTGTAGTCGTCTCCGCGACCGTCGGGGCGGGGCTCGCGCTCGGCGCGTACGTGGCTCGCTGGCGGCTGCTCGACCAGCGGGCCTACGCCCGCGCGGCCGAGATCGACGCCACCCTCCCCCGGACGGTCGCGTTCATGTACGCGCTCTCGCGCTCGGGGATGGCGTTCCCCCGCGTGATGAACACGCTCGCGGAGAACGAGGCGGTGTACGGCGAGGCCGCGGCGGAGCTGTCGGTCGCGGTCCGCGACATGAACGCGTTCGGGACCGACGCGCTCAGGGCGCTCCAACGCATCTCCCGACGGACGCCGAGCGACGACCTCGCGGACTTCGCAGAGAACCTCGCCTCGGTCCTCGGTACCGGGCAGTCGGTGTCGGCGTTCCTCAACGACCAGTACGAGCGCTACCAGGCGGAGGCGGAGGCGAAACAGGAACAGTACCTGGAGCTGCTCTCGACGTTCGCCGAGGCGTACGTGACTGCGCTGGTCGCCGGCCCGCTCTTTTTCATCACCATCCTCGTCGTCATCGGCCTCGTCTTGCAGGACACGCTCCCGCTCCTTCGCGTCGTCGTCTACCTCGGCGTGCCGCTCGCCACCTTCGGCTTCGTCGTCTACGTCGACAGCGTGACGCAGGGCGTCGGCGGCACCGAGACCGTCGCGGCGTCGTCGCTCGCGGACCCGAACACCCCCTCGGTCACCGGGGTGCGCCACGCGACGGACGAGCCCGGAGACCGAGGCGACTCGCCGCGGTTCGACGGCGGGGCGGCGACCGAAGGGAGCGCGAACCCTCCACCAGCCGACCGCTGGGCGGAGAGCCGCGAGCGGCTCCGAATCTACGACCGGCTCCGCGGAGTGCGGCGGCTGGTCGCGTCGCCGGCCGAAACGGTGCTAGCCTCGCCGCGGACGGTGCTGCTCGTCGCGGTCCCGGTCGCGGTCGCCGGGCTGCTCCTCTTCGCGTTCCCGGTCACGCTCGGGACGCCCGTGGAGATGGTCGGCCAGATCGACGGGCTGATCGTCGCCGCGACCGCGTTCGTCCTCGCGGCGTACGCGGTCGCCTACGAGTTCGGCAAGCGTCGGGTCCGGCGCATCGAGTCGGCGGTGCCCGACTTTCTCGACCGGCTCGCCAGCATCAACGAGGCGGGGACCGCCGTGGTCGGCAGCGTCCGGCGCGTCGCCGACTCGAACCTGGAAGAGCTGACGGAGGACCTCCGCCGGACCCGCCGCGACATCGACTGGGGGGCGGACGTCTCCACCGCGCTGCGCCGGCTGGAGCGCCGGGTCCGGTCGCCGATGACCTCCCGGGCCGTCGCGCTCGTCACCAACGCGATCCGGGCGAGCGGCGATATCGGCCCGGTCCTCCGGATCGCGGCCGACGAGTCGCGCGCGACCTGGTCGCTCCGGCGCGAGCGCAGACAGGTAATGTTAACGTACCTCATCGTCATCTACATCTCCTTTCTCGTCTTCCTCGGGATCATCGCGGCGCTGTCGGTGTCGTTCATTCCCGCCATCGAGGCGGCGGGCGTCCCGGGAACGGGTGGGAGCCTCCCGGAGACCGGGAGCGGGACCGGCCTGCCCGGCGGGCCGGGTGGGATCGCGGACGGTATCGGCGACATCGACGTCGACGCCTACGAGCAGCTGTTCTTCCACGCCGCGGCGATACAGGCGGTCTGCTCCGGGCTCGTCGCCGGGCAGCTCGGGGAGGGGTCGGTGCGAGACGGCGTGAAACACGTCGTGGTGCTGCTCGCGCTCACGCTTGTCGCGTTCATCGCGATCGGCGCGGTGTGACACTCCGGTCGGCATATATTCGTCGCGGCCGAGACCCCCGTATGGACCCGCAGTCGACCGGCGATCCGCAGTCGACCTACGACCGCATCGCGAGCCACTTCTCGAAGACGCGGGAGTACGCGTGGCCCGAGGTCGAGTCGTTCCTGGAGGGCCGGTCGGGGACCGTCGCGCTCGACGTCGGCTGCGGGAACGGCCGGCACACGGAGGCGCTCGCGGCGCGCGCCAACGTCGCGCTCGGCGTCGACCTCAGTCGCGGACTGCTCGACGAGGCGGCAGCGCGCTCTCACGACCGGGGGTTCGCGAACGCGAGCGCGTTCGTCCACGGGGACGCGGCCGCGCTCCCCGTCCGCGACGACGCGGTCGACCTCGCCGTCTACGTCGCCACGCTCCACCACCTCTCTCCCCGGGAGGCCCGCGTCGAGAGCCTGAACGAGCTGGCGCGGGTCCTCGCGCCCGACGGGGTCGCGCTCGTCAGCGCGTGGAGTACGACGCACGACCGGTTCGACCGCGACGAGGGGTTCGACACGACCGTCGACTGGACGCTGCCGGGCGGCGAGACGGTCCCCCGCTACTATCACATCTACTCGCCTTCGGAGTTCGAAGCGGACCTCGCGGCGAGCGACCTCGAAACGCGACACGCGGCGGTTTCGAGCGGGAACTGTTACGCGGAGGTCGCGCCCCGGGACAGCTGATTATCACGAGAGATATCGTCGGGCGTGGATTAAAGGACCCCTGTCGAGCGCCTGATGATAATGGCCGACACCTTCCTCGAACGGGTCCTGCGCCGGGTCACGCCCGGCGTGCTGGCCCGGAGCTACCTCGCGAAGTTTCTCGTCGCCCTCGTCGTCGTCGTCGTCGCGATCGGCGCCGTCGGGGCGGTCACGTACGCGGAGACGACGGATCAGCTCGAATCGAGCGCGCAGGAGGACTACACGGCGGTCGCGGAGCTGAGCGCCACCGAGGCCGGCGGCTGGACCAGCGACCGCCGCGGGACCGCCGCGTCGGTCGCCGACAACGACGTCTACAGCGAGGACTCGGACGCCGTCGCGGCGTACCTCTCCTCGCACCTGTCCCGGGCGAGCGACGGCGTGCTGGCGTTCCACTACATCGACCCCGACGACGGAGCGATGATCGCGTCGTCCGACGACGCGGAGGGAGACGCCGACCGGGCCGCGACCCTCACGAGCCAGCCGTGGTTCGACGACGGGCTCCTGCTCGGCGACACGGTCACGACGACGCCGACGTACGAGGTCGACGGGGAGCGCCGGGTCGCCTACGTGGCCGGAACGCCGAAACGGGAGTACGCGGTCATGGAGGTCTCGCTCGACGCGCTCGTCGGCGACTTCCGGCAGCCGACTGAGGGCGCGTTCACGACGATCGTGGAGCCGGACGGAGAGATCGGCGCGAGCGACCGCGACGGCGTCGCCGGCGAGCGGTACGACGAGGCGGTCCGTTCGCAGCTCTTCGACCGGGAGAACCCGATCGGGCACGTCTCGTCGACGCGGCTCGGACTCGCGGACGGCGACCGGTACTTTGTCGCCTACGCGCCCGTCCCGACCGAGGGCTGGTACGTCGCGGTCCACGTCCCGCTCTCGGAAGCGTACGCCCTCTCGGGGATGATCGGGCGGAACCTCCTCTTCATCGTCGGCGTCGCGATCGTCGGGTTCGGGCTGCTCGGCGCGACGCTCGGCCGCGGCACCGTCACCGAGCTGAACCGGCTCCGGGGACGGGCGTCGGCGCTGGCCGACGGCGATCTCGACGTCGACTTCCACACGGAGCGGCGCGACGAGTTCGGCGACCTCTCCGGCGCGTTCGCAACGATGCGCGACTCGCTGCGCGAGCAGATCCGGTCGGCGGAGACGCAGCGGGAGCGCGCCGAGGCGGCGAAGGCTGAGAGCGAGGCGTTCGCCGACCGCCTGGAGTCGCGGGCGAGCGACTTCGGCGAGACGATGGCGGCCTGCGCCGACGGCGATCTCACCGCGCGGCTCCGCGCCGACCCCGACGACCCCGAGGCGCTCCGCTCCATCGCCGCGGAGTTCAATGACGCCATGGATGAGCTGGAGGCCGCGATCGCGGCGGTCGACGCGTTCGCGGTCGAGGTGGCCGACCGGAGCGACGCTGTCACCGACGGCACCGACGAGGCCGCGGCCGCGGGCCGGGAGACGAGCGACGCGGTCGACGAGATATCCGCCGGCGCGGAGCGGCAGAGCCGCCGGCTGTCCGAGGTCGCCGGCGAGATGGAGGACATGTCGGCGACCGTCGAGGAGGTCGCCGCCTCCGCGGACGAGGTCGCGACCACCTCCCGGCAGGCCGACGCGCTCACCGAGGCGGGCCGCGAGGCGGCCGCCGACGCCGTCGAGGAGCTCCACGGGATCGACGCGCGCTCCGAGTCCGCCGCGGAGACGATAGAGCGGCTGGAAGCCGAGATGGCGGAGGTCGACGCGATCGTCGAGACGATCTCGGAGATCGCCGACCAGACGAACCTGCTCGCGTTGAACGCCTCGATCGAGGCGGCCCGCGCGGGCGAGGCCGGGTCCGGCTTCGCGGTCGTCGCCGAGGAGGTGAAGTCGCTCGCCGAGGAGACGCAGGAGTCCGCCGCCGAGGTGGAGGCGCTGATCTCGGGCCTCCGCGAGCGCACCGACGAGAGCGTCGACGAGATGGCGGCGATCCGCGACGGCGTCGACGACGGCGTCGAGGTCGTCGAGGACGCCGAGGACGCGCTCGCCGAGGTCGCCGCCCGCGTGAGCGAGGCCGACGACGGCGTCCAAGAGATCTCCGGCGCCATGGACGCGCAGGCGGCGTCGGTCAACGAGGTCACCGGCGCGGTCGACGATCTCGCGGGCGTGAGTCAGCAGACCACCGCCGAGGCGACCACTGTCGCCTCCGCCGCCGAGGAGCAGGCCGCCACGCTCGGCGAAGTCTCCGACCAGGCGCACGACCTCCACGAGCGCGCCCGCGACCTGCGGGAGATGACGGAGGACTTCGAGGTTGACGCGGACGGGGCCGATGGCGTCCCTGACGACGTGGCGGACACGACAGACAGGGCCGAGCCGACCGAGGCCGCGGGTGCGGCCGAGTCCGAGTTCACTTTCGGTACCGACGCGGAGTCGGCCTCCCCCGCCAGCACGGACGGCGGTACCCCCGACTCGGCTGGGGAGAGCGATCCGAGCAGCGACGGGTCGGATGCGTCGGCGCCGCCGCTCGACAAGTGAGTGCTCGAACAGAAAGTGGTCGTCGTCCGCGACGACGCGTTCCGCCGGTCGCGTCGCGGTCGGTGACTCCCGCGTGGGTCAGTCCGCCATCGTCTCGTGGCGGACGTCGTCGTCCTCCGGCATCGGCGTCACGAGCCGGTACACCGCGTAGAGGCCCAGCACCGCGATACCTGCCAGCACGAACGCCGTGCGGATCTCCGGAGAGATCAGCGGCGTCGCCACCACGTCGCCAGCCTCGTTCGTTATCGGGACCGGGCTGTAGGGCTCGCCGGCCAGGATCTCGACGATCCCGAGGACGACGATTCCGAACAGCATCAGTCCCGCGCTCAGCGCCCGCGCCGCTGTGTCGATAGTGTCTGTCATTGGTAGTCACCTCTTAACCGAGCAGGTACCGCAGCTTTGGGTTTCGCTTGACGAACTCCGTCTCCTCGATGAGCGCGTCGAGGCCGTAGTACCGCCCGGCCGCGAGCACGATCACGGTCATGAACAGGAGCAGCCCCATCAGGTCGCTGTTGACGACGCCGTTGCCGAACCCGGCGTTGCCGATCCAGAACAGGATCATGAAGATGACCCCGCCAAACGCGGCCAACCGAGTCAGGGCTCCGGCGATCAGCGCGAGCCCGATGAGCGTCTCGAACAGGGGGACCCCCGGCTCGATGAGCCACGCGAGGTTGTTCCCCATCCAGACCGGGATGCCGCCGAGGGCGGTCCCGCTCATTTCCGACATGTACATCGGGCCGTAGCTGTACGCGAGCCCGTCCTCGATGAGCTTCGTCACGCCGGCGTGGAAGAACCACCAGCCGGTGACGACGCGCAGGAACGCGATCCAGTACGTCGCCCAGGGGCCATCCAGCGCGAACTCGGTCTCGCCGACCAGCGGATTGCTAGATTGGTATGACATCGGTGTCACCTCACGGGTGTACGTTGGACGGGTAGACACATATGTCCCGAACAGCTTTTTAAGCGGCTGAAAAGCGTTCTAACGCGCTGGGAGGGGTCCGCAGTATCGGGGCTCTTTAAGTATGAACGCCCGACCCGTCGGCGTCTCGGCGACGGGTTCCACACGAACACGGAACGCTTATGAAACACGTTGTGCCTACGTGTAGGTGCGTCATTGACCGACGCTCGCGCCGGTGGTCTAGTGGTAGGACCTGAGCCTTCCAAGCTCATGGCCCGGGTTCAAATCCCGGCCGGCGCACTCCCACTCGCTCGCTTCGCTCGCTCGCAGGAGTCCCGGCCGGCGATTCCTCGCTTCGCTCGAAGCCACCGATTCGATGGCCCTGTCGAGTTTCCACCCTTCGGAGCCAATAGCATCCGAAATAGTCGATATAAAAACTGCGTACCTATCGCTTCCATCCGCTGATCTCGCCCGAGTACAGTAGATGTCCGAAGACATATAGGCACATTGCCACCATAGCTCCGCCCAGGTAACTGGTTACGACTCCGATCGGTACGGTGACGTGGGCCGCAGCGACCCAGACGACGATAAAAAACGAAAGTATTGACACGACTCTACCGAGAACTCCGATCTTCCGGAACCACGTTCCGACCAGTTCTCCAATCGGAGAGGTAGCAAGAGGTCCGGTCAAAGCGAAACCAGTGATCAACCCGAAGAGTGACCACCCCCAGTGTACCGTCTGTACGTCTCCTACGTAGGTTGGCACCCAGATCAGAGGCTGACGCTGTCAGGGACGAACCGCACCGAGTCCCCCGGCCGGAGGTCGAACGCGCCGTCGCCGCGCCCGTCGTTGACGTCGCACTCCGCGTAGCCGTGGCTCCCGACGGTGACGAGGCGCTCGCCGGGGTCAACGGCGCCGAACGTCTCCGCGACCGGCGTGAGGTCTCCGTCGACGCGGATCCAGTCGCGGCCGCGGACCAGTTCACCGGGGACGTTGGTGATCACGTTGCCGAACCGGTCGATCGCGAGCACCTCGCCGTCGACGGCGATCACGTCGCCGTCGCCCTCCTTACCGCCTTCCGCACTCCCTTCGTCGCGCTCAATGCTCGGTTCCGGGAAGCGGATGTCGACCGGGTCGCTCGCGGGGGCGAGGTCGTCCATCGCGTCGAGCGTCTCGGCGACCGCGTCGCCGTCGGGGTCACCGCCCGACGCGGCCAGTTCGTCGTCGAGTGCCACTCTGACGCGGGCCGCGGTCGGGGCGAACACGTCGCGGCCGTGGAACGTCTCGCTCGCCGGCTCGTCGACGGCGATGGTCCAAGCCTCGACGTCCGACTCGTCGGCCGCGAGCGCTCGGGCTGGCGGCATCGCGAGGCCGTTGTCCGGAGCCACGATGACGTGCGCGCCGGCGCGGACGACGATGGCGTCGCGGTCGGTGCCGACGCCGGGGTCGATCACGGCGCAGTGGACCGCGGGCGGGAACTCCGGGAGAACGAACCGGAGCCAGAAGTCGTCGTCGCCGAGGCCATGGACCTCATGGCCGCGGAGGGATACGATCCGGCCTTCGGAGCCAGGCCACTCAAGCGGGCCATCCAGCGGATCCTGGAGCCGCCGCT
>JBNJEE010000207.1:0-3075 GCA_051745525.1 Methanobacteriota archaeon | reverse complement strand
GGTTCCCGAGAGAGGTCGACGGCCCCGCACTCCGGACACACCCGACGCGGGGGGAGCGAGCCATGGCCGTCCGGGCAGACCAAGGCGAACCCGTTGCCGGCGGCGAGCGCGTCGAGCCAGTCGGTGTAGTCGCGGTTCGTCGGAACCGCGTCGTCTGCCGGGTCCGAATCGGCGTCGCTCATTCCGCCACCTCCAGTACGTGGACGACCGCACTGGCGACCGTGCCGCCCGCGTTGTGCGCGACGCCGACCTCTGCGTCCGGGACGCGGTCGCTGTTGGGGTGGTCGCCGCGGAGGAGCCGGGTCAGCTCCGCGATCTGGGAGCCGCCGGTGGCGCCCACCGGGTGCCCCTTCGCCTTCAGCCCACCCGAGAGGTTCACCGGGAGGTCGCCGTCGGCGGTCGTGACCCCCTCGCGGGCGGCCGCGATCCCCTCGCCCGGCTCGAACAGACCTAGCGACTCCAGCGCCAGCACCTCAGCGATAGTGAAGCAGTCGTGGACCTCCGCGACGTCGACCGCGTCGGCGTCGATCCCGGCGTCGGCGTAGGCTGCGTCGGCCGCGTCGTCCGCGGCCGGCGTCCGCGCGAGGTGCTCGCGGTCGCCGAGCGCCATCCGGTCGGTGCCCTGTCCGGTGCCGGTCACCGCGACCGGGGCGTCGAGTGCGTGACGCTCCGCGTACTCCTCGGAGACGAGCACGAGCGCGCTCGCGCCGTCGGTTATCGGGCAGGCGTCGTAGAGGTGGAGGGGCTCCGCGACCGGCGGGGCGTCCATCGCCTCGTCGACGGACACCTCCTTGCGGTACTGGGCGTACTCGTTCGGCACGGCGTTCTCGTGGTTCTTCGACGCGACGTGGGCGAGGTCCTCGCGGCTCCCGCCGTAGGCGTCGAAGTACGCGTTCGCCATGAGCGCGTAAGCGCCCGGGAACGTCACGCCCGCCCGCACCTCGAAGAGGTCGTCGGCCGCGATAGCGAGCCCCTCCGTCACCTCGTCGGTCGGGAGGTTCGTCATGCGCTCCATCCCGCCCGCGAGGACGACGTCGGCGTCGCCCGCCGCCACCGTGTGGACCGCCTCGCGGACCGCGACGCCGGCCGACGCGCACGCCGACTCGTAGCGCGTCGCCGGGCAACGGACGCCCGCGGCCTCGGCCATCAGCGGCGCCTGATGGCCCTGGTGCTCGGCGAGCGCGCCCATGAAGTTCCCGTAGTTCAGCGCCTCGACGTCGGCCCTGTCGACGTCGGCGTCCTCGAACGCCCGCAACGCGGCCTCGGCGAACAGGTCGCGGCCGGTGCGCTCCGGGTGGCTACCGAAGCGCGTCAGCCCGACCCCGGCGACGCGTACGTCTGTCATACACGAACGATGATCGGGGATGCGGTTTAGCTCTGCCGGAAGCGGGGGTTCCGGTCGGCCGCCCCGGAGATTAGCCGATATATCGGAGGTCGTCGTCGGGCACCGCCGGTCCCTCTTGCATCTCGCGGATCTTGCCGACGACCTCCTCCATCTCCTCGGCGCGGTCCTCTAAGCTCTCGTAGTCGACCTCCAGGCCGAGGACAGTCTCTAAGACCTCCAGCACGGCGCGCGCGCTCTTCGGGTCGACGAGGTAGCCGCTCGTCTCGCCCATCAGGCAGGCGGCGTCGAGCCCGCGGCGGCCGCCGAGCCCCAGCACGAGCCCGGAGACGCCGACGATGCCGCCGGCCGGCTCGTCCGCCCGGAACTCCACGCCGGCGTCTTCGAGGTCGTCGGTGAGGTCGGCGTCCGAGACCGCGCCGAGGACGGTGTACTCCTCGACGAGCTCGCCGGTGGGGACGCCCCCGAGCGCGAACGCCCGCTCGGCGCCGAACTCCTCGGCGACGTCGAGGAACGTCGAGGTGAGCTTGTAATGGCCCGCGTTCGACCCGGCCTGGTGGTCGCCGGTCAACACGAGCAGGTCGGCGCCGTCGGTCTCGACGGCGTGGAACTCGGCGCAGGTCAGCGCCGCGACCCCTTCGTCGTCGACGCTCACCTGCGGCGGGAACTCCGTGGCGTACACCCGGCGGACGAGCTCCCCGTCGAACTCCTCTAACAGGTGTTCGGCCGCCAGCTTCCCCACGTGGCCGACGCCCGGCAGCCCCTCGATCAACACCGGGTCCGTTAGCTCCGGCGTCGCGACCTCGTCGATCTCGATATCCTCCATATCCCGTCTGTCTGGGCGGCGGTCACAAGAGCGTGGCTATTCGGACGGCTCGAGATCGGTCGGGTCCGACGGGAGGCCGCGGCGCCGTCCGGTGGCCTAGTCGGAGCCCCGCCGCCGCCGCGCCCGCCGGCGGTACTCGCCGTAGGGGTCCTCCGGGCCGAACGGAGCCGGTGCGCTGTTCTCGGTGGGGCCGTCGCACGCCGGACAGCAGTCTCCGAGCGCGTACACCGGCCGATCGTGAGCGGTCTCCCAGTTCGCGCAGACGCGGATATCTGATTTCACGGGTAAAAGTTCGCGAGGTCGAGTCGTCGCGAATTACTCGTCGTCTTCGCGCCGCTCACGGTGGAAGTCGCCGACGCCGCCGGCGGCCTCGATCGACTCGCGGGCGCGGTCGGCGGCGGACTCGAGCTGGTCCTCGGCCGTCTTGTAGTTCGGCGCGCGGACCTTGATGCGGTACTCGGGCGAGCCAACGTAGCCGACATTGAGCTCGACGCCGTCCGGGACCTCGCCGTTCCCCTCGGCGGCGGCGAGCGCGTCCCGCACGTCGTCGACGCCGTCCGGGGCCGCGGACTCCAGGTCGACGTAGCCCGTCACGTCGACGTACGGGACAGAGACGTTGTCGCGGGCGGCCGTGACGACCGCATCGACGGTGTCGTCGTCGACGTCGACGTCGTCGAGCGCCTCGTCGCCGCTGATCGCGGCCGACTCGAAGGCGTCGTAGAGGCTCTCGTACTCGACGAGGAGGGCGTTGGCAACCGCGGTGTAGCGGTCGTCGTCGACGTCCTCACCCAGCGCGATGAGCATCCAGTTGTCGGCCTTCTGGGCGTTCTTCCAGTCCTGGATCGTCTCCTTGCGCTGGTGCTCGTTGACGTCTTTGATCGAGAGGTCGATCTGGTTCGACGACTCG
>JBNJEE010000087.1:0-10732 GCA_051745525.1 Methanobacteriota archaeon | reverse complement strand
CCGCGACGGCCAGCGCGGCGAGGCCGGTGATCGCGGCCGCCGACACGAGGCCGTCGACCGACAGGGTCCGCTGCCCGAGGCCGCGGAGCGTGCCCGACGCGGCCCCCTCTCCGAGGAAGCTGAACTGGACGTTCACGAGGACGGCGCCGACGAGGCCCGCGAGCGCTGCGACGCTGTACCGCTCGGGCACGCCGGGCCGCGGGAGGACGCCGGCGATGGCGAACGCGATGCCGCCGCCGACGAGCGGCGTCAGGGCCCAGACGGCGCCGATCTGCTGGTACTTCGCCCAGACCGGTGTCCCGCCGAGCGCGAGGCCGACGCCGATGACGGCGCCGGTCACGGTGAACGCGGTCGCAATCGGGATCCCGGTCGTGATGCCGACCGCCATCAGCCCCGCGCCGAGGACGAGGACGAGGATGACGCCGGCGATGGGCAGGCTGATCCCGCCGACGAGGCCGCTTCCGACGGCCTCCGAGACGTTTCCGCCCTGCGTGACGGCGCCGACGAAGCCGAAGACGCCGACCAAGAGGGCGGCGCGCATCGTCCCGATGGCGTTCGCGCCGACGGCGGGGGCGAACGGCGTCGCGCCGCTCGACCCGGCGCCGATCACCCACGCCATGAACAGGCTGGCGAGCGCCGCGCCGACGAAGAGGGCGATGAGAGCGAGGTCCATCGAGCGGGCGTGTCAGTCCGCGCCCGCCGCGGCGGCGTCGCGGGCCCCGCTCCGACTCCGCCAGTAGCCCTGCGCGTACGCCCCGACGAACATGCCGCCGAGCGCCCAGAGGATGGTGACGTTGCCGACCCCGAGGCTGGCGTACGCCGCGCCCGGGCAGATCCCGGAGAGCCCCCAGCCGACACCGAAGACGGCGCCGCCCACGAGGACGTTCCGGTCGAACGGCTTCAGCCGTCGCTCGTAGGGGTCGCCCGTGAGGGGCGCCGCGTCCCGGATCCGGGGCAGCAGCGCGAACGCGACACCGGAGACGATCGCAGCCCCGAACATCACGAACGGGAGGCCGAGGTCCTCGAACAGGAGGAAGTTCACCACGACCTCCGGTCGCGCCATGTGGCTGAACCCGAGTCCGAACCCGAATATCAGGCCGCCGACGAACACCAGCGGCTTGAACAGCGGATGTTTATCCGCCATTTATGGGCTCACCCCCAACGCGGCGACGACCTGGGCCGTCCCGATCGCCACCGTCAGGAACGTCGCAACGCCGACCAGCGACGTCTTCGATGCCGAGCCGACGCCGCAGACGCCGTGCCCGGACGTACACCCCTTGCCGATCCGGGTCCCGATGCCGACGAGGATGCCGCCGAAGAACAGCCGCCACGGCTGGACGTCGGTCGTCCAGAGCGTCACGCCGGCGACCTCGTACAGCTGGCCGGTCGTCCCGGGTTCGTACAGCGAGGTCGTGACCACGCCGGACTGGACCGTCGCGGCGAACGCGAGCGCGCCCAGGACGATCCCGACCGTGAACACGAGCCGCCAGTCCCGCGAGCCGACGTACCGCTGAAACCGCGACTGGTCGGAGACGTACGACAGCGTCGACTCCAGGAACGTGCTCGCCCCGGCCGGGATACCGGTCCCGACGTAGATGACGACGGTCCCGAGTCCGACGAGCAGCCCGCCGACGGCGTACCGGCTGACCCCGTTGGGGAACAACTCGGCGACAGCCTGAAGCAGTACTGGGTCAGCGACCATTTGCGTCGTTAGTCACCCGCGAGCGAGTCCTGGCTGGCGGCGCAGTTGTTCGGTCCGAGCTCTAAGGTGAACGCCTCCTCGTCGTCGACGGCGTTCTGCCCGAGATTCGTCGCGATGATGTCCTTGTAGTTGGCCGGCCGCGGGGGCATGTCCGAGAGGATCAGGTTGACGAAGTCGTCTTCGTCCATCGTGAGCGCGTCCATCTCCGCGACGAGTTCGCCGACCGGCGCCGTGTAGGTGCCGTCGTCGGCCGGGACGGCCGCGTCGCTGAAGTGTGCGCCGCCGATCAGGGTGTCGTCGGGCAGCGTGAGGACGCGCTCCTGAAGCGACTCGTACAGCATACGCGCGGCGTCGGGCGCGCCATCGTCGCCCTCTTCGAGGTCTGGGCGCGCGACGCTCTCGATGAACAGCCCGTCGCCGGTCGCGAGGAGGCTCTCGTCGACAAGGTAGGAGGTCATCCCGGTGGTGTGACCGGGCGTGTGGACGGTCTCGATCGTCGCGTCGCCGACCGCGAAGGCGTCGCCGTCCTCGGCCGTGGTCAGCTCGTCGGCGTACGTGACGCCGCGGTCGACCGCGGCCGCGGGGATGACGCCCTCGACGCCTTCCGCGTCGAGGTCGCGCACGCCCGAGATGTGGTCCGCGTGAACGTGCGTGTCGATGGCGTACGTCAGGTCGACGCCGAGGTCGTCGGCGTCGTCGAGGTAGCGGTCGGTGAACGCCCGGAGCGGGTCGATGATCGCGGCCTCCCCGTCGTCGTAGAGGAGGTAGCCGAGACAGCCCGAGGAGGGACGCTGGTACTGGAGGAGCGTGCCGGCGCCGTCGTAGCGCTCGACCTCGACCGTCTCGTAGATGCTCGCCCAGCCGTTCATCCCGTCTTCGAGGTGGTCGACGTCGTAGCCGCGCTCCGCGAGCGCGCCCGCGACGTACTCGCTGGCGCCGCCCTTCGCGCAGAGGACCGTCACCTCGCGGTCGTCGGGGATCCGGTCGAGGACGTCGTCGTCGATGTCGTCTTCGAGGAACTCGAAGTACGGGACGTTGATCGACGTGACGTTCTCGCCGTCGATGCGCCACTCCTCGTAGTCGGACCCCATGCGCGTGTCGAGGATCGTGACGTCCTCGCCCGCGTCGATTCGGTCTTTGAGCGATTCCGGGTCGACGGAGTCGACGTCGACGTCCGGAGTCGGGAAGTCGTCGGCATTCATGTTTCGCAGTCAGTTCTACCGGGCCGACGCACAAAAGTATTTTCATAGTATTTCCTTTTTTGGACAATACTATTGCCGGTGGTTTCCGTCTGGTCTCCCCTGGTGCCCATTCAATCAACATGTATACCGCGCTAAATCAGTTTCACGTTATACAGTAGTCGGTGCTTTTGACAAGAACCGACAATCTTTTACTTTGCCAGAGGGTATTGTGCGCTAGCTCCAATACAGACAACCGGAGCAGATATCCAATGAGTGCCGAATTCGACATCGCGGAGACGCTCGACGTGAAAGGCGCATCGTGCCCCATGCCAGTGGTGAAGACGAAGTCCGCTATCGACGGCCTCGCCGCGGGCGAGGTCCTCGAAGTGCTGTCGACCGACCCCGGCAGCATGAGCGACATCGACGGCTGGGCCGACGGCACCGCGGGCGTCGAGCTCGTCGACCAGACGGAGGGAGACGACGTGTACAAACACTACGTCCGCAAGACGGAGTAACGATGAGCACGGACACACCCGACGCACCGGCCGAGGACGCACCGGCCGGCGAAGTGCCCTCGCGCGCGGAGTTGGCCGCGCGCGTCGACGAGCTCGAGGAGGCGCTCGCCGAGGCCACCGACGACGACGGCGGCAAGAAGATGAGCATCATCGCTACGAAGGGGACGCTGGACATGGCGTACCCGCCGCTCATTCTCGCCAGCACCGCGGCCGCGTTCGGCTACGAGGTGACCGTCTTCACCACATTCTGGGGGCTCGACATCCTCCACGAGGAGCGCTCGAAGCGCCTCCAGCTCAGCTCCGTCGGAAATCCCAACATGCCCGTCCCCAACGCCGTCGCCGCGCTCCCCGGCATGGACCGCGTCACGACGAGGATGATGGAAAAGCGGATCACGGACAACGACACCGCCACGATCGAGGAGCTCCTCGAGACGAGCCTCGAGATGGGCGTGGAGTTCCAGGCCTGTCAGATGACCATCGAGCTGATGGACTACGACGAGGACGACTTCTACGACGGCGTCACCACCGGCGTCGGCGCCGCGACCGCCATTCAGGACATGGCCGAGGCGGACATCCAACTCCTCGTCTAACCGTCGAGGGAACCGACCTGCGCTTCGCACTCTCGACCGACGGGGCCGGGTTCGGCGGGCGTCGCTCCGGCTGTCGCCGACTATTCTCAAATGTCCCAGCGACGGCGACCGCGAGCCGTTCGGCCGGGCGGCTGATCGACGCGAACCGACGCACGGGCGCTAATCGGACTCCGGGGCGGTGCGCTCGCGACCGATCGCGCTCGCCACCGCCAGCAGGTAGCCCAGCCCGTACTGGACCTCCGGGTCGCGCACGCCGCGGAGCAGCCCGACGGCCCCGACCCGCTCGGGCGACTCGCGCTCCGCCTCGCCGACGCTTTTCAGCAGCGTCTCGACGCCGTCGCGGGTGTCGTCGTCGGCCGCGGTCTGTGCCACCTCGCCGAGCGCGGCGCCGGTCCCGGCCAGCGACGTCACCATCTCGTCGTCGAGGGCGGCGGTCGCCAGCGACCCGACCCCCGCGAGCTCGGCCAGCTCGTCGAGCGTGCCGCTCCGCTGGAGTTCGAGCAGCGTGTCGAGCGCCGCCCGCAGCTCGTCGCCGTTCTCGCCGACGGTCTCGGCCAGCGCCACGGTCTCGTCGGTGGCGAGCCCGTCGGCAGACTCCGCGAGCGTTGACCCCGTGGCCGAGAGCTCGCGGACCATCTCGTCGGAGAGCGCGCCCTCGCCCAAGGAGAGCACGTCCAGCAGCTCGTTGACCGCGTTGAGCCGCTCCACGAACGCGGCGACCGCCTCCGGGTTCTCCGCGATCGCCGCCTCGAGGTCTGTCACCTCGGCGCCTTCAGTCTCGGACATGGTCAGAGCAGCCCCCGCGCGGTGAGCCAGTAGGACTCGTTGTACGCCAGTTTCGACCAGTGGAGCTTCTCGGAGGGCGGCGCGGGCGACGGCGGGTTCTCGTAGTCGAACTCGACGAACGAGGCTGCGTCCATCCCGGTCTCGATGAAACACAGGGTCTTGCCGTCGTACGTGGCCGTCGCCGGGCGGCCGCGGATCTCGCTCGCGAGGCGCTGCCCGACGACGCCGGCCTGGTAGTGCGCCACGCTGCCGGCGTTCGGGACGCCGGTGTCGGCGGTGTCGCCGAGCGCGTAGACGTTCTCCGCGACCTCGGCCTCCAGCGTGTGCTTGTCGACGTCGACCCAGCCGTCGTCGCCGAGCCCCGCCGCCTCGATCAGGTCGACGCCCCCGTGGGGCGGAATCGACACGAGGAGGTCGTAGTTGAGCTCGGTCCCCTCCATCGACGTGATCGTCTCCGCGTCGGGGTCGACCGACTCGGCGTTGAAGAACGTCTCCACGTTGATGTCGCGCTCCTCCATGATGGGTCGGGCCCACTCGGCGATGTGGGGGTTCCCGTGGACGCGCTGGATCGGGTACGTGTAGGTGATATCGACGTCCTCGCGCAGGCCGCGCTCGCGGAACCAGTCGTCGGCCATGAAGACGAACTCCAGCGGCGCCGCCGGACACATGTGGGGCGTCCCGATCACGCTCAACACGAGCTCGCCCTCGGTGAACGACAGCAGTTCGTCGCGCAGGGCGGTCGATCCCGACTCGCTGTAGTAGTCGTGACCGCCCTCGGCGAGGCCGGGAATCTGATCGGGATCCAGCGTCGACCCGGTCGCCAACACCAGGTGGTCGTACTCCATCGACGGCCCGTTGCCGTCGAACCGGAGCCGCTGGGAGTCCGTGTCGATCTCGGACACGCGGTCGATCCGGAGGTCGACCGCATCGTCGACCAGCTCGTCGAGCGCGCGGCGACCGTCTTCCGGCTCGCGCTGGCCGAACGGCACGTACAGCCAGACCGGCTTGTACACGTGGTCGGGGCCGTCGTTGATCAGGGTGACCTCGACGTCGCCCGCGTCGAGTTCGGGTTCGAGTCGGTCGGCGAGGTCGTTGGCCAGCACCGACCCGCCGGTCCCGCCGCCCACGATGACGATGCGCTCAGTCATGCTTTCTCCACGTAGAACGCGTTGTGATCGTCGAGCTCCTCGACGGCGAGCAGTTCGTTACCGGCCTCCTCGGCCCACTCGGGGACGTCGGTGAGCGACCCCTCGCTGTCGCTCAGGAGTCGCACGACGTCCCCGGACTCGGCGCCTCGGATCGCTCCGATGAGGTCCATCAGGGGGCCGGGGCACGCCGCGCCTCTGGCGTCGACGGTGTTGTCGGGTTCGATGTCGGTCATGGCAGTCTCACACGCGACAGTTACGGGGGCGCCCTATTAGTCTTGTGCGTAGATTCCACTATTCTAAAATCTGGCTGCTCGGAGCGAGCCGGCCGGTCGCGACCGCGCCCTGAGGGCGCCGGTGCGCTACCGGCGGAACACGAGCGCGTAGTGGTACGGGGGCAGCTCGATCCGCCGGTCGAGTTCGAACGCCGCGGCTCGGGTGACGGCTTCCGCCGTTTCCTCGGGGGTCATCCGTAGCTCCGTCGGGGGTCCCCGAGGCTCGTCGCCGACGGTCGTCTCCTCGCGCGGGCGGTCGTGCCAGTTGACGACGATCAGGCTCCCGCTGGGCTCGATCGCCTCGAACGCTCGCTCGACGAACTCGGCGCGGTCGTCGACGCCGTGGAAGGTGTTCGCCACGACGAGCGCATCGACCGGGTTCGGGAGGAGATCGGTCAGGTTCCGGGCGTCGCCGTGGACCGGGACGACGTTCCCGATCGCCTGTCGCTCGGCGAGCGATCCGAGCTCGTCGAGCAGTGCCTCGTTTAGGTCCACCGCGTACACGGGCGCGGGCTCGACGATCCGGGCGGCCGGGAGCGCGAAGTAGCCGCTCCCGCACCCCACCTCGGCCACCGACTGGCCGGGCCCGAGTCCGAGCTCCCGGAGCGTCGCGCCCGGTGTCGGCCAGAGCTTGCCCCACCAGTCCCAGTCGGGCTGGCCGGTGTTCTGGAACCGCTCCATGGTCAGGGGGCGGCCGTCGCGTCGGCCTCTGGGGGGCGGTACGGGAGTCGGCGTCCGTCGCCTCCGCGAGACCGCCCGTTCGCCGCGACAGTATTGTTCTCCATGTCCATACATGGAACAGTTCGCTATCTAAGTCTTTCTCACCCGAACCGGATCGACGGTGGGCGGGTCGCTCCGCCCGCTCGTTCGCGGGCCGCTACCGGTCGATCTCTGCCCGCCACGCCGCCGGGAGCCGAGCGTAGACGACCGCGTTGTCGACGAGCGCGTCGACCGGGACGTACTCGTCAGGGGCGTGGAGGGTGTCGGTCCCGAGCGCGAACTCCACGGTCGAGACTCCGGCGTTCCGGAGCTTCTTTGCGTCGCCGCCGCCCGTGGCGCTCCGCCTGAAGACGCGGTCCCCCGTGACGGCCGCCGCCGTCGACGCGACGGCCTCAACGAGCGGGCTGTCCGTCCCCTCGGCGGTGCCGACGCTCCAGGAGACGTCGGCGACAGTGATCCCCTCGCAGTCGGCGACGCACTCGCGGATCCCCGCGAGCACGTCGGGGGTGTGGACGCCCGCCGTCAGCCGCACGTCGACCTCGGCGCGCGCGGACCCCGGGACGGCGTTCACCGCGTCGCCCCCCTCGAAGACGCCGAGGTTGATCGACGGGTACCGGAAGAGGTTTCGCGCGGCCGCCTCGCCCATCGACGGGGCGTAGTACTCGACCGACTCCTCGACGATCGGCTCCATCTCGGCGCCGATCTCCAGCCGCTCGGTGCCGAACCGCCGGCGCAGTGTCTCGACGGCGTCGTAGAGCCGGTCGACGGCGTTGACGCCGAGCGTCGGCCGGGAGCCGTGCGCCGCCTCGCCCGCCGCGTCGAGTGTCAGCCAGATGCTCCCCCGGTCGGCGACCGTGACCGAGTGGCGGCCCTCCTCGCAGGTCGGCTCGCCGATCACGCACGCGTCCGCGTCGAGCAGCCCCGCGTCGAGTAGCGCCGGGAGCCCCGCGTCGCCGCCCACCTCCTCGTCGCTCACGAAGGCGAACAGGAGGTCGACGGGCGGGTCGGCGTCGGCGGCCGCGTGGGCGCGGATCGCGAACAGCAGTGACGCCACGGCGCCCTTCATGTCGGTCGCCCCTCGACCGTAGACGCGGTCGTCGTCGCGGTCGTCGTCGCGCTCGCCGAGCGGGTCGCGCGTCCACGCGTCGGTGTCGAACGGCACGGTGTCGAGGTGCCCGTTGAACAGCAGCGTGCGGTCGGACTCGCCGGGGACGCGCACGAGTAGGTTCGGCTTCGCCGGGTCGACGGCGAACCGCTCGACCGCGACCGGGAGCGGGTCGAGGAACCGCTCGATATCGGCGACGATCTCGCGGGTGTCGCCCGGCGGGTTCGACGTGTCGACCGCGAGCATTGCGAGGGCCAGCGAGACCAGCTCCTCGCGGTTGGCCCGCACGTACTCGGCTGGTGCGTCCTCGCCGGTCGTCGTCGAGGGCGCTCCCGTGTCCTCGGCCATGGGTTCACGTTCGCCCCCCAGCGATTTATTTATTTGTATGCTTCTCACAATACCGCCGCGGCGAGCGGGGCGGCGCTCGCGGGCTCGGAACCGGACCGGAGCTAGGAACCGGGCCGGATCGGCCGGTCATCGCGCGCGTCCACCTCGCTGCCGTATCGCTCTTCGAACTCCTGGATGAGCTGGCCGACGGTCGCGTACCAGCTGTTGAGCAGCCGCCGCATCTCGCGTGCGGCCTCCTCGGGCGTCCGCGGCCGGTACACGTAGTAGTACCCGCCCTGCTCGTAGTTCACCTGCCGTTGGACAACGACGCCCGCCTCGACGAGCCGCGAGATCGACCGGTACGCCGTCGACCGCTCGCAGTCTAGCCGGTCCGCCACGTCGTCGACAGTGAGCCCCTCGTCCGCCCCGTGGAGCGCCCGATACGCCGCTCGGTCCCGCTCGTTGAGCCCGTGAACGCACTCCAAGAGGTCCAGACACTCCATGTCGCGCTCGAGGTCCTCGCGCACTGAACCGGTCATCGTGTCGGACGGTAGGGCGGCAGAGCGAGTTAAAGTTATTCCCAAACAGCACAATACTGCCGCGGCCGCCGGTCGCTCCGAAGGGGCTCGACCGGTCGTTTCTCCGATCTTTCGATGTGGTATCCGAAGAGACTTTGTTACGTAGACCCAAGACGATACACGAATGACGCTCCCAATCGACCCGAGTCAGATCGACCCGGACGACATCGGCGAAGCACAGACCACCCTCGAGATGGGCCACGAGGAGGCGATCGAACACGTCCGCGAGGTGTTCACCGACGCCGGGTTCGGCGTCCCCGTCGAGTTCTCGCCGTCCGAGATGCTCAACGAGAAGGTGGACGCGGGTCGCGACCCCTACTACGTGTTGGGCGCGTGTAACCCCGATGTCGCCGACCGCGCGCTCGACGCGAGCGACAACAAGCTGGGCGCGCTGATGGCCTGTAACGTCGTTATCTGGGAGGAGGAGCCCGGCGTACAGCGCGTCTACCACGTCTCTATCATGCGTATCGCCCGGCTCGTGGGCATGGCGCCGGACACCGACGAGATGGCGGACATCGTCGCCGACACCGGCGAGATCGTCGACGAGGCGTTCGAGAACCTGTAGTTGGGTCCCGCCGCTGTCCCCGTTCTGATTCCACACGTACTTATCCGCGACCGCCGACGAACCGGTATGAACCTCGCCGATTCGCGCGTCCTCGTCACCGGGGGCGCCGGCCTCGTCGGGAGCCACCTCACCGCCGCGCTGCTCGACCGCGGCGCCACCGTCCGCGTCGCCGACGACCTCTCGAAGGGGACCCGGGATCGGGTGCCCGACGGTGCCGAGTTCGTTGAGGCGGACGTGACCGACCCGGACGACGTCGCCCGCGCGGTCACCGCGGACCTCGACGTAGTCTTCCACTTCGCGGCGTACACCGACACGAACTACGACGACGACCGCGCACTGTTCGAGGAGAACACCGCGATGACGTACAACGTCTTAGAGCGGATGCGCGAGGTCGGCGTCGACCGCTTCGCGTTCACCTCCTCGTCGACGGTGTACGGCGAGGCACCGCGGCCGACCCCCGAGGACTACGCGCCGATGGAGCCCATTTCGATGTACGGTTCCGCGAAGCTCGCCGACGAGGCGCTGATCTCGACGTTCGCACACTCCTACGGCGTCCAGTCGTGGGTGTTCCGCTTCGCGAACATCGTCGGCCCGCACCAGCGCGGCAACGTGATCCCCGACTTCATCGAGAAGCTGGACGAGGACCCGACGGAACTCGAGATCCTCGGCGACGGCCGGCAGGAGAAGTCGTACATGCACGTCACCGAGTGCGTCGACGCCATCCAGCACGTCGTGGAGCAGGCAGACAACGAGCTTAACGTCTACAACCTCGGGACGCGGACGACCACCTCCGTGACCCGGATCGCCGACATCGTCAGCGACGAGCTGGGTGTGGAGCCGGCGTACACTTATACCGGCGGCGACCGCGGCTGGACCGGCGACGTGCCGAAGATGCGCCTGTCGATCGAGAAGCTGTCCGCGCTGGGGTGGGAGCCGTCCATCGAGAGCGACGCGGCCGTGCGGCGGAGCGCGCGCGAACTGATCGACGAAATCGTCTCATAAATAGCGGCTGACGGATGCTGTGACCTCTCGAATCGCCGCTCAGAGGGACCGCTTATAAATCGTTGAGTGCGGTCGACCGAGGTCGCCTCCAAAGCCCCAGTCGCTCGCTTATAAACCGTTGACTGTGGATCGACGGGGAACACCTCCAAAGCCCCAGTCGCTCGCTTATAAACCGTTGACTGTGGATCGACGGGGAACACCTCCAAAGCCCCAGTCGCTCGCTTATAAACCGTTGACTGTG
>JBNJEE010000086.1:0-11083 GCA_051745525.1 Methanobacteriota archaeon | reverse complement strand
GGCGTCGCCGTCGACGACGGCGGCGAGACCGACGTGGACGGGCTCTTCGCCATCGGGGAGACGATGGCCGGCGTCCACGGCGCGAACCGGCTCGGCGGCAACTCGCTGGCCGAGACCGTCGCGTACGGCGCCGTCGCCGGCGAGCGGATCGCCGACCGCGTCGACGGCCCGGGCGGGGTGCCGGACTCGCTCCGCGAAGACCTCGTCGAGCCGCACTTCGGCGACCTGCGCGCGATGGCGAACAACGACGGCGCCCACGAGGTCGACGCGGTGCTCGCCGACCTCCGTGAGCTGATGTGGGACCACGCGGGTATCCTCCGCGACGAGCCGTCGCTCAGGGAGGGTCTCGACCGGCTCGCTGCCGTCCGCGACCGCGCCGCGGACATGCGCGTCGGCCCGGTCACGAGCGAGTCGTTCGAGTTCGCGGTCGACGTCGGCTTCACCCTCGTCGCCGCCGAGGCGGTGCTCCGCGGCGCGCTCGAACGCGAGGAGTCGCGCGGCGCCCACTACCGCACCGACCACCCCGACACGGATCCCGACTGGCGGCGGAACGTCTACTTCGACGCGGCCGACGTGGGCGGCATGACGCTCCGGACCGAACCGGTCGACGACCCGAGCGCGGCCGTCCAGGCCGCGCTCAACGAGGGCCACGAGCTGGACTACCACCAGCTGGAGTAGCCCGCTGACCGCCCCGACTCACCCGCCTCGCTTTCGATACCAGACCCGTTCGCCGACCGGCGACTCGCCATCGGCGATCGGCAGTCGGCTCACGAACAGGTCGCGGACGGCGAAGGTGATCGTGAGTTCGACGGACTCGCTGCCGTCCGATCCCCCGTTTTCGCCTTCGGTTTCATCCGGTTTGCCCGGCCGAACCGTCACGACGCAGTGGCCGTCTCGCTCGTCGATCGACTCGATCACGCCGACCGACCAGCGATCGACGTGATGCGACGGCGCTCGGGCGTGGACGCGGTCGTGGTTCACTGCCGACTCGCCTCCGCGTCGCGCTCGTGGCCCGGGACCTCCGCGACGCGCCGCACCGCGAGCGCGCCCTCACAGGTACACTCCGCCTCGCACTTCGGGCACTCCGCGGCGGGTCGCTCGATCGGCTCGCGGTGGACCGTCTCGTAGCCGTGCGCGTCGAACAGCTTCTCGGGGGAGTCCTCCCCGCCGTGGTACCACGAGTCGGCGAGGAACAGGTCGACGCCGCGCTCCGCCCCGATCACGTGGAGGCGTTCGAGCAGTCGGCTCCCGATCCCCCGGCCGGTGGCGTCGCCCCGGACGTACCCCATCTCCAGGTGGCCGTACAGCCCCGCCGCCGGAAGCAGGTCGGGGTCGTCGAAAAAGTACATCTCGTCGGCGACGGCCCCCGGCTCGTCGAATTCGCGGAGCGCCATCACGCCGAGGATCGGTTCGTCGGAGTCGCTCTCGCCGTCGGGGCCGCTCTCGCCGTCGGGGCCGCTCTTGCCGCCGGCCTCCCCCGCGTCCACAGCGTCGCTCTCGACCGCGACCAGCACGTGGTAGGTCGGGTCGTCGAGGCCGAGGTCGACGCCGTAGGAGCTCCCCTCTGAGAAGTGCGAGGTGATGAGCGCCTCCAGCGGCTCGGCGTCGCCCGGCCGCGGGTCGCGGATCGCGATCTCGTCCATTGTCTAAGGGACGCGGCCGGCGATAAAGAGCGGTGCGGTGTCGGAAGCGGGGCCGGTCCCGTGGCCCCGGTCAGCTCTCCGCACCCGGCCGCCAGACGCCCTGCCGGCGGTCGAGCCACGCGACGACGACGACGTGCGGCAGCGTCATCGCGGCGATGGCGACCAGCGACACGGCCAGCAGGTCGCCCGGCGCCGCCACGCCGGCGGGCACCGAGATTCCGACCGCGCCCACGACGAGGAAGCCGCCGAGCGTGAGCGGCGCGGCGTCGCGGCCGAAGCGGGCGAGCGCACCGACCGCGTCGCCGGCGGACGCCGCGCTCGCGGCCTCGGGGTCGACGAGGACCAGGCGGCCGACGTGCCGGAGCGCGTGCCAGACGGCGAAGTACACCCCGATCGCGAACACCGGGGCCGCGAGCAGGAACCACGCCCACAGCACCGCGAGTTCGCCGACGTCGCGGCGCCAGCTCCCCGAGTCTCTCCCGCTCCGGACCCGACGATATCCCAGTCCGACCGACGCCAGCGTCGCGGCCGCCATCCCGACGCCGACCCCGATTCGGACGGCGGGCACGAACAGCGGGTCGACCGCGGTCGCGGCCGCGCCCGCGTCGACGAGGAACAGCCCGACGATCCACTCGGCCACCAGCCGGTACTCCTCGGGGTGCGCGAGCAGCGGTACCCCCATCGGAAGCCCGCCCCGGACGACGAGCGCAAGCCACCGCTCCGCCGACGAGGGCAGGTGGTCGACACCGGCTATCGCGAGCGTCGCTACGTCGCCCTGTCCCCAGTGGAGCCAGGTGAGCGCGATGAACCCGACGAACGCGGCCACGGGCGCGGCGAAGAACGCGGCGACGACCGCGCCGCCGAGGACCGCGTAGACGACCGAGACGACCGCGATCGACCGACCGAGCGACACGTCGGGCGCGGCCCGGAGGGGGACGAGGTGGTCGACCGCGCCGTGGGCCATCCCGACGACGAGGGTGCCGAGCGCGAACGTCGCGACGCCGACTTCGACCGGAAACAGTGGGGTCACGGCGCCGATCGGCAACAGCGCGGCCAGCGCCAGCGCCGGGCGCCGCGCGAACCAGCGGTCGACCCGCTCGCTCGCGGCGTCGGTTCCGGCCCCGCCCCCGGACCCCTCCGCCGCCGGCGTCACCTCGCGGTCGCGCTCGCGGGCCTCGGCGGGACCAGGCTCGGTCCCGCTCGCCGACGCCGAGGACGCCTCAGTCATCGACCACGTCGGGGTCCGGGTCGGTCGGCGGCTCGGGGGCGGGGACGTCGCGCTCGGTCTCGGCCGACGGCGACGACTCCGCGACCGACCCCCGGCGGTCGTTCCAGTCGAGCACCCACTCGAAGAGGACGAGGCCGTTGACGGTCATCACGCCGGCTGCGGCGAAGAACAGCATCTCCTCGATCGGAAGCCCCAACACGGCGATCCCGGTCGTGAACTCGGTCGAGATCTTCCACGTTCCCATTCCGATCGCGATCCGGTCGGCGACCCAGAAGTACGCGGCCGGGAGCAGCGTCGCGGCGAGCCACATCCGCGGCGTCCGGACGAGGTACCCCCCGCCGACCGCCCACTGGAGCGCGACGACGGGACCGACCCACGCGATCAGCCCGCCGAGGTAGAGGTACGAGGGGTCGAGGGTCGTGAGCCAGAGCCCGACGACGACCATCGCGACGCCCGCGACGACCCCGGCGATCCGGGGGGCGCGGTCAAAGTCGCCCTCGCGGAACGTCGGGTCGAACCCGATCAGGTGGAGCGCGAACGCGGTGACGACCGTCTGGATGGTGAAAAAGAGGTACTCGCCGAGGGGGATCGACAGCGCCCGGACGAGCACCGCGCCGTCGGCGTACCACCACGCCCCCCGCCGGATCATGTAGCTGATCCACGGCGTCGTGTAGAGGTACGCAATGGCGACGAGGATCGCGATGCCGACCGTCGCGCGCCGCTGCCGGACGGCGTCGTACCGGGGCGCGAGGTACCACAACAGCCCCAACACGGGGAGGCTGAAGACGAGGTGGAACTGGAGATACGTCAGCGTCGGTAGCATCGGATCACCCCAGCGGAGACGCTCATACGATGGTATTCGGTTCGTCGTTGATTAACCCTTGAGCCAAACATGGTCAGGTATCGAGTGATCGCCGCCCAGCGCTTCGCCGGCCTCGCGGCTGCCTCGCCGGCTCACTCCCCGTCTGCGAGCACGTCATGCGCCTCCAACACCTTCCCGAGCCGATACATGGAAGCGACGACCGAGTCGCAGACGGGCCGCACCGCGTCCTTCGGCACGAAGCCGACGGCGAGCCCCGCGACCTCCAGCATCGGGAGGTCGTTCGCGCCGTCGCCGACCGCCATCGTCTTCGCCGTCGGCACGCCGACCTCGGCCGCGAGGGATTCGAGCGCGTCGTCCTTTGTCCCCTCGATAAGCGGCCCCTCAGCTTCGCCGGTGAGCGCGCCGTCCGACCCGGTCGGGAGCCGGTTCGCGACGATCGTGTCGACCGCGACGCCCTCGCGGGCGAGCGCCGCCTCTACGCCGCGTTCGAACCCGCCGGTGAGCACCGCGACGTGGTGGCCCGCCTCGCGGAGGCGCTCGATGAGGCGCGCGGCTCCGGGGCGGATCCGGACCGCGTCGAACGCGTCGTCGACCTCTGCCGCCGAGAGGCCCTCCAAGAGCGCAGCGCGCTGGTAGAGGCTCTCGGCGTAGCTGAGCTCGTCGTTCATCGCTCGCTCGGTGATCTCGGCGACCTCGTCGGCGACGCCCGCCCGCTCGGCGAGTAAGACCGTCATCTCTGAGTCGGAGAGCGTCCCGTCGAAGTCGAACGCGATGAGGCTCATGGGACTCGTTCGTCGCGGCGGGGCCTTGAAGCGCGCGGTCGACCGGTTACTCGCCGTCCGCGTCGGCGAGGAACTCCACGTCGCCGGCGATGACCGCGCTCGCGATGACCCCGACGCCGACGACGGTCGCGACTCCGAGGGTCGTCAGCGTCACCGAGATCACGGATTCGCCGACCGCGACCCCGACGAACGCCCCGACGGCGCCGCCGACGCCGCCGGCGATCACCGCCAGCGTCTGCGCCTCGCGCATAGGTGTCGATTGAGTAACACGGGTAATAAGCGTTCGTGCCGGGTTCTCTCGGGTGATAACGCCGAAGAGCGGTTCGCATCCGTCCGACCTGGCTTCAGCGCGGGTAGCTCCGACCGAGGTCGACACCGTTGGAGCCGTCGCCGTCCGCGTCGTCGGAGCCGTCTCCGTCCGCGTCGGCGGTGCCGCCCGCGTCGCTCGGCTCGCCGTCGTCCCCGCCGCCCGGGCTCACGCTTCCCGTCCGGTAGCCGGCCATGTCGAGCGTGACGTACTCGAAGCCGACGTCGGTGAGGTGTTCGTGGACGGCGTCGGCGAAGGCCGGATCGAGCGCGCGCTCCAGCTCGTCGGGCGCGATCTCGACGCGCGCGAGGCCGTCGTGGTCGCGCACGCGGAACCCCTCGAAGCCCCACTCGCGGAGCACCCGTTCGGCTTTCTCGACGCGGGTCAGCCGCTCCTCGGTCACCTCGAGGCCGGTCGGAATCCGCGAGGAGAGACACGCCATCGACGGCTTGTCGGCCACGGAGAGTTCGTAGGACTCCGCGATCGCGCGGACTTCCTCTTTCGTGATATCCGCATCGAGCAGCGGTGAGAACACGTCAAGCTCCTCGACCGCGCGCAGGCCGGGGCGGTGTCCTTCGCCGGGGTCGTCCGCGTTCGTCCCGTCGCAGACGGTGTCGATCCCCAGACCTTTGGCCGTCTCGTACATCCGGCCGAGCCGCATCGTGCGGCAGTGGTAACAGCGGTCGCCGTCGTTGGCGACGAAGTTCGGGTCGTCGAGCTCCGAGAAGGTAACCGTCTCGTGGCGGATTCCGATCTCCGACGCGACTCGCCTCGCGTCGTCAAGTTCCGCCGCCGGGAGCGTCTCACTGCGGGCGGTACACGCCACGGCGTCGTCGTTGAGCGCGTCCCGCGCCAGCGCCGCGACGACCGCGGAGTCGACGCCGCCCGAGAACGCGACGAGGACCCCGTCGCGCTCGGCGAGCGCGTCGCGGGCGCTCGCCGCCTTTGCCGCCGTCTCGGGGTCGAGCGACCCGTCGCCGACGGCTCGCGCGTTCTGGCTCATGGCCGGCGTTGGCGGCGGGTGCGAAAAAGGGCGTCGCACGCGGCACGCGGCTCCCCGTTCGGCCGCGCGGCGGCGGACCGCGGGAGCGACCCGCACGCTTTAGATGGTTGCCGCGATAGCGGCGGGTAAATGAAGCTGGAGGCGATCCCCGGCGTCGGCGCCAAGACGGCCGCGGCCTTACGCGAGCTCGACGACCCGGCTGCGACCGTCGAGTCCGGCGACGTGGCAGCCATCGCCCGCGCGCCGGGCGTCAACGAGGCCCGCGCGACCCGCATCGCCCGCGGGGCGATCCGCCGCCGCCACGACGACGACGGGCGCGTGCTGGCCACCGACCGCGCCCGCGAGCTGTACCGGGAGGCGATCGGCCTGCTGCGCGAGCGCACCGTCACCGACTACGCGGCGAAGCGGCTGGAGACCTTCTACCCGAGCGCGTCCGCCTCGCGGATCGCGGAGGCGCAGTCGTTCGCGGCCGACGCGACGAAGAGAGAACCCGACCCGGCGGTCCGCGAGGCGCTCGCCGACTGCGCGCCCCTCTCTGCCCCCCCGACCGTCCGCGTCCGCGACCGCTGCCTCGCGACCGCCGACGCCGAGACGCTCGCGCGCGCCGAGGCCGAGCTCGGAGACGTCGCGGGCGTCGGGCTCGACGTGGAGGGCGACGTGAGCGTGCGGCCGGACGCCCTCGAGACGCCGGCGGAGACGGTCCCGGAGCGGCTGCTCGCCTTCTTCGCGGAGAACCGCGAGCGGCTGGAGGCGGCCGCGGCGGTCCACGAGGCGGCCGCGGCGACCGGCGACCCGGTTTCGGGCGGCGACGGTGACGCCGCCCCCCCGGTCGAGGTCGGCCGCCTGCGCGACGCGCTCTCGCGGCTCGACGACGACGGCACCATCGCGGGCGACGCGGAGTTAGACCGGCTGACGGCCGCCGTCGACGACCTCGACGCCGCGGTGTCGACGGCGGCCTCGGTGGCGGACGACCGCCTGCGCGAGGCGATCCGCGAGCGCGACGTCACCATCGAGGGAACCGACTTCCTCTCCCTCGTCGAGCAGGGCGCCCGCGTCGACTCCCTCTTAGACCGCGAGCTCGCCGACGAGTACGACGACGCGATCGATGCCGCCCGCGAGCACCTCGCGGAAGCGCTCCGCCTGAAACCCGAGGAGACGGAGCTGGCCGAGCGCGTCTTCGGCGGCGACCCCTCTTTTCCGGTCCACCACGACGAGAGCGCCGTCTCGCGGCTTCGGACCGAGCTCTCCGCGGCCCGCGACCGCCGGGCGGCGAAGCTGAAGGCCGACCTCGCGAGCGACCTCGGTGACCTCCGCGAGCCGGTCGAGCAGTTGGTGCGCGACGCGTTGGAACTCGACGTGAAGCTCGCGATTGCGCGATTCGCGCGCGACTTCGACTGCGCGATGCCCGAGGTGGTCGACCCCGACTCGTCCGACTCGGGCTTCCGCATCGAGAGGGGCCGCTCCCCGCTGCTCGACGTCGACTTCGCCGAGGTCGAGCCCGTCGACTACGCGGTGTCGGGCGCGACGCTCCTGTCGGGGGTCAACTCCGGGGGAAAGACCTCCACGCTCGATCTTGTCGCCCTGGTCGTCGTCCTCGCCCAGATGGGGCTGCCGGTGCCCGCCGAGTCGGCCACCGTGGAACGGTTCGAGGAGATCCACTACTACGCGAAGTCGCAGGGAACCCTCGACGCGGGCGCGTTCGAGGCGACGCTGCGGGACTTCGGCGACCTCGTCGACGGCGCGGACGGGCGGCTCGTCCTCGTCGACGAGCTGGAGTCGATCACCGAGCCGGGCGCCTCCGCGAAGATCATCGCGGGTATCCTGGAGGCGCTCGACGAGCAGGACGTCACCGCCGTCTTCGTCTCGCATCTGGCCCGCGAGATCCGCGACACCGCCGACTTCGCGGTCGCAGTCGACGGTATCGAGGCGGCGGGGCTCGTCGACGGCGAGCTCCGGGTGAACCGCTCGCCGAAGAAGGGACATCTCGCGCGGTCGACGCCCGAGCTCATCGTCGAGAAGCTCGCGGACGACCGCGGCGGCGAGTTCTACGGCGACCTGTTGGAGAAGTTCTGAGGGGCGGCGGTCCGCCGACAATTCTATTCACCGTCGTCGGCAGTCCGGTAGTTTTCGACCTCGACCACTCGCCGGGTCTCGGCGTGCGTGAGGTCGCCGTCGGCGGACACCACCGGCGCGTCGAGTTCGCGCCCGACGGCGGCGACCGTCGCGTCCACGCCGTCGAGGAACGGCCCCTCGGAACCGACCGCTTCTGCGACGTACCCTGCCTCCTCGGACACCGCTTCGTCGACCGCGTACACCTCGGTCCAGGCGAGCGCGTCGACCGACTCCTCGACGGACGCATTGGGGAGGTTCCCCACGCCGACCACCGTCTCCGCGTACGCGGGAGCCGGGACGATCCACACCTCGCGATCGCCGCCTTTCGCCTCATAAAAGCGCTTGGTTGCCGGGTCCCCGTTTAAATAGTCGATGAGGAAATTCGCGTCGAGGACTCTCATGCGTCCTCGCCGAGCCGCCGCATCCGATCCTTTCGCTCCGCCGTGGCCCGCCGTCGTTCTTCTCGAACCCGATCGGCCTGCTCGTCCGACAACAGTCCGAATCCGGCGTCGAAATCGCCCTCGCTCCGCTCGGAAAGCAGCCGTTCGAGCACGTCGTTGTAACTCTCTCCACCGCTTCGATACCGGTCGAGGAGCCGTTTCACCCGACCGCTCACTCGAATCTGCTCGTCTGCCGTCGCCATCTCGTGTCAACGTTGACGTTGACGCATCTTGAGGGTTGGGCACGAGAACCCGTCCTGCTATCTTTTACCGGATCGGGTAATCGTGATACAGACACGAGCGCATACCCCCGTCTTTAGGCGGGGGTTAAGCGGACAATAGCCTACACCACCATCGACGACGCCACGGCCGGATTTCCAACAGTTTCATCGGCAGTATTAACTCCCTGTTTGACTATAGTATGTAACACGGATGAAGACCACACGGCACGCGAGCTACAACCTCAACTACCACATAGTGTGGTTGCCGAAGTACCGCAACTCGGTACTCAAAGGCGAGGTCGCTGACCGTGTGCGAGACATCCTCCACGAAATAGCCGACGACAAAGGAGTCGAAATTCTCGACCTCACCGTCCAGCCCGACCACGTTCACCTATTCGTCAGTAGTCCGCCCAAGAACGAACCGGCGCTACTCGCCAATTGGTTCAAGGGTATCTCCTCGCGCAAGTACAACCACCGATACGCGGACCACGACGGCGAGAAAATCGGATGGGCGCGAGGCTACTACGCAGGGACTGCCGGGCACGTTTCGAGTGAGACTGTCGAGAACTACATCCAGCAACACACGGAGGGCGATTCGTGACCGAACTCACGAAAACGCTGGAACTCAAACTTGTGGACCCGAACGCCCACAAGCGGAGGAAACTTCGAGAGACGCGAGAAGCGTACCAGCGCGCTCTCCAAGACGCCTTCGACGCCCGATGTACCACGCAGACCGAAGCGAACGACGTGGTGATCAACTACGACCTGAGCGGGTACGCGAAGAACGCGCTCAAAAAGTACGTCCCGCAACTCACGACGACCTACAACGCGGGCGAACTTCACGACGACCACCCTGTCCGCTTCACGAACGAGGGGCTACGGCTCGACCACAAGCCCGAGAACGCAATCGAGTGGTACGTCAAAATCCCGCACCACGAGGACTACCATCTCTGGATGCCAGCACAGCCGAACCCCGAACAGCGGGACTGGCTCGAAGCGTTGAACGCTGGCGACGCGGAGATGGGGGAGAGTCGGCTGTTCGAGCGGGATGGGACGTGGTTCCTCCACGTCACCGCCACCCGCGACGTGGAGGATGGTTCCGAGGCGTCCGCTGAGGAACGGACGCCCATCGGTGTCGATATTGGGGAAGCGTCGCTCGTCACGGTGTGTCACCGCGACGACCACGGTTCTCCGACCGCTCCCGAACTGTGGGCCGACGAGGGGAAGAACGTTCGTCGGCTCCGTAAGACCTACTTCACCGCCACAAGGCGGCTTCAGAAGCGCGGTAGCGAGCGTATCGCAGAATCGTTCGGTGACGACCTGTGGAACCAGATAGACGACGTGTTCCACCACGTCACCGGCGAAGTCGTGGAGTACGCCGAATCCGTCGAGAATCCCGTTCTCGTTCTCGAAGACCTGACGTACATACGGGAGTCGATGGACTACGGCGAGTATATGAATCGCCGTCTCAACGGATGGGGGTTCGCCAAACTCCACGCGCAGATACGCTACAAGGCCGTCGAGAAGGGCATCCCCGTCGAGACGGTGAACCCGCGTAACACGTCGAAAGAGTGCCACGTTTGCGGTGAGGTAGGATACCGCCCGCGACAGGCGACGTTTAAATGTACGAACGACGCTTGCTGGGTGGGCGAGTACCAAGCGGACGTGAACGGAGCGGTGAACATCGCAGACCGCTACCTCAGCGGAGAGAGTCGTTCCAGAGAATACCCGAACGACGATGACTCGGCTGAGGATGGGGCGCGTTTGACCGCGCCACAAGACAGCCAAGCCGATGCTGAAGTCCAGCAAGCGACGCTTGGAACGTATGCGTCTTGAAACCGTAGGGTCGGGCGAACGCTCGGCCTGAAATCCCGTGGCGGGATTCCCGCGTCTTCAGGCGCGGGAGGAGGTCAATGTCTCACCGCGGGACGCAGCACCCCGGTACGTTCATACTCTACCCGTCGAAATCCGAAACCATGCCAGCCGTGTCCCCGTTCGGCGTCCTCCTCTTCGCGGCGCAGGTCGCCGTCGGCGTTCAGGTGTCCCGCTTGCTCCCCAACCGCGACCGCGCTCGTCGCGCGGCGGTCGGTCTCGGCGTGGCTGTGCTGGGGCTCTTGGTCCTGTTCCGCTTCGGCGCCATCGCGGCGCTCACCGTCGACCTGATCGCGCTCCTCGTCGTCGCGAGCGCGACGGGATCGTCCGATCGTCGCCCGACAGCGGGGTAACGCGCTCCGAAATCGGCTGCGCCGACTCGACTGTATTCGCTTCGTACACCGAGGGCAACGGTGACGGCGGGAACAGATGAGTCGGGACGCCGGGTGATTATTTATAAGCAATTCGCGACTTTGCGGTGAAGACCTCCAAAGCCCCGGCCGCGAGGTCGGCGCACGCTCGCTGTCGTTCGAGACGCCTTCGGCGTCTCGTGATGACGAGAGAGCTCCGCTCTCTCGAACCACGGTCCTCACTCGGTCGCTCACTGCGTTCGCTCCCTCGTTGTGGTTCTTACTTCGCCTGCGCCGACCTC
>JBNJEE010000010.1:0-32466 GCA_051745525.1 Methanobacteriota archaeon | reverse complement strand
GCCTTCGGCGCCCACTCCGAGGCACGCGCCACCGCACCGTTTGGTTATAAATGTCGTCTCCGTGAATCCCGGGACTTCCCGAGTCGAACAGCCAAACCCCTTAAACGGTGAGCGAGTAGGCCGGCATATGGAGAGCATCAACCGGACCGCGATCGAGCTGGTCGACGAGGCGCTCGATTTCGCCGGCGAACTGGACGTCGTCGGCTACGAGCTGGACAACGGCGCCACCGTCGTCGACTTCGGAATCGACGCGGCCGGCGGGGTGGAGGCGGGACTGCTGCTCGCGGAGATCCAGACTGCGGGGCTCGCGAACCTGCGGACGCGGATGGGGAAACTCGCGGGCGCGCCGCGCCAGTACGTCGAGCTGTCGACCGACCACCCCGCCGTCGCGCTGCTCTGCTCGCAGAAGGCCGGCTGGGAAGTGACCACCGAGAGCGGCTTCGAGGGACTCGGCTCCGGGCCGGCGCGAGCGCTCGTCGGCCGCGAGACCGAGTTCGAGCGCGTCGGCTACTACGACTCCTCCGAGTTCGCCACGCTGGCGATCGAGTCGACAAGCCTCCCCGACGAGGAGGTGGCCGAGCAGGTCGCCGAGATGGCCGAGGTCGACGCCGAGGGCGTGTTCCTCCCGACGTTCGCCACCGGCTCGACCGCCGGCTCCGTCACCACCGCGGCCCGCGCCGCCGAGCTCGCCGTCTTCCGCCTGCTGGAGGTCGGCTACGAGCCCACGGACGTGCTCCACGCCTCGGGGTCCGCGCCGCTCGCGCCCCCGACCCGCGACGAGACGGAGGCGATGGGCCGGACCAACGACGCCTTGGCGTACGGCGGCGAGGTCCACCTTCAGGTCGCGCGCGACGACGACCGCTTCGGCGGGATCGTCTCGACCGCGAGCGAGGAGTACGGCACCCCCTTCGTCGAGGTGTTCGAGGACGCCGACTGGGACTTCTATGACGTCCCCGAGAGCGTCTTCGCCCCGGCGCAGGTCACCGTCGACGTCGTCGACGGCCCCGTCTACACCGTCGGCGAGACGAACGAGGAACTGCTCGCCGAGTCGTTCGACTACCGCTGACCACCGAATACCGCCGATCTCACGCCCCCGTGCGACTCAAACCCGTCCCCGAACCCCCGGCCGACCTCGATGAACTCCGCGAGCACCAGCGTGCGGTCCCGCTCGTCCCTGGCGACACCGACGACTGCTGCGCCCGGCTCCGCCGGCGACGCGACCTCTCGAACCGGCAGACCGCGAACGACTGGCTCGCGTTCCTGCGCGCACTCGATCTCGTCGCGGAGACCTCCCGCGGGTTCGTCCGCACCGACGTCGAGCCGACTCCCGAGCGCGTTCGCGAAGGGCTCCGGGACGGCGTCCTCCTCGTCCCCGAGGCGCTCGCGGCGCTTCGGGAGGCTTCCCCCGACGACCCGTTGACGCCCGCCAACCTCTTCGCGGCTACCCGCGAGCGGGTCCCGCGTCACGATAGGGCCCGGAACCCCGACTGGGAGGCCGCGTGGCGCGACCGCGCGGCCCGGCTGCTCGGCTGGCTTGCGCTCGTCGACCTCGCCACTCCCGTTGACGGCGCCGCCTCCGTCGACGGCGGTTCGGAACCGCGCGAGTCGGAGACGGCGTACGTCGCCGGCGACGCGCTCTGACTCGGCCGTCGAATCCGCCTCGACCGTTCGGCCGCTCCCGCAACAAGCCTTTTACTCGCCGCCGGAGAGGGAGTCGCATGGGACGCTTCGACGGGCGCACGGTCCGCTACGAGCCGACGAGCGTCAAGGACCTGCTCGTCGAGATGAAAGATACTGCGGAGCTCCTGATCGACCTCTCCTACTCAGCGGTCCTCCACGGGAGCCCGACGGTCGCTCACGAGGTGGTCGAGCTCGAACACCGGATGGACGTGCTCCAGCTTCGCGCCCGGATGAGCTTGATGCTGGCGGCGCGGAACCCGAACGAGGCCGAGACGCTCGCGCCCGTCCTCGGCGTGATCGCCGCGGCCGACAAGGTCGCCGACGCCGCGGGCGACATCGCGAAGATCGTCACCGAGGAGATCGGGCTCCCCGACGCGATGCGAGGCGCGCTCTCGGCGGGCGTCGAGACGCTGGTCCGCGGGACCGTGGCCGGGGACTCGGCGTACGCCGGCCGGACCCTCGACGATATCGACCTCGAGTCCGTCACCGGCGTCCGGGTCATCGCGGTCCGGCGCGACGAGGACTGGATCCTCAACCCCGGGCCGACCACCCGGCTGGAGGCTGGCGACGTGACGCTGCTTCGCGGCCCCGAGGCGGGCGTCGCCGACGTCTACCCCGAACTGAGCGGCGAGCCGTTCGAGCCCGATCCGCCCGCGGAGCCCGCGATCGACGATCTTGAACGCGCGGTCGACTCGATCGTGTTGATGAAGAATCTCTCGGAGCTGGCGGTCGACCTCGCGTACGGCTCCGTCCTCTTCGACAACGAGGAGCTGGCGGAGGAGGTGAGCAACTTAGAGATCGAGGTGGACGCGCTTCAGTCGCGGTTCGAGGCGTGGACGCTCCGGGCCGCGGCCGAGGCCGACGACCCGGTGTCGCTGCGCGGGCTCATCCACCTCGGCGTCGCGACCGAGGAGATCTCCGACGCCGCGCTCGCGATCACCGAGGGCGTCCGCCGCGACCTCGACGTCCACCCGGTCGTGGAGATGGCGGTCCAGGAGTCCGACGAGATAATCACCCGCACCGTCGTCGGCGAGGGGAGCGACCTCGACGGGACGGCGGTCGTCGACGGCGTGCCCGCGACCGACATCTCGACGAGCGTCCTCGCGATCCGGCGGGCGGACGACGAGTGGCTGGTCGGCCCAGACATCGACACGACGCTCCGGTGCGGCGACGTGATCATCTCGAAGGGAACGCGGACCTCGGCTGAGGAGTTCGATGCCCTCGCGGCGTGAGGCGGACGGGGAGGGAGAGGCGGGGGCGCCCGGGGACTCAGACCCCGCCGCCCTCGCGCGGGCCTACTACGACGCGCTCGACGCCGGTGAGTACGACCGGCTCGCGTCGCTGCTCGCCCCCGACTTCGTCCAGCGGCGCCCCGACCGGACCTTCGAGGGACGCGACCGCTTCGTCGCGTTCATGCGCGACGAGCGGCCGAACACCGACACGACGCACGTCGTCGAGCGCGTCTACCCCGCGGGCCCCGGCGTCGCGGTCCGCGGCCGACTGCTCGACGCCGACGGCGAGGCGCTGTTCGCGTTCGTCGACGTCTTCGATGTCGACGCGGGGCGGCTGACCGCGCTGGAGACGTACGCGGCCGAGTCGTAGGTGGCCGCGGTCGGCTTGAGCCCCCCTCACCACGCGGCGCGCAACACGCCCAAGATTCCCTCAGCGGTCGCGTCGAGACCGACCGGCGCGCGCGCCATCGGCGGGTCCTCGGCGACGAACTCGGCGATCGCCGGCAGGTCGTCCTCGTCGGTCTCTGGCAGGTCGCGGAGCCGGCTCGGGACGTCGAGCGCGTCCCGGACCGCGGCGACTGCCTCGACGACGTCCTCCGCTATCGCGTCGTCGTCACGGCGGTCGGTCCGGATCCCTAGTCCCGCGGCGAGCGCCCGGCGGCTCGCGTCGACCTCGTTGAAGAGATACGCCAGCGCGTGTGGCGCGACGACCGCGTGGATCGCGCCCTGCTGGACGTCGTAGCGCCGCGCGAACCCGTGACCGAACGCGTGGACAACCGATATCTTGCGGTCAAGTTGGACGAGCAGCGCTCCGACGACCGCGCGGTCCGTCGCTTCCTCGGCGCCCGGTCGGTCGCCCGCCACGCGTGGGAGCGCGTCCGAGAGGAGGCGGAGCCCGTGGACCGCGGCCGCGTCGCTCACGGGGGAGGCGTCGCGGGCGTACGGCGTCTCGATCCCCTTATCAAAGCCGTTCATCGCCGACCCGGCCAACACCGAGTTCGGTGTCGTCTCGAACAGTTCCGGGTCGGCGACGTCCGCGATCGGCCACGCGCCGCCCCCGCTGACGTTCACCGGCTGGCCCGTCGGTGACTCGCCGGCCGAGAACACCTCCAGTGACCCACCGGTCGAGACGTCCGCGCCCGCGAACGTCGTCGGGACGACGACGAACGGGAATGCGGGACCGCGCTCGGGCGCGAGGTCGCCGAGCGCGGTCGGCCCTTCCTCCGCGTCGGCGCGGAGGTCGTCGAGGTCCCGGCCGTCGGCCGCGAGCAGCGTCGCCTGTCTGGCGACGTCGAGACTGGCGCCGCCGCCGACCGCGACGAGGACGTCCGCGCCGACCTCGGCCCGCGCGTCGAGCAGGTCGTAGGCGGTCTCGACCCGCTTGTCTGGAGCCGTCCCGTCGAAGACGCCGGCGAGTCGATCGCCGAGACCGTCCCGAATCGGGTCCATCAGCGCGTCGTTCGCGCCCGTGTTCGAGCCGCAGACGACGAGCGCGTCGTCGAGGCCGCGCTCGCCGAGCCAGCCGCCGAGGTCGGCGATCCGCCCCCGTCCGTACCGGATCTCGCAGCCGCGGTGGATGTGTTCGAAGGAGTCCGCGATCGGTAGCATCGGCGACGGCTACGCGGGGGCGAGGCTTGTAGCTGTGGGAAGGAAAAGCATACTTCGCTTAATCTCCGGATTCGGGCCCGACGGAGCGTCGATTCGGAACGTTAGCGCGTCCGACAGATGCGCTCACGCCCGCGCGCGTGCGCCGGCTTTATAACCCGACAGCGACTAGCGACGGTAAGTTCCTATGTCAGAGCAGAGCGAATACGGAGCCGGCCAAATACAGGTCCTCGAAGGCCTACAGGCCGTCCGTAAGCGACCGGCGATGTACATCGGGTCCACGGACGGTCGAGGGCTCCACCATCTCGTCTACGAGGTCGTCGACAACTCCATCGACGAGGCGCTCGCGGGCTATTGCGAGGAGATCGAGGTACGAATCCACGAGGACGGCTCCGTCTCCGTCACCGACGACGGGCGCGGCATCCCCGTCGACACCCACGAGGAGTACGACCGGCCCGCGCTGGAGGTCATCCTGACCGTCCTCCACGCCGGCGGGAAGTTCGACTCCAAGTCGTACCAAGTCTCCGGCGGCCTCCACGGCGTCGGCGTCAGCGTCGTCAACGCCCTCTCCGAGCGGCTGGAGGTCGAGGTGAAACGCGACGGCGGCGTCTTCCGCCATCGGTTCGCCGGGGGCGAGCCCGCCGAGGACGGGTTCGAGCGCGTCCGGGACATGGACGCCGACGAGTCGACCGGGACGCGGATCCGCTTCTGGCCCGACGAGGAGATATTCGAGACGACCGAGTTCCAGACGTCGACGCTCGCCAACCGGCTCCGCGAGCTGGCCTTCCTCAACTCCGGCGTCGAGATCCGCCTCGTCGACGACCGCGACGACACCGCGGAGACGTTCCGCTACGACGGCGGCATCCGCGAGTTCGTCGCGTACCTCAACGAGACGCGCTCGCCGATCCACGACGAGGTCATCTACTTCGAGGGCGAGACCGACGGCGTCCACGTCGAGGTCGCGATGCAGGCGACCGAGGAGCTGCAGGGCTCCGTCCACGCCTTCGCGAACAACATCAACACCCGCGAGGGCGGCACCCACCTCACCGGGTTCAAGACCGCCCTCACGCGGACCGTCAACGACTATGCCAACGAGCACGGGCTCGTCGACGACCTCGACGCCAACCTCAAGGGCGAGGACGTCCGCGAGGGGCTCACGGCGGTCGTCTCGGTGAAACACCCCGACCCGCAGTTCGAAGGGCAGACGAAGACGAAGCTCGGCAACAGCGAGGTCCGCGGCGTCGTCGAGTCCGCCACCCACGAGAAGCTCGGCACCTTCTTCGAGGAGAACCCGGACACCGCGGAGAAGGTCGTCCACAAGGCCGCTGAGGCCGCGAGAGCGCGGAAGGCCGCCAAGAAGGCAGAAGAACTCACTCGACGGAAGTCGGCGCTCGAGTCGACCGCGCTGCCCGGCAAGCTGGCCGACTGTCAGACGCGCGACCCCACCGAGGCCGAGCTGTTCGTGGTCGAGGGCGACTCCGCGGGCGGCTGTTTTACTGGCGACACGGAGATCGCACTCGCATCCGGTCGGTCGATCACGTTCGAGGAGCTCGTCGACGAACACGAAAACGGGGAGACACACTACTGTTACACGGCGGGACCAGACGGGAAGATCGCGATTCAGGAGGTGACGAATCCTCGGGTTACGAAACGAGATGCAGACCTCGTTCGAGTCACCCTCGATAACGGCGAGAGCATACGGTGTACGCCCGACCACGAGTTCATGCTCAGAGACGGGAGCTACTGTGAGGCTCGACATCTCGAGGACGGACAGTCTCTCATGCCGCTGTACCGGAAGACGTCGGATACCGACGAGGAGAATATCACTATCGACGGCTACGAGATGGTGAAACAGCCGGTGATGCGAGACTTCTGGGAATTCACCCACCTTCTCGCAGATCGGTACAATCTGGAAAACGGTCGGTACGCCGAGAGTGACGGCCAGCACAAACACCACGTCGACTTCGATAAGCGGAACAACCGACCTGACAACATCGACCGGCTCTCGAAAGACGAACACATGCGGTTACACCGTGAACAAGCGGAACGAACGCTCCACACAGAGGAGGTGTTTGAGAAGCTCCGAGAACTCAAACAGAGCGAGGAGTTCCGCGAAAAGATGAGCGAGCGGATGCAGCAAGAGGAGACGGTAGCGGTCCTCCGCAAGCAGGCAAAAGAGCAGTGGGATGACGAGGAGTATCGCGAGGAGATGCGAGACGCGTGGCGAGAGTACTACGATACACATCCCGAATACAGAGAGCGGGTGCGCGAGCGCCTCACCGAGGAGGCCCGGAAGTACTGGGCAGACGAGTCACACCGCGAGGAGCAGTCCGAACGAGTCGAAGAATATTACAAAAATAATCCGGAAGCAGTCGAAAAACGCCGAGAAGCAGCGAACGAACAGTGGGAACATGAGGAGCTACGTGAGTGGCGGAGCAAGAAGACGGAAGAACAGTGGGACGAGGAGTTCAGAGAACAGCGCATGGAGGCGTACAACCAGACGTATTTCGAGCACACGATTCCGTTCATGAAAGAGGTCCTCGAAAACGAGGGTGACCTAGAGAACTACGACGAACGAAGACAGGCAGAGGGAGGACCGAACACTCTCACGAAATCGACGACGATAGAGAAGTTCTTCGAGGACGAAACGGCACTGACCGAGGCCGTAGAGACACACAACCACTCGGTCGCGTCTGTGGAACCACTCGAAGAGACCGAAGACGTGTACGATATCGAAGTCCCGGAAACCCACAACTTTGCGCTCGAATCAGGGGTGTTCGTTCACAACAGCGCAAAGCAGGGCCGGAACCGCGAGAACCAGGCGATCCTCCCCCTGAAGGGGAAGATCCTCAACGTCGAGAAGCACCGGCTCGACCGCATCCTCGAGAACGACGAGATCCGCGCGCTGATCACAGCGATCGGCGCGGGGATCGGAGAAGAATTCGACATCGAAGATGTCAGGTATAATAAAATAATTCTTATGACCGATGCAGACGTCGACGGAGCCCATATCAGAACCCTGCTCCTAACCCTCCTCTACCGCCACATGAAGCCGCTCTTAGAGGCCGGCTACGTCTACGCGGCTCAGCCGCCCCTCTACCGCGTCCGCTACCGCGGCGAGACGTACGACGCGATGACCGAGGCGGAGCGCGACCGCATCGTCGAAGAGGAGTGCGACGGCAACCCCACGCAGGTCCAGCGGTTCAAGGGCCTCGGCGAGATGAACCCCGACCAGCTGTGGGACACCACGATGGACCCGGAGAACCGCCGGCTCAAGCGGATAAACGTCGACGACGCGGCCGCGGCGGACCGCATGTTCAACGTGCTGATGGGTGACGCGGTCGAGCCGCGGAAACAGTTCATCAAAGAGCACGCGACCGAGGCGGAGTGGGTGGACATATGAGCTCGGAAAGCCCCGACGTCGACCCCAGCGACGTGCGCGCCGCACAGGTGACGAACGCGCGCATCGAGGACGAGATGGAGCAGTCGTACATCGACTACGCGATGTCCGTCATCGCGGGGCGGGCGCTTCCGGACGTGCGGGACGGCCTCAAGCCCGTCCACCGCCGCATCCTCTTCGCGATGAACGAGGCGGGCGTGACGAGCAACTCCGCGCACCGCAAGTCCTCCTCCGTCGTCGGCGAGACGATGGGCGACTACCACCCGCACGGCGACAGCGCCATCTACGACACGCTCGCGCGGATGGCCCAAGACTTCTCGATGCGCTACCCGCTCGTCGACGGGCAGGGGAACTTCGGCTCCGTCGACGGCGACCCGCCGGCCGCGATGCGGTACACGGAGGCCCGGATGGCCCCCATCGCCGAGGAGCTCTTAGCGGACATCGAGCGCGACACCGTCGACTTCACCTCCAACTACGACGACCGTCTGGAGGAGCCCGAGGTGTTGCCCGCGGCGTTCCCGAACCTGCTCGTCAACGGCTCCTCGGGCATCGCCGTCGGGATGTCGACGAACATCCCGCCGCACAACCTCGGCGAGGTGATAGACGCCACCGTCGAACTCATCGAGACGCCCGACGCGACCGTCGAGGACCTGATGGAACACGTCAAGGGGCCAGACTTCCCGACCGGCGCGAACATCGTCGGGCGGAACGCGGTCCACAAGGCGTACAAGACGGGTCGCGGCCGGATCCGCGTCCGCGCGGAGTTCGAGGTCGACGAGGAGGAGGGCCGGATCGTCATAAGCGAGCTCCCCTTCCAGCAGAACAAGTCGCGGCTCGTCGAGCGGATCGCGGAGGACGTCAACGAGGGCGCCATCGAGGGGATCCGCGACCTCCGCGACGAGTCCGACCGCGACGGGATCCGGATCGTCGTCGAGCTCAAGCGCGACGCGATGGCGGAGGTCGTCAAGAACCAGCTGTTGGAAAGCCACCTCGAACGCACGTTCGGCGTCATCAACCTCGCCTTGGTCGACGGCTCGCCGCAGGTGCTGGACCTCAAACAGACCTTAGAACACTACGTCGAGCACCGCCGCGAGGTCGTCCGCCGGCGCTCCGAGCACGAGCTCGCCGAGCGCGAGGACCGCGCGCACATCCTCGAAGGGCGCCTGAAGGCGCTCGACAACGTCGACAGCGTGGTCGAGACGATCCAAGACTCCGACGACCGCGACGCCGCGAAGGCCGCGCTGGAGTCGACCTTCGACTTCACCGAGGCGCAGGCGGCCCACATCGTCCGGATGCAGCTCGGCTCGCTCACGTCGATGGAGACGGCCGAGATCGAAGACGAGTACGAGGAGGTGAACGCGCGGATCGAGCGGCTGGAGACGATCCTCTCGGACCCCGACGAGCTCGATCAGGTGATCGTCGACGAGCTGCGGGAGATCAAAGCCGAGTACGACGACGAGCGCCGCACGAGCTTCATCGAGGACGCGGGCGACGTGACCCACGAGGACCTCATCCCCGAGGAGGAGTGCGTCGTCGTGATGAGCGAGGACGACTACATCAAGCGGATGCCGCTCGACGAGTTCCGCGCGCAGAATCGCGGCGGCAAGGGGATCATCGGCACCGGGCTCAAGGAGGGCGACCGTGTCTCCTCCGTCTTCGCGGCCAACTCCCACGACTACCTCCTCGCGTTCACGAACCGCGGGCAGATCTACGAGCTGAAGACCTACGAGATCCCGGAGATGTCCCGGACCGCCCGCGGGAAGTCCGCGGTCAACCTCCTCGACCTCGACGACGGCGAGGAGATCGAGTCGGTGGTCAACACGGAGGACTTAGACGACGACGAGTTCCTCACGATGGTCACCCGCGACGGGTACATCAAGCGGACCGCCGTCGACCAGTTCGGCAACATCCGGTCGACGGGGATCCGCGCCATCCGGCTGGAGGACGGCGACGAACTCGTCGACGTCGAGGTGACCGACGGCGAGACGGACATCGTCATCGGTAGCCGGAACGGGATGGCGATCCGCTTCGACGAGTCGGACGCCCGCGCGATGGGCCGCACGGCCCGCGGTGTGATCGGTATCGACCTCCGCGAGGGCGACGCCGTCGCGGGCGTCGCCGCCATCGACGACGAGTACCACAACTGGGTGCTCACCGTCACCGAGAACGGCTACGGGAAGCGCTCCGACCTCGATGAGTACCGCCAACAGTCCCGTAACGGGAAGGGACTGATAGACATCAAGACCGGCGACCGCAACGGCGATGTCGTCGCCATCGAGGCGGTCACCTACGGCGACCATCTCGTCGCGATGAGCGGGGCCGGCCAGATCATGCGGACCCGCGTCGAGGAGATATCGACGGTGAGCCGCAACACGAAGGGCGTCATCGTGATGAACCTCGACCCCGACGACGAGGTCGCCTCCGTCGACATCGTTCCCGAGTCGGTCCACGCCGCCGCGGACGAGGACGCCGACACGGACGGCGAGTAACCGTTCCGCGCGGTCCCGTTTCGACGGCGTCGACGACCGCCATTCGCGTGTTCGGGCTTGAAGTCCCGTCGCGACGAGCGATCGCCATGGAACGACGCGGACTCCTCGCTGCGGGCGCCGGCGCGCTCGCCGGTGCGACCGCCGGCTGTCTCGGAACGGGGGGCCCAGAGCCGGGGCGACTCGACCTGACGGTGCGTAACGACGGGGACGCCCCCGTCGACGTGGAGGTCGTCGTCGAGGGAGCCGACAGATCAACGTACGCCGAGGAGTCCGACCGCGTCGACGCCGGAGTCGCCCGGGCGTTCGAGGTGCCGGTCGGCGCGAGCGGGCGCCACGAGGCCGCGGTCACCGGCGCCGACTGGGAAGGGCGGCTCGCGTGGGACGCGGGGACCTGTCGCGTGTACGACGGACTGGTCGCGGTCGACGACGCGGCCGTCGAGGTCGCCGGCGAGTGCGGCGAGCCACGCTAGGTCCTTCAGGAAAATTACTTACTATCGCCGCGAAAATCACCGGGTGAGATGGACGAGTACGAGGGGATAGACGAGGTCGCACACGAGCCGAGCGAGGCGTTCGCGGAGTCGACGAACGTCGCCACGTTCATGCGAGAGCACGGGATCGACGACTACGAGGCGCTCATCGAACGCACCACCTCGTCGGTCGCGGACGAGCGAGGGTCCGGCGTCGACTGGTTCTGGGACGAGATCGTCGACTACCTCGACATCGACTTTTACACCGACTACGACGCGGTCCGGGACGATACGGAGGGGCCGCAGTTCTCCGACTGGTACCCCGGCGGCGAGGTCAACGTCGCGCACAACGTCGTCGACCGCCACGCCGCGGTCGACTCCCCGAACCGCAACCGCGTCGCGCTGATCTGGGAGGGCGAGCCGGGTGACGTCCGCGAGATTACCTTCCACGAGCTCCGGCGACAGAGCGACCGCGTCGCGAACTACCTGACCGAGGCGGGGATCGAGACCGGCGACACCGTCGGCCTCTACATGCCGATGGTACCCGAAGTTGTCGCGATCCTCTACGGCTGCCTGAAGGTCGGCGCGATCGCGGTGCCGATCTTCTCCGGTTTCGGCCGCGAGGCAACCGCGACCCGGATCGACGACGCGGAGCCCGCGGTGCTTTTCACCGGCGACGGGTTCTACCGCCGGGGCGACGAGGTCCGCCTGAAGGGGACCGCTGACGAGGCGATCGCGGACGCGGGGCAGGTCGAGGAGGTGGTCGTCTACGACCGGCTCGGGGCGACGCCGGGGAGCGACGGCGGCGAAGATGGCGGCGAGACTGACGGCGTCGACCCCGTGCCCTGGGACGGCGACCGCGACCACACGTGGGACAAAGCGGTCGGCTCCCAACCCGCGAGGTACGAGACGAAGCATCTCCCGAGCGACCAGGAGTCCATGCTGCTGTACTCCTCGGGGACAACGGGCACGCCGAAGGGGATCGTCCACACCCACGCGGGCGTCCTCACGCAGTGCGCGAAGGAGATCCACTTCGGTTTCGACCAGAAGCCCGCGGACCGGTTCTTCTGGGTCTCCGACATCGGCTGGATGATGGGCCCGTGGACGCTGATCGGCAATCACGCGTTCGGTGGGACGGTGGTGATGTACGAGGGCGCGCCCGACCACCCCGAGCCGGACCGCTTCTGGGAGTTGATCGACCGACACGGCGTCACGCAGTTCGGCATCTCGCCGACCGCGATCCGCGCGCTCCGCAAACACGGAGATGAGTGGGTCGAGGGCCACGACCTCTCCTCGCTCCGAATTCTGGGCTCCACCGGCGAGCCGTGGGACCCCGAGTCGTGGCGCTGGTTCTACGACGCGGTCGGCGGCGGCGAGTGCCCGATAATCAACATCTCCGGCGGCACGGAGATCTGCGGCTGCTTTTTGATGCCGATGCCGAACCAGCCCCTGAAGCCCTGTACGCTCGGCGGCCCGGGGCTCGGGATGGACATCGACGTTGTCGACGAGACCGGTGAATCCGTCCGGGAGTCTGGCCGGCGCGGCTACCTCGTCGCGCGCGACTCCTGTCCGTCGATGACGAAGTCGCTGTGGTCGGGCGACGAGCGGTACCTCGAGGAGTACTGGTCGACGTGGCCCGACCTGTGGGACCACGGCGACTTCGCGCAGAAGGACGCGGACGGCTTCTGGTTCCTTCACGGCCGCGCAGACGACGCCCTCAACGTCGCCGGCCGGAAAGTCGGTCCGGCCGAGATCGAGGGCGTGCTCATCGACCACGACGCCGTCAATCAGGCGGCGGCGGTGGGCGTCCCCGACGACACCACCGGCACCGCGGTCGTCGCGTATGTCGTCCTCGAACCGGGCGTCGAGCCGAGCGACCACCTCCGCGAAGAGCTGCGGGCGCTGGTCGGCGACGAACACGGCAAGCCGTTCCGGCCGCGAGAGCTGCTGTTCGTCGACGCCTTCCCGAAGACGCAGTCGGGGAAGATCATCCGCCGGGCGATCGAGTCGGTGTACGTCGGCGAGGATCCGGGTGATCTCTCGTCGATGGAGAACCCGGAGTCGCTAGAGTCGCTGCGCGACCCCGCCTGAATACCCCGACGCTCAGGCGCTCGCCTCCGCCACCGCCTCGTCGAGCGCGTCGTAGTCCGGCTCCTGTCCGGCGTTGTCCGCGAGCCACCGGTAGGTCACGGTCCCGTCCGCATCGATCACGAAGACGGCCCGCTGTGCGACCGTCTCGACGCCGTAATGTTCGAACTCTTCGATCACGTCGTACGCCTCGATCGCGCGGTGGTCGGGGTCGGCCACCAAGGCGAACGGGAGGTCGTACTGCGCGCGGTACGCGGCGAGCGCGTGCGGCAGGTCGGTGCTCACGCCGAACAGGGCGCAGTCGTCGCGGTTGAAGCCGTCGCGCAGCGCCTCCATCTCGTCGGTACAGGTGTTCGAGAAGGCGGCGGGGAAGAAGGCGAGCACGACCGGCTCGTCGCCGAGGTGGTCGGCGAGTTCGAACGGCGTGATGTCGTCGTCTACGAACGATCCGGTAAAGTCGGGGGCGTCGTCGCCGACGTCTGGCATACAGACCGGTCGCACGCGAGGCGTATCACCGTTACGGCGGCGGCGGTCAGATCGAGGCAAAAAGACTATAATCGCCACAGGGTTACTCCGAGTCAGAGATGGTAAGTGCGACACCACTGATCGGCGGTATTCCGGCGGGGCCGGAGCTCCTCATCATCCTGCTCGTGTTGGTCCTGCTGTTCGGGGCGAACAAGATCCCGAAGCTCGCTCGGTCGACCGGCCAGGCGATGGGTGAGTTCAAGAAGGGCCGCGAACAGGTCGAAGAGGAGCTGAAAGACATACAGGACGGAGAGAAGGCGGACTCGACGCTCGACGAGGAGGAGGAGGACCTCGACGAGCTCGAGACCGAGACCGACAAGGAAACCAGCGCGTAAGCCGGCCCCCGACGCCGACCGATCCCTGCCGTCGCGTTTTCTCCACCCGTGCTGGGCGCGTGGCCTAGCGGACAGGGCGAGAGGTTCCTAACCTCTCGATCGCGGGTTCGAATCCCGCCGTGCCCGCTACCTGCGAACGAAGTGAGCAGTAGCGGGCCGAGGATTCGAACCACGCTCGCTCACTGCGTTCGCTCGCGGGGATCCCGCCGCGACCTTTCACCATATTCAAATATCGTTCGTTAGAACCGTTGGGATATTTAAATCGAACCCGTCATCTCCGACATATCCGAGCCCGCCTCAGTCCGACCTCTCCCCCAGCCGCCGGAACGAATGGGACGCGAGCGCGACAGATCCGACCGCGATGGCGAGCGTCGCGGCCGCCAGTCCGGGTCCGGGCTCGTACAGCAGGGGCGGGTGGTAGCCGAATCCGTAGTCGACGACGAGGTTCACGAGGCCGAGCGCGAGCGCCGTCGCGAGCGCGCCGCGCGTTGTGCGTCCGAAAGCCGGAAACAGCAGCGCGAGCCCCACGAACAGCAGGTGCGTGCCGATCACGCCCCAGTAGTAGATCCACGCGTCGGGGGCGGCGACGTACTCGCCGAACGCGAGGTTGAGCGAGACCAGCGGCCAGACGCCGAACTGGACCAGCCAGACGAACGCGAGCGTGTGGAGGTACGCCAGTCCGCGCGAGACCGGCGCGTCCGCGGTGACGTCGCCGCCGCGCCGGACAGTCGCCACGAGGGTGGCGAGGACGCCGCCGCCGAGCGCGACTGCGACCGCCGAGTCCGCGTACAGCGGCCAGAGCGCGACCGGCACCCCGCCCGCGGTCGGCACGTAGTACCCGATCCCAACCGCCAGCATGAACGCGGTGAACGCGCAGACGACGGCGAGACTTCGCGGCGTTCCGAGCAGCTCTTCGGCGATCGCCGCGCGGACGCGCCGCCTTACGGCGGGCCGCCGCAGCCGTCGCAGTCGCCGGAGTCGCTCGGAGCGTGACACGGACGGCGTTCGGTGCGCCGGGGTCTAAAATCCGCCTGTCCCGGTCGATTATCAATCGCGGTGTTTTGCGAGACACCTTTTTCAACGGAGGAGCTGTTCTCCGAACTATGAGCGACGAGGACGCCGAGCGGTCCGCCCAGCGGTCCGGTTCCAAGGGCGATCGATCGGCGTCCGACGCTGTGGCGTCCGACGCTTCGGCGTCCGAGCCGGAGGGCGCCGACGCGACTAAAGCGGACCCTATGGAGGCGGCGGCGACGGACGCGAGTGAAGTGGACTCGATTGAAGCTGACGCGACCGAACTCGACGAGTCAGACGACGGAGCGTCTGCGCTGGCGGAATCCGACGACCGAGACGGAACGAGCGACAGCGTTCCGGTCGTCACCGACCGATACACCTGGCGGTCGCTGCTCGCGGAACGGGGACGCGAAGACGCCGCGGAGCGGGTGTACGCCCACGTGCCGGACGCGCCGGTCGTCCCGGCGGATGCGGTCGCGCTCCACCTTCCGAACGGCGCGGGCAAAGTCGTCCGCGCCCCGGGCGTCGACGAGCCCTTCGAGGCGGACGGAGAGACTGCGGTACCCGGCCACGGCATCCCGGAGCGGGGCACGCTCGTGGTCGGCCCCGACGTCGTCGTCCTCGGCGGCGCCGCCGTCGTGCCGACCGGTGAACGGGTGGCGGCGGCCGCGACACCCGAATCCGCCGGGAAGGACGAGCGCGAGGAAGGCACCGCTGACGAGGAGGACCTCGAATATGACGCCGAACCGGAGGCAACCGACGACGCTCCGGAGGACAAGGCGGGATCCGGCGCGGACGAGACGGATTCGGACGACGAGAGCGCAGTAGCGGATACCGGCGCGGACGAGACCGAAAAGTCGCGTTCGGATACAGACGGGTACGCCCCCGACGAGACCGAACGCGGGGACGCCGCCCCCGAGACGGTCTTTGACGCCCCGATCGGTCGCGGCGACGTCTCAGGCGTCGTCGTCGCGCCCGGCGGCAGCGTCGAGTCGGTGCCGGCGCGTACGCCGACCCCAGAGGAGTGGGACCGAGTCGACTTCGATCCCGCGACGCTCCTCGGGTTCGAACTGAGCGAGACCGACTACCGCTTCCGCGCGGCCGCCGCGGTCGGGGACGTCCTCTGGGACCGCTGTGCCGCCCGCTACGACCCCTACTCCGTTCCCGTCTTGAAGGGGTACTACACGTGGGACGACTACCGCGAGGAGTTCTTTCTCGACGCAGATGGGAACCCGCCGACCGAGGAGAACGAGGAGGGAGAAGCGGTGCCGCTCTCGTTCACCCACGAGGACAAGACGGAGGCGCTCGGCTTCGACCCGGACCGCACCGAGGATCTGCTCGGTGCGGGCGGGAGCGCCGCGGCCGACCTCGCCGACCTCGTCGACGAGCGGACGGTGGACGTCAACCCCGAGGTCGACGAGGACGCGTTCTTCTCGACCGACGAGGGCCACACCACGCTGACGAACCGGTACGACTTGGAGAAGGCGGTGCCGATGCCGAAGAAGACGCACTTCCGCGAGGAGGAGCGCTACTGGGTGAACAAGCCGTACTCGTTCGTCATCGTCTTCCGGTCGCGGAAGGAGAACGAGGCGAAGTACTACGCCGTCCAGCCGTACCGGACGGAGATCGAGACGGACCTCACGGAGTTCCTCACCGGCAAGCTCCGGACCTCGATCAAGTACGCCGACGAGTCGATCGCGGGCGGCGACGAGGCGTTCCGCGAGGAGGTGATAGTCGAGGAGGCGCGCTCACTGCTCGACCGCTACGGGCTCTACGAGGACGACGGCGACGAGCGCGGAATCGCGGACACGCTGGTCGACCGGTTCGGCATCGACCCGACAGAGGGAATCGCCGGGCGGATCGCGGAATCGCTCGGGTACGAGCCCCCGACCGAGTCGCCGCCCGACCCGCCGACGATCAGCGCTCGGCCCGAGCCCGCGGTGCTCGCCGAGGACTCCCGGATGCTGTCCGCTCACCAGATCGAGAAGCTGCTGTACTACCTGAAACGGGACTTCGTCGGCTACGAGCGGATCGACCCGATCAAGTACGACATCAACGTCGAGGACATCTCCTGTGACGGGTACAACTCCCCCGTCTTCGTCTACCACTCCGAGTACGAGCAGATCATCACGAACATCCACCACGGCACCGACGAGCTCGACGACTTCGTCGTGAAGCTCGCCCAGCGCTCCGGGAAGGGGATCTCGAAGCGCCGGCCGCAGGTGGACGCGACCCTGCCCGACGGCTCGCGCGCCCAGCTCACCCTCGGCCGCGAGGTGTCCGACCACGGGACCAACTACACGATCCGGCAGTTCAACGACGTCCCGTTCACGCCGATCGACCTGATCAACTGGAAGACGTTCTCGCTCGACGAGATGGCCTTTTTGTGGCTCTCCATCGAGAACCACAAGAGCCTGATCTTCGCCGGCGGGACCGCCTCCGGGAAGACGACGAGCTTGAACGCCGTCTCCCTCTTTATCCCTTCCAACGCCAAGATCGTCTCCATCGAGGACACCCGCGAGGTGGAGCTCCCGCAGCGCAACTGGATCGCCTCCGTCACGCGCCCCTCCTTCTCCGACGACGACAAGGGAGACATCGACGAGTTCGACCTGCTGGAGGCCGCACTCCGCCAGCGCCCCGACTACATCGTGATGGGCGAGATCCGCGGCGAGGAGGGTCGGACCGCCTTCCAGGTGATGTCGACCGGCCACACCACCTACACCACGTTCCACGCCGACTCCGTCGGCGAGGTGCTCAAGCGGTTCACCACCGACCCGATCAACGTCTCGAAGACGATGTTCACGGCGCTCGATCTGGTCTCCATCCAGACCTCCACCCGCGTTCAGGGGAAGAAGGTGCGCCGGAACAAGTCGATCACCGAGATCAACCACTACGACGCCGAGAACGACGAGATAAACGTTCAGGACGTGTTCCAGTGGCAGGCGGAGACGGACGAGTTCCTCCAGATGGGCGACTCGAACACCCTCGAGGACATCATGTTCGACCGCGGCTGGAGCCGTGCGACGCTCGACGAGGAGCTGCGCAAGCGCAGAGTCGTGTTAGCGTACCTCATTGACCGCGGGCTCAACAGCTACGCACAGGTGGCGGCGACGTTCCAGGCGTTCATCAACGACCCAGAGACGGTCCTCGCGCTGATGGCCAACGAGGAGCTGGAACGCTCGCTGGAGGACCTGCGCGAGATGGAGTCGGTGCTGATCAACGTCGACCGCGAGAAGGAGGCGCTCGTCCCCCGCCCGACGCCGGACGCCGACGGTGAGGCGGAGGCCGCGGAGATACTCGACGCCGCCGAGGACCTGTTCGAGACGTACCGCGGCGAGGTGCCCGACTCGGTCGCCGACGCCCTCTTGGAGATGGACCACGCGGGCGACGTCGAAGCCGCCCCGAGCGACCGCGAGGCGCTCGCCGAAACGGCCCGGGAGGCCGAGGCGGCCGATGACGAGCCGGCCGGCCCTGACCCGGCGACGACGGGAACCGAGCACGGCGCTGTGGACGCCGACGCGACCGACTCGCCCGCGACCGCGTCCGACCCGTCGGCCGCGCCGTCGCCGGACCCATCGCACGGCGATTTCGAGGGCGTCTCCGAGGCGGAGGCGACGCCCGCGGGCGACGGCTCCGGCGACCCGGATCAGATCGACTTCGGGGAGCCGTTCGACGAGGGAGTCAACGTGCTCTCGTCGCCCGTGTCCCCGTCCGAGGGCGGCGCGTCGCCCGACTCGAGCGCGGACCCCGACGTGAGCGAGGGGTTCAGCGCCGCGGAGCCCGTCGATAGCGAGCCCTCCGGCGAGATTCACGACGAGGAGTCGGCCGCGACCGACGACACCGAGGAACCGGAGACGAGCGACGACACCGAGGAAGGTGACGAGGGCTGCGACGGTGAAGAGGGGGCCGACGAGGGCCGCGACAGTGAAGAGGGGGCCGACGACGTGCCGGCCGACGAGGGCCGCGACAGTGAGGAGGGGACCGACGACGAGCCGACCGACGAGATCGACGAGTGGGGGTTCGACGCCGTCGAGCCCGCGGAGGACGGGTGACGCCATGTCCGTCGTGAGGGCCGCGCCGTGAGCCTCGACCTCGACGCGGGCGAGGGCGGGTTCAACGCGAACGTCCTCGCGGAGCTGTGTTACCCCGCGTTCGAGGTGCTGTTCGATCCCGAGGGCGACTTCGTCGCGGACGTCGAGCGTAAGCTGGCGGAGGCGCGGATGCCGGATCAGGTCGAGATGTACGTCTCGCTGGCGTTGGCGGTCGGCCTGCTGGTCGGCGGGGCGCTCTGGGCGCTCGGCACGCTGATCGGCTACGGGGTGTTCTCGCTCGGGCTGATCGACCCGTCTGCGCTCTCGCTCGGCGTCCCCGCGCCGACGCCAGTGGTCCAAGAGCTGCTCCGGTCGCTCGTCGTGCCCACGGCGGTGCTTCTCAGCGGGCTCGTCTTCGGCTCGATCGGGTTTGCGGTCGGTTTCGGCGGCCTCGTCGCGGTCCCGTACTCGCGGGCTTCCTCGCGGAAGCGCGAGATCAACCTCCTGCTCGCGGACTCGGTGTCGTTCATGTACGCGCTCTCCGTCGGCGGGCTCAATCAGCTGGAGATCCTCCGCGCCATGGCGACCGCCGAAGACACGTACGGGGAGGTGTCCCGCGAGTTCCAGAGTATCGTCAACGAGACGGAGTACTTCGGCACCGACTACCGCAACGCGATCCGCCAGCAGTCGATGGAGACTCCCTCCGACGAGCTCTCGCAGTTCCTCGCCGACATGCTCTCCATCGTCAACTCCGGCGGCGACATGGAAAGCTTCCTGAAGGACAAAAAGGAGAAACACCTCCGCACGTCGAAACAGGAGCGCGAGATGACCTTGGAGACCTTGGAACTGTTCGGCGAGATGTATATGACGCTCTCCTTATTTCCCTTGCTTCTCATCATCATCCTCGTCATCATGGGGATGATGGGCGAGGCCGACGACCGCCTGCTGTACGTCACGGTGTACCTGCTCATCCCGCTCGTCGGCGTCGGCTTCCTCGTGTTGGTCTCGACGGTGAAACAGGACGACCCCGGCGACGGGTTCCTCCAGCCCGACGGCGGCAGCGAGCGCCTCCGACAGACGAGCCAGGAGGGGCTCTTCCACTTCGGGCTCGTGGAGGCGTTCGTCGGGACATTCGGCGTCTTCGACCGCATCCGCGACCGCGAGGGGACCCACAAAACGGTCGAGATCCTCTCCGCGCCGCACCGCTTCCTCCGCGAGAACCCGCTGTACACGCTCGCGTTGACCGTGCCGTCGGCGCTCGCGCTCGTCGCCGTCGCGGTCGCCGCCGGCTCGGCGCCGACGACGATCGACGGGTGGATCGCTCGCCCGGTGTGGTCGGCGTTCGTCTGGCTGTACGTCCCCCTTTACGTCGTGTTGATCCCGCTCGGGATCTTCTACGAGTGGCACCAGCGCTCGCGGCGCGCGGTGACCGGGAAGCTCTCGGAGACGCTTCGGAAGCTCTCCTCCGCGAACGACACCGGACAGACGCTGCTCGAGTCCGTGCGCACGGTCTCGGAGACGTCGACCGGGAAGCTCGCCGAGGAGTTCGAGGTGATCCACGCGAAGGTGAACTACGGGATGAGCCTGCGGGACGCCTTAGTGGAGTTCAACAACTCGTACGCAGTGCCCCGGCTCGCGCGGACGGTGAAGCTGATCACCGAGGCGCAGGAGGCCTCCTCGCAGATCACGGACGTGCTGACGACGGCCGCACAGGCCTCCGAGAATCAGGACGACATCGACCGCGAGCGGAAGTCGCGGACCCGGATGCAGGTGGCGATCATCGTGATGACGTACGTCACGCTGCTCGGCGTGATGGCCATCCTCCAGACGCAGTTCATCGACGTGATGGGCGACCTGGTCTCGCAGGGCGACGGCGGCGGGAGCGCCGCGGGCGGGAGCGCCGGCGCGGCGGGGTTCGGCGGGGGCGGCGGCATCGATCCGGACGTACTCTCGATGCTCTTTTTCCATGCCGTGACGGTCCAGGCGATCCTCTCCGGGTTCATCAGCGGCTACATCCGCGATGCGGAGCTCATCTCCGGTGTCAAGTTCGCCGTGATCCTGATGACGCTGGCGCTGGGGGTGTGGATCTATGTCGGGTGACCGCGCGCAAACGGTTCTCGACTTCGTCGTCGGGATGTCGGTGTTCCTCGTCGCGGTCGGGTTCACCTTCGCGTTCGTGCCGTCCTTGTTGGAGCCGTACGCCGTCGGCGAGGGCGCGACCGTCATCGTCGCGGAGCGCGGCGCAGCGCGGCTGGCGGAGTCGTCGCTCGCCGAGCCCTCGCTCGCCGGTGCTGGCTCCACCGCGACGCTGTCGCACGCGTGTACCCTCGCGTTCTTCGCCGGCACGGACGCTGAGGCGGCGAGCGACGAGTTTGACTGCGCGTGGACGGCGAACGCGGACGACCTCCATGCGGAACTCGGCGTCGCCGACCGGCACGGGCTCAACCTCACTGTCACGCAGCGCGGGAGCGTCGCGTCGCTCGACGCGGACGGGACCGCAGTCGCGATGCGCGCCGGCCCCGAGCCGCCGCGGAGCGAGAGCGTCTCGGCTGCGAGCCGAATCGTCACGATCGACGACACCGAGGACAGGGACGCGCTCGAGACCTACCGGCTCACGCTGCGGGTGTGGTGAGATGTTCGTCGAACACCTCCCCGACGACCGGGGACAGGCGCACACGCTGGAGGCGTTCACGGCGGCGCTGCTTTTAGTCACCGGCCTCATCTTCGCCACGCAGGCGACGGCCGTCACGCCGCTGTCGGCGAGCACGTCGAACCAGCACGTTGAGAACCAGGCGGAGATAGCCGCGGGGGACTTGTTGGCGACGGCCGAGGCGAGCGGCGAGCTCAAGGCGGCGCTTCTGTACTACGACAACGGGAGATTCGTCGGCGCGACTGACGGGGGCGGATACGCGGGGATCCCGCCGGAGGCGCACCCGCTTCATGACCCGCTGGAGGAGGCGTTCGGCGACCGGCAGATCGCGTTCGATATCGACGTCTACTACCCGGACGGGAGTGGCGAGACGGGTGACGTCTCGATGGTCGATATGGGGTCGCCGAGCGACAACGCGGCGACGGCGAGCACGCGCGTGACGCTGTACGGCGACGACCGGTTCGGCGACGACGACCGCTACGTCCTTGCGGCGGACGGCCCCGGCGCGGGGTACTTCGCCGACCCGGTCGACGGGGACGGGGAGGTCCTGTACACAGTCGTGGAGGTGCGAATCACCGCATGGCAGATGTGACTCTCCCCGTTTCCCTCGACCGCGGGAACGCCGACCGCGACGAGGACCGGGCGCAGATCATCCTGATCACGGGGCTGACGCTCGCGGTCCTCTTCGTCGCGGTCGTCCTCCTGTTGAACACCGTCATCTACACGGAGAACCTCGCGACCCGGGGGGCCGACGCGGGCGGCGCGGAGGCGATCGAGTTCCGCGACGGCGTCACCGAGGATCTCTCCCGAATCTTACACCGCGAACATCGGGACCAGAGCAGCGCGGCCGGCGTGGCGAGCGACTTCAACGAGAGCGCGGAGACGTACGCCGAGACGGTCGCCGACCTGCGGGCGCGCGACGGGGTGATCGCCGACGTTCGGGTGAACGGATCCACCGTCGAGGACGGCTACTTCATCGCGCAAAACGAGACCGAGAGCGGCTTCCGAAACATGACGGGGCCGGACTCGACGGCCGCGGACTGGACCGTCGCCGGCAACGCGACCCGGACGCGGAACTTCCGGCTGACGGTCGAGACAGACTCCCTGTCGGACTCGGCGAGCGGCGCGTTCATCGTGGTAGCTGACGGGAGGACCGAGGGTACCAACGAGACGTGGTCGGCGTCGCTGTCGCGCGAGACTGACGGCGACATCACCGTGACGGTGGAAAACGAGACCGGGACGACCGCCGAGACGTTCGCGCCGCGCCCTGACGGCAACCACACGGTCGATTTCACCGGCGGCACGGTGAACGGCGAGCCGTTCGACGCGCTCGTCTGGGCCGACGGCGTCCAGACCGGGAACGACGAGGACGACCCGTACGACATCCGGTACGAGAACGGCGACGAGTCACGGGGGACGTACCACCTCGTCGTCGACGACCGCGACGGCGGCACCGACTCGGACCGTTCCTCGCGGCCGTACGTCGCCGACGCGGTGTACAGCGTCGACGTCGAGATCGGTCACCGGACGCCGGAACTGACCTACGGCGACGTGATACGGCTCGCGCCGGGTGAGCGCGATGCGTGAGGGGCCGGGCGGCTCCGACCGCGCCGTGTCGGTCACCGTCGGCTACGTCATGACGCTCGCCGTCTCGACCCTGCTGCTCTCCGGCCTGTTCGTGGCTGGCGGGTCGTTCGTGGAGTCGGAGCGCGAGCGCGCGGCGCAGGGGGAGCTCACCGTCGTCGGCGAGCGGATCGCGGCCGACCTCGGCACCGTCGATAGGCTCGCCGCGAAGACGGCGTCACGGGATGAGCTCACCGTCGACCGGTCCCTGACGCTCCCGGACCGGGTCTCGGGCACCGGCTACCGGATACGAGTGCGCGCGAGCGACACGACGGGGACTATCGCGCTCGAAAGCGACGGGACCGACGCGACCGTAGAGGTCCCGTTCCGCACGAGCGAGGACGTCCCGGTCGCGAACGCGACCGTCGACGGCGGGAACCTCCGGATCCGGTGGGACCCGAGCGGCGGGGACGACGGCGACGGCGCAGTGGTGGTGAGCGAGCGATGACGGGCTCCGACCGCGCGTCCTCGTTTTCCACCGCCGACCGCGGCGTCAGCGAGACCGTCGGGTTCGTGCTGGTGTTCGCGCTGATCACGACGACCATCGCGGTCACGTTCACCGTCGGGCTCGGGGGGCTGGAGGACGCCCAACTCGCCGAGCGCGACAACAACGTCGAGCGCGCGTTCGACGTCCTCCACGACAACTTCAACGACCTCAGCCGGGACGGCGTGCCGAGCCGAGCGACCGAGCTCCGGCTCGGCGGCGGCGAGCTGGCGCTCGAAGGCGAGTCCGAGTTCCGTCTCAACGGGACGGGCGTGGGGACGGAAGTCACCGAGGGGGGGTCGCTCACGTATCGCGGCGCCGGCGACACCCGAATTGTCTACGAGAACGGCGCGGTGTTCCGGATGAACGGCGACAACGGCGTGATGATCAGAGAGCCCGACCTGCTGGTCGGCGACACGGTCGTCTACTCGCTGTACGGCCTCGGCGGTCCAGCGGAGTCGGTGAGCGGCGAGCGCACGGTCCTCGTCGTCGGCGAGCGCACGGACCGAGAGGTCGCGGCCGACGACCGGACCGCCGCCGAGAACGTCACGCTCGACATCAACTCCACGCAGGCGACCGTCTGGGAGCGGTACTACCGCGACCTCGCGGCGGACCACGAGCAGGTCGCCGTGACGACGGACGGCTCCGCGGATCTCACGGTGACGTTCGTGGCCGACCGCTACGACCGGTTCATCGTCCACCGGACCGCCGCGCGCGTCGAGTTCTCGGACTGAACGAAGCGAACGCGGGACGGGACGAGCGCGGAGCGAGGGGACTGCCGGACTCAGTCGGACTCGACGACGACGCCGTGCGTCGAGACGTGGAGGTAGCTCACGACGGGGACCGTTTCGCCGTCGAACGGCTGGCGCGTGCGCAGCGCCTCGTCGTAGTGGACCTCGATGTCGCCGTCGTCGAACGAGAACTGCCGGAAGGTGAACGACCCCCTGATCGTCATCTGGTCTTCCAGCTCGACCTCGCTCTGGGGCGCGTAAAAGACGCCGGTGAACCGGACCCGGTCGCTTTCGTTGTCCTCGTCCTCACCGCCCTCTATCTCGATCTCGTCACCGCTCGAGTATAGCCAGAGGTTGCCCGCGACGTCGCTGTCGGCCGTGACGTTCACGCGTCCGGTCAGGTCGATCTCGTCGGTGTTGTACACGCCGAGGCGCGTGTCCTCGGCCGTCGTCACCGAGGCCGTGTCCTGGAGCTCGATCGAGTCGTCGACGTACAGCTCCGCGCGACTGCCGCCGGAGGCCCTGATCGTCGCGTTGCCGCTGAGGTCGACGCCTTGGTCGACGAGCACCGTGACGTTCCCGCTCCCCGTGTCGAGGTCGAGCGTCGCGTTCTCGTCCCCCTCGACCGTCACCGAGCCGGCGACGTGGAGCGTCGCGCCGCCTTCGACGCTGAGCGTCGCGCGGTCGGCGACGGTGACGTCGCCGCTGACGTACGTGTTCTCCGTTATCGTCTCCGACTCGTCGCCCGCCAGGTCGATGGCGCTCCGCGAATTCCCGTCCGCGAGATTCTGCTCTCGAACGCCGTCGATCCGTTGCCTGATACCGCCCGCGACGGGCGCGAGCTCGTCGAACGCGCTCTCCGTCCGAGTCTCGCCGCTGACGTTGAGCTTGTCCGACTGCCCCGGCGGGATGTTGTACGATTCGGCCGTCAGGTTCCCGCGGATCCTGACGGTCTCCGTGTTCCCGCCGCCGCCTTTGGTGAGCGCGAAGTCGCCGCGAGTCTGGATGCTCGCGCGGTCGCCGGGGGTCTGCGAGTCGTAGGTGCCGTTCGTTGAGTTGTAGCTGTCGGCGTACAGCCAGTCGACGTCGCCCATCTGGAGCTCGGAGCGCCCCGTCGCCGAGACGCTGGCGCCGAGCGTCGGGTGTTCGGTCGCGGTCCGGAGCCGGATCCGCACGCGGTCGTCGTCGAGCTCGGTCACCGACGCGCTCGTCCGCGACTCGAAGAACCGCCCCCAGGCGTCCGCGTACTCGCTTTGAACCGTGATCTCGACCGTCACGTTGCTGTCGGAGAGCGGGTTGCCGTAGTCGTCGTTCGGGAACACCGACTCGGCGTCGCCCGCGCTCTCACCGATCCGAACGGAGTCGCCCAACGGGCCCGACCCGTTCTCGATCGACACCAGCGGGAGCGTGAGCGTCTCCGGCCCGTCGGTCCCGCGGTAGTGGAACTCCGGCGGCGACACCATCCGGGAGCGCCCGCCGCTCGATCGCCAGACGCCGCCCCCCTGGTAGGCGACGGTCTCACCGCCGCGCTCGTAAACGATCGCGCCGAGTGAGGTCCGGTTCGTGAACGTCCCGTTTTCGCCCCCGCTCACCTCGATCCGCAGCCAGCCGGCGTCCTCGTCGACGCGGAAGTCCGCGCTCCGACCGACGTCCATATTGACCCGCTGGGCGGAGGACCCGCCGTGCGCGACGAGGCTCGCCTTGGAGTCGACCTGCGTCATCGCCCCCTCGACGCGCTGGAGGTCCGCGTTGCGCTGGGAGTCGTCGAGCGCGGTCGCTCCGAGTGCGACGGTGGTGCCGACGACCGCGACCGTCAGTCCCAACAAAAGCACCGTGCCGAGCACCTCGCTCTGTGCGCGCTCGGCCGCGGCTCCGCGGTCACCCCCGTTCATGCGGGCTGGTAGGACGTGGCCGCTGATAAACGTGGACACCCGCGTATCAGTCGCGATAGCGGCCGAGTGGTGACCGCGCCCCCGCGGAACCGGCTCGACGGGGAGTTCAGAGGCCGGGGATATATCTCGACGGCGCCCCTCCTCCCGCCCGTGACCGAGCGACTCTACCTCGCGGACGACACGGTGACCACGTTTGAGGCGACCGTCGAGCGCGTCCTCTCGGGCCCGGACCGGCTCGTCCTCGACCAGACCCACTTCTACCCGACCGGCGGTGGGCAGCCGCACGACACCGGGACGATCCGGGTCGACGACGGCGACGGGACCGCCCGCTGGCGCGTCGTCGACGTCAAGATGGCCGACACGGTCTATCACGAGGTCGAACCGATCGGCGGGGGGGAGGCGGACTCGGATGACGGTTCCGACGCGGCGTCTGCGCTCCCAGAGCCGGGGACTGAGGTCGCCTGCGAGGTCGACGCCGATCGACGGGCGGCGCACTCGCGGTACCACACAGCACAGCACCTGCTGTCGGCGCTGCTGCTCGACGAGTTCGACGCGCGAACGACCGGCAACCAGCTGTATCACGACCGCGCGCGCCTCGACGCCGAGTACGACCGGTTCTCCGACGACGACCTCGACCGGATCGAGTCGCGGCTCAACGCGCTCGTCGTCGACGGGCGACCGGTGTCGAGTTACGCGATGGACCGCGAGACCGCGGAGGCGACGCTGGACACAGACCGGACGCGGATCGACCTTCTCCCCGACTCCATCGAGGAACTCCGAATCGTCGAGATCGCGGGTGCGGACGCCGAGGACGAGCCGTACGACCGCACCGCCTGCGCCGGGACCCACGTCGCGACCACCGCGGACGTCGGCGATGTCGTCGTCACCGGCCGGGAGACGAAGGGCCCGGAGGAGGAACGCGTGCGGTTCGCGCTCGCCGACCACGTCGACGCGGACTGACGGGCGCGTTGCCGTCTCGAGCGCGCGCACGGCCCTCGTCTGCGATCCCGCCGTTTAAATACGATCCGCGGTAGGTTCGGGCATGAAGTTCTGCGACGAGTGCGGATCCATGATGAAATCCGGCGAGGGCGAAGACCACTGGGTGTGCGACGCCTGCGGCTACGAGATCGGCCGCGACGACGGCGACGACGAGTGGACGACCGAGTCGCAGGTCGAGTCCGAGATCGTCGATGTGAGCGACGCCGAGGACAAGGGGCTCCCGACGACGACCGCCCACTGCCCCGAGTGTGACAACGACCGAGCGTACTGGTACATGCAACAGATCCGCTCGGCCGACGAGTCCGAGACTCGGTTCTTCGTCTGTACCGAGTGCGAACACAAGTGGCGCGAAGACGACCACTGACCGCGGTCTCACCGCCTTCGACTCTTCTCCCGCTTTTCGTCCGACTCTCCTCCCCCGCGGCCCGCCGTTTTATTTCCGTCCGGAGAGATGCGGGGTCCATGGAGCCGCCCGCCGTCCCCCGCGACCGCCTCGACGGCTGGACGCTCGTCGCCGTAGCGACGGAGCGTCCCTTCGAGGCCGGCCCGGTCTCGGTCACGGCGGGGACGGCGCGCTACGAGCGCGAGACGCCGCCGCCGCGGCCGTTCTTCTTCGCGAGCCGACTCCGCGTCTCCCCGGACACCGGTCCGAACCCCGCCCTGACCCGGCTCGTCGAGTCGCGGGCCCGAGAGGGGTTCCACGACCGCCTCGCCGAACGCGACATCTCCGACCTCGTGCGCCGCGACGAGCGCCCTCTCGCCGTCGACGACCCGGACGCGTCGCGCGCGACGTTCACCGTGTTCCACGGCCGCTGCGCGGTCGACGGCGATCGGATTCCGGTAGAAGCGCTGCTCGCGGTGTGGGCGGCCGGAGAATACCTGCTCGCGGGCGGCGCCTACCCGACCGGTGACGGCTTCGAGGCGACTCGCCAAGAAGTGTTGGCGCTGGTGCGCGGCGTTCGGCCGCCGGACACTGACGACGGCAGTGCGGAGAGCCCGGAATAGCCGATCAACAGGCGACCGCGCCGGCGCCTGAATCGATCGGCGACCCGTCGTCCTCGTAGTCGACGTCGCCGACCGACCCAGCGAACATCGGGAGCCGAAAATCGTAGGTGTACAGCACGTCGAACGCCGCGAACGGGTCGATCCCGTCGACGACCGCCTGCCGGGCGGTCAGCCTGACGCCCGCGGCGAGCGTTACGATCGACTCCCCGTCGAGCCGACCGGTGGTCTCGAGGCCGAACTCGTTGCCCGCTTCGGGGTCGGTCAGCACGGAGAGGTGGACCACCGTCTCCATCGTCGCTCCCCCCTCTCCGTCGCCGATCGAGATGGGGTACCCGCTCCCGGTGAAACAGCGGGTTATCGGCGCGACTTCGCTCCCGTTCGAACCGAGGCCGGGCCCGGCGGTCGCGGGACCGACGACGGGACCTTCGGCCGCCGACTGCGCCGCCGTCCCGCCCGACGCCGCGGCCTGGCCCGCGAGCGCGCCGGCGCCGAGGCTCGCGGCGAGGAGCAGCAACGAGAGCGCGAGGGCGCTGACGCGAGTCCGTTGCGGGTGGGTCATCGATCCTTCCTTCGTTCGGGCGGGTTAAATCACCGCGGTCGGCGGTATCAGTCGAGAGAATCGCCGCCGAGCAGCCCCTCGACGAGCAGCTCCGCGGACGCGACGTTCGTCGCCAGCGGCACGTCCTTCACGTCGCAGACCCGCAGCAGCGCCGATATGTCGGGCTCGTGCGCCTGCGCGGTCAGCGGGTCGCGGAGGAAGACGACGCCGTCGACCACGTCGTCCGCGATCATCGCGCCGATCTGGAGGTCGCCGCCGTAGGGCCCCGACGACTGCCGGTCCACGGAGAGCCCCGTGGCCTCCGCGATGCGTTTGCCCGTCGTCCCGGTGGTCACCAGTTCGCACTCGTCGAGGACGTCGGTGTGCGTCTCGACGAACGCGACCATCTCGTCTTTCAGCTCGTCGTGAGCGATGAGCGCGAGGCGCATAGGATCGGCTCATCGCGCCGTCTCTTAAATACTGTCTTCGCCGCAGTCGTCGTCCGCTCCGTCGTCCGCGTCCGCACGGTCGGCGGACCAACCGACCGCTCGACGCGGGGCGAACCGCCCGCCTGCGACGCGGGCGAGCGCGGTCGACCCGACCGGTCGCCCGCCCCCGAGCGCGAGCTGGGCGCTCGCGAGCCGCCGGGAGCGGAGCGTCGTCCCCGACCACACCGGGATGAACTGCGTCAATGCACCCATTATCGTCACGCACACCCACCCGATCACGAACAGGTGGACGAGGCCGCCGAACCGCGGCACCGCGTCGACGATAAGCCCGACCCGTCGAACGGGGCGCCGCCGAGGAACGCCAGCCCGACGAGGAAGTACCGAAGCGGGACCATCATCGGCGGTCTCCGTGCCGTGTCGAGACCGCCCGGAACTGATCCCATAGTCTGGTCACGGTTCCCCGCTGCCCTCCGACTGTTCCCGAAGACGTTCGTACTCTCGTCGCGTCGTGGGACTCCATAGCCGGACTGGCGACTGCCGGTCGCCGGACGCCGCGGGAGGCCGCAACGCGGAACGGGGCGGTCTTAAGTCCATCCGGTAACGATGAGGGCCTATGCCACGCGACCGAGACACCGCGCCGCCCGGCGTTCGGAGGCCCCGCGACGCCGCGGGGGTGTCGTAGATGGACGGTCGACCGACCGGCAACCAGGCGATCGGCGTCGACGTCGGGGGGACGTTCACCGACGTGGCGCTCTCGCTTGACGGCGACCTCGTCACCGCGAAGGTGCCGAGCACCGACGACCAGAGCGAGGGCGTCGCGGCCGGTATCGAGAGGGCCTGCGAGGCGGCCGGGATCGACCCCGAGAGCGTCACCGAGTTCTCTCACGCCATGACCGTCTCGGTAAACGCGCTCCTAGAGAACGACGGCGCGCGGACCGCGCTCGTGACGACTGAGGGGTTCCGCGACGTGTTGGAGATCGGCCGGCAGACCCGGCCGTCGCTGTACGACCTCGATGCCGAAAAGCCCGCGCCGCTGGTCCCCAGGCGCCGCCGGTTCGAGGTCGCCGAGCGCGCGACTCCGGACGGGATCGAGCGCCCCGTCGACGACGACGATATCGAGTCGCTCGTCGCCGACCTCCGCGACGCGGGCGTCGAGTCCGTCGCGGTCTGCCTGCTCCACGCCTACGCGCACCCAGTGAACGAGGCGCGCGTCGCGGACGCGCTGCGCGCGGAACTCGACATCCCGGTATCCGCCTCTCACGAGGTGCTCCCCGAGTTCCGCGAGTACGAGCGCACCTCGACGACGGCCGTCGACGCGTACGTGCGCCCGGCGATCGACGGCTACGTCGGTCGCCTCACCGAGCGGGCGCGGGACCTCGGGCTCCCGCAGCCGCGGATCATGCAGGCCAACGGCGGCGTCACCGACGCCGACACCGTCAGGCGAAACGCGGTGACGACCGTCCTCTCGGGGCCCGCGGCGGGCGTCGTGGGCGCGAGCGCGACGGCGGGAGCCGACGCCGACCGCGACGGACTGATCACCTTCGACATGGGCGGCACCTCCAGCGACGTGAGCCTCGTCCGCGACGGGGAGGTGGCGCGGACCACGGAGTCCGTAATCGCCGACCGACCGATCGGCACCCCGATGGTCGATGTCGAGACCGTGGGCGCCGGCGGCGGGTCGATCGCGTGGGTCGACGCCGGGGACGCGCTCCGGATCGGCCCGCGCTCGGCCGGCGCCGACCCCGGCCCGGCCTGCTACGGGAAGGGCGGAACGGAGCCGACCGTCACGGACGCGAACCTCGTGTTGGGGTACGTCGGCGCGGACACGGACCTCGGGGGCGATCTGTCGCTTGACGCGGCGGCCGCCCGCGACGCGCTCGCCGACCTCGCCGACGAGGCGGGGATGGACGGTCCGGTCACGGCCGCGCTCGGCGTCCATCGCGTCGCGAATGCCGACATGACCCGCGCGATCCGCTCCGTCACCGTGGAGCGCGGTCACGACCCCCGCGAGTTCGGGCTCGTCGCGTTCGGCGGCGCCGGCCCGATGCACGCGGTCTCGATCGCCGACGGCCTCGACATCGGACGCGTCGTCGTTCCCCACGCGTCGGGCGTCCTTTCGGCGTACGGGCTGCTCGCGGCCGACGAGACGCGCGACGCCGTGCGGACGCGACAGGGCCCCCTCGGCGAGGTCGACCCGGAGGCGGTCGACGCGCTCTACGGGGAACTGGCCGACGACCTGCTGGACGAGGTCAGCGACCCGGACGCGGCGCGCGTCGAGTACGCTGCCGACTGTCGGTACGCCGGGCAGAGCTTCGAACTCACCGTCGACGTCGAAAGGCCGTTCGACCCCGCAGCCGTGGGTGAGCGGTTCGCGGCGGTCCACGGGTCGGCGTACGGCTACCGCGCGGACGAGCCGATCGACCTGGTGAACTGCCGCGCGACGGCGACGGTCTCCCGGAGCGCGCCCGCGGTCGGCGCCGTCGGGGGGGAGGCCGACGAACCACGGACAACTCGCGAGGCGGTGTTCCCCGACGGGAGCCACGAGACGCACGTCTACGACCGCGATCGGTTCCCGGCCGACGAGCCGGTCAAGGGACCGGTCGTGATCGAGGGCGCGGAGAGCACGGTCGTCGTCCCGCCCGCGTGGCGCGTCCGACTGCGCGACGACGGCGCGCTGGTCGCGGAGGTGAGCGACGCGTGAGCGACGCTGAGACCGATCCGAACGTCGACCCGGTCTCGTTGGAGATCCTCCGGAACCAACTGGAGAGCGTCGCGGCCGAGATGGGCCACGTGCTGATCCGTGGCGCGTACTCGCCGAACATCAAGGAGCGGCAGGACTGCTCTACGGCGCTGTTCGACGCCGACGGCCGGCTGGTCGCGCAGGCGGAACACATCCCGGTCCACCTCGGCGCGATGCCCGACGCGGTCGAGGTCGTCCTCGAGAAGGACCCGAAGCCGGGCGACGTCTTCGTCGTCAACGACCCGTTCGCCGGCGGAACGCACCTCCCGGACGTGACGCTGGTCTCGCCGGTCGCGCCAGACGGCGAGATCGTCGGGTACGCGGTGTCGCGAGCGCACCACGCCGACGTCGGCGGGAGCGCGCCGGGGAGCATGCCGCCCGGCGCGCGGGAGATCTACGAGGAGGGGCTCCGGCTCCCGGCGGTCCGGCTCGTCGACGGCGGCGAGCCGAACGACGCCGTCCGCGATCTCATCCTCGCCAACGTCCGCACGC
>JBNJEE010000206.1:0-3246 GCA_051745525.1 Methanobacteriota archaeon | reverse complement strand
TCGAGTTCGTCGTCCGCGACCACGAGCGACAGGGCAGCGGCGACCGCGCGGGCGACATCGACCGGATGCTCGACATCCCGGTCTACGACATCATGTCGAGCCCCGTCGTCACGGCGGCACACGACGAGACCGCGCAGACGGTCGTCCAGCGGATGTTCGACAACGACGTCTCCGGGCTGGTCGTCACGCCCGAGGGCGCCGAGACCGTCGCCGGCATGGTGACGAAGACCGACGTGTTGCGCGCGCTCACGTTCACCGAGCAGGACTCGATGGACGTCCAGATCACGAACGTCGACCTGCTGGACACGACCTCCCGCGAGCACATCGTCGAGTCCATCGAGCAGGTCGCGGACAAGTACGCGGACATGCACGTCATCCACGCGCACGTCCGGCTCCACGCGCACAAAGAGAAGCTCCGCGGCACGCCCCTGATCCAGTGTCAGATCCGTCTCCGCACCAACGAGGGCCAGGTCGGCGGCTCCGGCGAGGGGTACGGCGCCGAGCACGCCTTCCACGTCGCGCTCGACAAGTTAGAGCGGAACGTCTTAGAGATCAAGGGCGTCAACGCCGACGAGGAGTACCGCGGTCAGCTCCTCCGCAAGCTCGGCGAGCTGTGAGCCGGTAGCGCTCGCGATACCGGGACCGTCACGTCGCAGTCAACGGATCTCGTCGTTTCGCTGCGAGCGCTTCGGCCCCGTCTCCGCCTTCTTCGCCGTCTGCTTCGATTTGTCGCTCTCGACGCTCAGGCGTCGGTCCCTTCTGCGAGCCCGTCCCCGACAATCCGGAAGGTCGCGGTGTCGCCGGCGGGCTTCGAGCGGTGCTTTTCGAGCGTCGCCCGGCGGTTCCCGCCGCGGAACCGGTCGACGCGGAGGATCGCGCCGGTCCAGTGGTTGAGGGTGTTGCCGCCGAGCGCGCGGTCGCGGTCGCCGTCGGGGTCGGTGAACACCTGGTTCGTGATCACGACGGCGACGTCGTGGCGCCGGGCCAGAGAGAGGAGGTGCGTCACCTGCTTGGCGACCTTCCGGAGCGACTCGCCGCCCTCGGTGTCGCCGGCGCGCTCCAACCGGTAGAAGCCCGTGGCTGAGTCTACCACGATAAGCTCGACCTCCTCGGCGAGCTCCTCCGCGTCGCGGACCGCCTCGCGCTGGTCGTCGAAGTCGTACGCCTCCGAGATCACCAGCCTGGAGGCGAGCTCCTCGAGCGTGTCCTCGCTGTCGGATCTGTCGAGTCGCCCCTCCGCCAGCTGCTCGAATCGATCGATCGAGAGCCCCTCGGTGTCGATGTAGAGGGAGCGATTGCCGCCGGCCGCGGCCTCGACCGCCGCGGCGAGCGCGAGGTTCGTCTTCCCGGCGGCCGGTGGCCCGTACACCTGCGTGACGACGCCGCGCTCGAAGCCGCCGCCCAACAGCTCGTCGACCGGGCGACAGCCGGTCGGGATCGGATCGCTCACTGGCGGGGATTCACCCGCGCTCGTATTTAAACGGTCGATCGCTTCGCTCGTCGGCGAACGGCGGTCGGTGCGTGTCGGTACACGGCCGTCGCCCGTCGGGACGTGATAAGTGTGAAAGAAACGGAGATGGCGCCGATCACGTGGAGCGGCGGCCGAGATCCGGTAGTGCGTGCGGACGCGTCGTCCGCGGTGTGGGGGATTAGTTGCGGACGAGGTTCGTCGCGCGGGGTCCCTTGGGGGACGATTCGATGTCGAATTCCACTTCCTGACCCTCCTCGAGGTCCGGGCCGCCGACGTCTTCCATGTGGAAGAACACGTCTTCGTCGTCGTCGAGGTCGCCGTCGTCAGTCGAGATGAAACCGTAGCCGCCAGTGTCGTTGAAGAAATCAACCTTACCGTTTGCCATTGCGAATAAACGTACAGCCCGTCCGGTGATAACCCTTGCGAGGGGCACGGTACCACGGGGGTTCCGGACGTTCGTCCATCGGTGAATATCCACGAGTACCGACGGCTCACGACCGCTGGAGCCGCTATTCGGGCGCTCCCGGTCGTGTTCACCGCGCGCAACCAGCCGCGGGGTTCATTTACGCGCGACCACGTAGGTCGAACAACGACATGGACCGCCGCCACTTCCTCCGCTCGCTCGCTGCGGCCGGCGCCGCCGCCGGCGCGACCGCTACGGCCGGCTGCGCCGGCGTCCTCGGCGATTCGGGTCCCGAGGGAACAATCCTCGGTCCGCCGGAGCAGACGCGGGGGGACCCGGTTCACCCGATCCAAGGCGACGAGATGCCCGATTTCACCGTACCGGACCCGATCTCGGGCGAGGAAATATCGACGGCGCAGTTCGAGGGCGAGCGCGCCGTGCTGTGGACCTCCTTCTACACGAACTGCCCCGACGGCGTCTGTCCGGCGCTGATCCTCCGGCTGCGGCGCGCACAGGAGGTCGCCGCCGATCCGACGGGAACGAACCCCCAGTACCCGATCGTCCCGCGACGGATCCGAGACGTCGTTGGTCCGGAGGCGTACGGCGACGAGGTCGCGTTCCTCCCGACCACGTTCGATCCCGAGCGCGACACCGAAGAGGCCCTCCGCGAGTACGCCGGTCAACAGAGCGTCGACCTCGACGCGGGCAACTGGCACTTCCTCCGACCCGAAAGCTACGAGCGGGCACAGGAGCTCCACGACGAGCACTTCGGGCTCAAAATCGAGAAGGAGTCGGCCGACGAGAACGAGAACCTGGAGTACACGTTCCCGCACTACGGGCTCATCCTCCTGGCGAACAAGCGGGGTATCGTCGAGCGGGCGTACCCGAAGGGGCCCCAGACCGACATCGAACAGCTCGTCGACGACGTTCAGCGGGTGGTCACGGCGTGAGGCGGCGGCACCTGCTGGCCGGACTCGCGAGCGTCGGGATCCTCGGCGGTGCGGGCGCCGTTGCCACCGGCGGGGTACCGAACGCGCTCGGCGGCGGCGAGGCGTCGGACTCGGTGGAACCAGTGACGCTCGACACGGTCGACGCGCCCGGTAGCCGCGGCGGCGAGGTGACGCTCCCCGCGCCCGACCGGCCGACGTTCGTCGACTTCTTCGCGACGTGGTGTAGCCCGTGCGTCGAGCAGATGCCAGACCTCGTCGAGGCGCACGACCGGTTCGGTGACGAGGTGCTGTTCGTCTCGGTGACCCCCGAGGACGTCGGCGGGTCGGTGACCGAGGAGACGGTGGTCGACTGGTGGCGCGAGAACGACGGCGACTGGCTCGTCGCCGCCGACGTCTCGGCCGAACTCGCCGCGCGGCTCGAC
>JBNJEE010000085.1:0-11228 GCA_051745525.1 Methanobacteriota archaeon | reverse complement strand
CGCGAGGAGCGCCCTGCTAAGGGCGCGAGGAGCGCCGCGCGAGGGAGTCGGCCGGCCGGAGCGAAGCGGAGGCCGGCCGACGAGGCTGGGGAGGCGTGAGGCTGCGGTGCCGTGCGGGGCGGGACTCAAAGGGGCAGTCGCGAGGCGACCGTAGGCGACGTAAGCACCGTAGCGAAGGAACGCAGTGACTGAGCGAGGAGCGCAGCGAGCGTACGGTCGCCTCGCGGCTGGGGCTTTGGCGGTGTTCGTCGTCGCTCCGTGATCAGCCATTTATAATCGAGCGGCTGGGGCTTTGGCGGTGTTCGTCGTCGCTCCGTGATCAGCCATTTATAATCGAGCGGCTGGGGCTTTGGCGGTGTTCGTCGTCGCTCCGTGATCAGCCATTTATAATCGAGCGGCTGGGGCTTTGGAGGCAGTTACCGTCGATCTCCAGTCGACTATTTATAAACGAATGTTCGGAAATCGACACCGACCACTACAGAGACCTCGAACGAGTACCATCGCCGGTCCGTTTAATAAGCGCCGCCCGAACCCCAGTACGTGGACGAACTCGTCGTGAGCACGGAGGTGTACGCCGACCCCGAAGACGTGTACGCGTTCCTGCTCGATTTCCCGCGGTACGCGAACTACTCCGAGTACCTCCGAGAGGTCCGGACCGTCGCGGGCGACGGCGGCCCCGGGACCCGGTACGCGCTCACGTTTGCGTGGTGGAAGATCTCCTACACCGCCCGCTCGGAGGTGACCGGCGTCAAGCCGCCCCAACGCATCGACTGGGAGATCACGAAGGACATCGACGCCGGCGGGTGCTGGCGCGTGACGCCGGGCGAGGCCGTTGACGGGGACGATGACGCCCCCGCGACGGGCGACGACGCACCCTGCGTGGTCGCGCTCGAAGTCGAGTTCGATCCCGGCTCGGCCAGCTCCGACGCGCTTGACCTGCCGCGGCTGGTCTCGTTCGATTGGGTGTTAAAGAAGGCGATCCCGCTGATCCGAAGCGAGGCGGAGCGCGTCGTCGAGCGCGCCGTTCAGGACCTCGAAGGCTCGACACGAGACGTCGACCTCGACGTGTACGTCGACTCCGACCGGATCTGATGTCGCGTTCGCCACCAGACCGACCGCGTCCCCGAGTCGAAGGCCTTAATATATCCAGCGGGAAACGGACGGATGCGTTCGAGGGCTCGTAGATCAGTGGTAGATCATCCCCCTGGCACGGGGAAGGCCCGGGGTTCAAATCCCCGCGAGTCCACTCCTTCGCTTACTTCGTTCGCTCAGTCGTTCCCTCGCGAGCCCCCGCTCGCTTCGCTCGCGGGGACCCCCCGAGTCCATCCAGCTCTCTCGGTCATCTCATTGCCTCGCTCTCTTGCGGCGCAGCGGTCAACAAGGTCACCGCATCGGCGGTGAGCGGCCAAGAAGAAACTGGCGAGTGACCGCGATAGCGATGCTCGTCGATCCAGCGACACCACGCGTCAAAGTCCTCCGCGCCGCACTGGTCCGCGATCGACTGGCGCGCCCCGATCTTCATCCGATCGTGTAGCGAAACGGTGACGGTTCGGGCCTCGCCAGTGTCGGGGGTCGTGTACTTCAGAATCGCGTGGCTTCCGCGCTGGCGGTCTTTGCGGTAATCGAAGGAAGTGACCACGGTGACGATCTCTCGGCCGGAGAAGTTTCGCGGCGGACCGCTTATTCCTCGAACCAGGGAGCGTCCGGCTCGGGAGCGTCCGTGTCCGCCTCGCGGGCCTCTTTCGTCAGTTCGACCGCCTCGTCGAGGTTCGAAAGCGCCGCCTCGCGCGTCTCGCCTTGGCTGGCGACGTTCAGCTCTTGGTCGATCGCCGACCGTCCCCCCTCGACCTCTTTGATCAGGCGGATCTCTCGGCCGGTACTCATCGGTAGTGGTAGTCGTCACCGTGAAATAAGCGTTCTGTCGCTCCGAGACTACGTCGAAGAACGGTCGATCTCGCTCGCTCGCTACTCCGGCCACTCTTCCCGCTCCCGCCGCTCCGCATCGCCCGTGAGCTCCGGCGGCACCTCCTCTAACAGCACCGGCGCGAGCGACGCGCCGACGTGCCACGCGACCACCTCGTCGTCCACCGCCTCCAGCCGCACGTCCTGCTGTCCGTAGTACTCGCCCTCAACCGTACAGGAGCCGCCGCCGTCGGCAAAGCAGACGTCGCCGCGCTCGTCGTAGGTGATCTGGACGTGCGCCTCCCGCGCGCTGTCGACGAACTCCCACGCGAACTCGTCGCTCCCGGCGAGGTCGTCGCGGCCCGCGAAGTAGTCGAGCGCCCCGGCCACCTCGTCCTCGACGGGGTCTGTGACCGCGCCGTCGTCGTCGAGCAGGTGGAATTTCACCGGACGATGGGTCGCGAGCGTGCTCGTCTCGGCCATCAGTCCCGCCGGCTCCGCACCGTGTTCGAGCCCCTGGACATGCCCGAGTTCGTGGATGATCGTCGCGTTCATCTCCGCGTCGGAGATCCGAGGGTCGACGGTCGCGGTCATCGGCGTCCGCGGCTCGTCGACGAGGAGGTCGGCGCAGCCGAAATACCGCGTGTCGTTGCCCTCGACGCCGCATCGCGCCACGCGGTCGAACCGGAGGACGATGTCGGCGCGGTTCTCCTCGTCGACGCGCTCGTACGCCACCGGGTAACCGAGGTAGTGCTCGTCGTTTCGCTCCCAGTAGCCCGTCGCGCCCGCGACGACGTCCGAGACGTTCCGGTCGACCGCCTCGTCGTCGACGTACAGCCCGAGCGTCGTCTTCCCGTACGGGCTCGGGTGGATCACCGACACGGATCGCTCGCGCGTCCGGTTCGCGGTCGTCACGACGACCGAGTAGTCGCCGCCGTCGAGCCGCACGTCCGCGAACGTGGCGGACACCTCCGCCTCTGCGCCGCCGTCGAGCGCCAGGGTTCGGTTCGCGCTCGCGCCGGTCCCGTACCGAATCCGGACCGTCTGGTTGCCCGCCAGGTCGCCGCCGTTGGTCACGGTCGCCGTGACGGAGAGGTCCTCGCCGTACGCCACGCTCTTGGGGGCCTCGACCTCGGAGACCGCGAACGCCGCCGGCCGGGCCTCCTCAACGACGATAGCGCGGGTCGCGCTCGCCTCGCCGACGGTCACCCTGAGCTCGTGTTCACCCGGATCGAGCGCCGCGGTGTCGACCGCGGCCGTCACGGTCATCGACCCGTTCGCCGGGACGGACCGGTTCTCGGCGAGCAGCGTCTCGTCGCCGACGCGGACGGTCACCCGAACCGGGTCGAGCGTCGCGTTCGCGCTCTCCGACCCCCTGCTCGCGGCGTCGTCGCCGTCGTCCGCGAGATCGTCCCACCGCGCGGTCGCCTCGACCGTCGCCCGCTCGTCGTGGCCGAGCGACTCCGGCGCGGAGACGGACTCGATCGACGGCGACGGCGCTCCGAGGGGCCCGGCTGTCTCTCCACCGAGCCCGCCGCAGCCGGCGAGTACCACGAGCAGGGCGACGGCGGCGACGGCGCTTGCGTTCCGCATCGTTCGTCTGGACCTCGGGCGCGGACACAGATAACCTCCCGTTTCAGCCGTCGATCCCGTCCGGGAGCCCCCCTCGCCCCGGAGCCGGGGGCGGAACCGGGTCGGAGCTCTGGGTCGTCAGCCGGCGGCCCGCGCCCCCCGGCATCTCCGCCCCCGGCCTCAGAACAGCGTCGGGAACAGCAGGTAGACGAACCCCGCGGTCAGCAGTCCGCCGACCCCGACGTAGTAGGCGACCGGGATCAGGTTCAGTCGGACGACGCGACCGGTCTTCCCCACGAGCCCGACCGTCGCGAGCGCGGCGATCACGTTGTGGATCGCGATCGTGTTGCCGATCGCTGCCCCTATCGTCTGCGCGCCGACCAGCAGCTGCGTCGAGAGCCCGAGCTCCTGAGCGATCTCGAACTGGAACGCAGCAAACGTCACGTTGCTCACGGTTATCGACCCCGCGATGAACGCGCCGAGGGTGCCGACCACGGGCGCGAACAGCGGGTACGCGGCGCCGAACGTCGAGGCGGTTGCGTCCGCGAGGACGACGATCATGCTGCCGTCGGCGGTCGCCCCCGGGTGCGCCGTGGTCTGGAGCATCACCTCGACCATCGCGATGACGAAGACGAGCGAGACGGCGGGCGAGACGATCTTCGCGGCTGCCTCGCGCCACGCGCTCGTCACCTTGTCCGCCGACATCCCGAACACCGGCACCGCGATCAGCGCGCTGACGAGCAGCCATGTTCCCGGGACGTACGCCCAGCCGATCGCCCCGTCGATCGTCGTGCCGAGGATGTCCGAGACCGCGATCGTCATCAGCGGTCCCTCCTGGAGAAACGTCGCGATCGGGTCGATCACGCGGGTCCCGATGAGGAGGACGACGAGCGCGAGGTACGGCGACCACGCGCGCAGCAGCGACATCTCGGCGCCGTCAACGTCGTCGGGACCGCCCTCGCCCGCATCCCCGCCGCCCGTCTCGGCCGCGGCGCCGGCGGTCTCGCTGCCGGGTTCGATGCTCCCGACCCAGTGGTCAGGCCAGGACTCGCGGGGCGGGAACGTCCACTCCTCGTCGGGGAGCAGGTAGCCGGCCCGCAACACCGCGACGACGGCGGCGCCGCCGACCATTGACGCGATCAGCGACGGCAGTTCCGGGCCGACGAACCACGCCGCCGCGACGTACGGCACCGCGAAGGCGACCCCGGCGAACAGACACAGCGGCGCTACCGCGAGCGCCGGCCCGAGCGAGCGCTCGTCGTCGTCGACCGCGCCGAAGAAGTACACGACCATCGCCACGGCGAGGAACGGCATCAACACCCCGAGGAGGCCGTTGAACACGGCGGCCCACCCGCCGGCCGCGGTCGAGTACGTCGCCACCGACTCGAACCCTCCGGCGGCGATCGCGTCGTCGACCGCGCCGAGCGGCTGCTCGAACCCGACGATGACCGGCGTCCCCACCGCGCCGAAGACGGTCGCGACCGCGTGGCCGATCAGCGCGGCGACGACCGCGGCGAACGCCGGGAACCCGAGCGCCAAGAGCAGCGGCGCGACCACGGCCGCGGGCGTGCCGAACCCCGCGACGCCCTCGATGAATGTCGCGAGGAAGAACCCGAGCAGCACGACCTGGACCCGTCGATCGTCGCTTATCGACGCGAACCCGGCGTTGATCCGGTCGACCGCGCCGGAGTTCATCAAGGTGTACAGAAGCACCAGCGCGCCCAACACGATCCACAGGATCTCGACGGCCGCCATCGCGCCGTCGACCGAGGCCGCGAGGATCCACTCGACCGGCATCCCCCACGCGAGGTACGCCACGGCCGCGGCGGCCAGCCACGCGACCGGCATCGCTCGCGAGGCCGGCCACAGCAGGCCGACGAGGAGCGCGGCGACGATGACGAGGGGCACCAGCGCCAGCGGCGCGCTCGCACCGAGCGTCATCGTCGTCCACCCCTCACGCCGCGCTCGCGATTCCGCCTCTCCCCGCCATCGACGACCCGAAGCGGCAGGGCGCCCCGGGCCGACTCGTTGCTTCGATTCACGTCGGTATATCTGAATTATCTATGTAATAAACGCCACGGCCAATTCTCGGGGACCGAACCCGGTCAGGGACTGCGTGGCCCTCGGTGTCCGGTCCGACCTCGCTCTCCGGAGGAGAGAGGGCGTCGGTCGCGGACCGATACCGGCTTGCCGTCTCGCGGCTAAGCGAGCGCGTGACGCTCCGACGCGACGTTCTCGCGGCGATCGACGCCGACTGCGGCGCCTTCCGGACCCGGCTGTCGGCGCTGGCGGACGATCACAGGATTGACGCCGTCTCGGCGGTGCCGGAAGCCGATCATCCCGCCGACCGAACGGATCGCGAGGCAATCCTCGTCGACCGCGTGCGCGCGTTCGACGACCTCCCGCTCGGACTCACCCTCACCGGCCCGGCGTACCGGGACACCCCGATCGTATACGTCAACCGCTGGTTCCGGGACTGGACGGGCTACGCGCTCGAGGAGCTCCGCGGCCGGAACCCTAGGCTGCTCCAGGGGCTCGACACCGATCAAGAAATCCGCGCGGACCAAGACGCCCGCGCCGACGAGGACGCTCGCGCCGACGTCCGCGAGGCGCTGTCGACGTGGTCGACGGTCACCGTCGAACTCCGGAACCGGCGCCGTGACGACGCTCCGTTCACGAACCGCGTCACGTTGCGGCCGCTGTTCGGCGACGCGGGAACGGTCACGCACTGGATCGCGGCGCAGGAGCCGACGCGCATCGGGGCGTCGGACCCAACCGAGGGGCCGGACGCCGACGCCGAGTGAGCGACCGGCCCCCGCGACCGCTCACCGCAGCGTCGACGTCGGGACGACTGACGGGAGGACGCCGCCGCCGGTCGCGTCCTCGACGACCGCCTCGGCGACGTGCTCGCCGCTGAGCAGGCACATCGGCATCCCGATGCCGGGGTTGGTGTACGCCCCGACGTAGTAGAGGCCGTCGACGCCGGGCGCGCGGTGCGCAGGGCGGAGCGGCCCCGTCTGTCCGAGCGTGTGCGACAGCGCCAGCGCGGTGCCGCGCGGCGCGTTGAACCGCTGGCGGAAGTCGGAGACGCAGGCGGTCTCCTCGAAGACGATCCGGTCGCGGAAGTCGACGCCCGCGTGTTCGGCGAGGTCGTCGAACACCAGGTCGCGGAACCGCTCGCGGGTCTCCGGGTCGTCCTCCAACCCGGCCGCCAGCGGGACGAGCAGGAAGACGGCCTCGTGGCCGTCGGGCGCCGCCTCGGGGTCCGTCTTCGAGGGGACGTGGACGTAGTAGGCGGGATCGTCCGGCCACGCCGGCTCGTCGAAGATGTCGTCGAAGTGCGGGCGCCAGTCCGTCGGGAACACGAGCGTGTGGTGGTCCAAGTCGACGTCGCCCTCGACGCCGAGGTACGCGAGGTACGCCGAGGGCGCGTACGTCCGCGACTCCCAGTACGACTCGCGGTCGACCGTTCCCGCGGGGAGGAGGTCGCGCTCGACGTGCGGCGGCGGCGCGTTGGCCACGACGCGGTCGAAGCGGTCGTCGCCGGCGCGCCGGGCGCCGGCGTCCCCTCCGCGCTGCTCCGTCTCGACCGCGAACTTCGGGACGGACGCGGCGACCGACGGTTCGATCGCGGTCACCGGCTCGCTCGTCCGGATCGAGACGCCGAGCTCGCGCGAGAGGTTCGCCATCGCGTCGACGACGCTCGCGATCCCACCGACCGGGTGGTAGACGCCGAGGTTCATGTCGACGTGGCTCATCAGCGTGTAGATCGCGGGCGTGTTGTACGGCGACCCGCCGAGGAAGACGAGCTTGTACTCCGCGATCTGGCGGAGCTTCTCGCTGTCGAAGTAGTCGCCGACGTAGTCGTCCATCTCCCGGAGCTTCGGCAGTGCCCGGCCGGACCGGAGCACGTCGGTGTCGACCATGTCGCGCAGCCGCGACCGGCTGGGGTAGACGAACCGGTCCATCCCGAGCTCGTACGCCTCCGCCGCGTCCGCGAGGTACTCGTCGAGGACCTCGCCCGCGCCAGACTCGTACGACTCGAATAGCGCCTTCTGCCCCTCGCGGTCGGCGGGTATCGACGCGCGGTCGCCGTCCTTCCAGACCACCTCGTACAGCGGGTCGAGTTCTATCAGGTCGTAGTAGTCGTCGGTCGATCGCCCGAAGTGCTCGAAGAAGCGGTCGAACACCTCCGGCATGAGGTACCACGAGGGCCCGGTGTCGATCCGGAACCCGTCGCGCTCGATCCGCCCGGCGTACCCGCCGGGGTGTTCGTTCCGCTCGAACACCGTCACGTCCGCTCCCGCGTCGGCGAGGTACGAGGCCGCCGAGAGCCCGCCGAAGCCGGCGCCGACGATCGCGATCGACTCCCCGGCCAGCGGTTCGGTCGCCTCCGACGGGCCCGCGTCCGGTTGGGGTGACATCACGTCACGCTACGCGTTCGGGGACGTTTACCCTGCGGTCATACCATGTTAGGGGCGCCGCAGTCGGCCGACTTTCGGCGCCGTTGAGGCGTTCTCTTCGACACCGTCGCTCCAGTGTCGTTAGGCGTCCTCTCCCCCAGTGTCGTCAGGCGTCCTCGGCGCCACCGTCGCCTTGGAGCCGCCGGGCACCGAGCGCGAACAGCCCCAGCCCGATCAGGTAGAGCCGCCACCCGCTGTTCGCGATCGGGAACCGCCGGTCGACCGGCTCCGCGACGTCGACGTCCGGGTCGCGCGGCTGGACCGGGTTGTTGACGTGGACCGACTCGCTGGTTCCGCCCGCGCCCGCGTCGACCGTCCGCGAACCCGTCTCGGGGTCGAGGCGGACGTCGACGAACGTCTGGACGAACCCGTCGCCCGTCGAGTACAGGATCTCGCCGTCTAGCTGGAAGAAGCGGTCTCGGAGCGGCCAGAACGCGTTCACCCCGTCGAGGTGGGTCCAGTCGAGCGCGACGTGCGCGAAGACGTGGACGAAGACGGCGACCCACGCGACCGCGATCCACCGCGGCGAGAGCCGCTCGCGGACCCACGACCGCTCCCGCATGCGGGTGTCGTAGTACAGCGCCAGCGCGGCGACCGCGGGAAGGACGAAGTTGTGCCCGACCGTGCGGTGCGCGCCCGCCATGACCACCCCGAGGAAGCTGTCGGCCTCCGGGAGCACGAGGACGACGAGCAAGACTGCGAGCGCCCGCTGGTCGTAGTACGCACCGAGCAGTCCCGCCGCGAGCAGCAGCGCGAACCCGGCGTGGACGACCGTGGAAGGCATTACCGGGTCACCTCCGAACCCCAATCGCGGGACCCGAACCGGACCGCGAGCGTCGCGGCCGCGGCGGTGACGACGACCAGCTGCCACCCGCCGTCGACGAACCGGAACTCGCGGTCGGCGCCCGGGTCGAGGCCGGGGCGCCCGTCGGGGTTGACCCACGAGGCCACCGGGTCGGCGACCGCCCCGCCGACGCGCTCTAGCGGCAGGACTCCCGGGCCGTCCGCGCCCAGCGCGAGGAACGTCTGGACGACGCCCTCTCGCGTCGAGAACACGAGCCGCCCGCGGACGACGTATCGCGCGTCCTCCAGCGGGTACAACAGCGCGGCGCCCTCGCCGGCGAACAGCGCCGCCCCGATCCCGGCGACGACGAACGATGCGAGCGCGACCCATGCGACCCGGACGCCGCGGCGACCGAAGCGGTCGTGGAGCGTCGACGCACCCGCGGGTCGGCGCACCGTGTCCCAGTACAGCAGCCCGCCGACGAGAAGCGGCGCCCAGACGGCGTGGAGCAGGGCGTTCGTCGCGCCCGGCACGACGAGGCTCGCCGCCGCGTCGAGGGAGGGGACGAGCGCGGCCGCGACGACGACGGCGACCGTGCGCCGGTCGAACGCGTGCCCCAGCAGCGCGGCCGCAAGCAGCGCCCCCACGGCCGCGCTCACCAGCGTCGGAGCCATACCTCTCCTGACGCTCGGAGGCGAATAAGCGCACCGGGCGGGTCAGTCGCGGTCGCTCCGGTCGTCGCCGTCGCCGGGGCGTTCGGGGTCGTCGCCGAACTCGAACCCGTCGGCGTCCGGTTCGACCGGGTCCGCACTCTCATCGACCTCTGCGCGTTCCTCGGCCTCGGGTTCGCGGTCGACCGTGACGCCGTCGTCGCGCTCGCCGTTGTCAGCAGATCCGTCGTGGGCCGCCCCGGCGTCGTCGCCGAGCAGCGCGACGGCCATCAGCCGGGCGCCGCCAGCGATCAGGTTCGTCAGGTACAGGGCGACGAACACGCCGACGACCCCGAGCCCAGTCGCGAGGGCCGCCTCTGGCGCGGTGTCGACCGCCCACACCAGCGGCTCGCCGTTCAGCTCGCCGAACTCCGGCGCGTAGGGGTACCGGACGGGAGCGGCGACGAGCGGCAGCGCGCTCGCGAAGACGAAAAGCGGCGCGAACGCCAGCACCGTCACCCAGAACTTCAGTGAGACGAACCCGAGCCCGCGCCACGTCGACGGCGCCGTCAGGTACGCGCGAACGGTCGCGGTCGCGCCGGCGGAGCCGCTGTCCGCGGCGTCGGGCAGATCGTCGGCCGCGACCAGGTCGGTGCCGAGCAGGTGGTTCGCCAGCCACCGTTCGAAGCCGGCGACGAGCCGCGAGCCGATGACGGCCGCGATCAGGACGCCGATCCCAACGAGGACGACCGAAAACAGGATCCCGAACACAAGCGCGAACGAGACGAGCCCCGAGTAGACGAACCACAGCGGGACCGCGATCAGCAGGTACAGCAGGTGGCGATACGTGCGGCCATCGGCGACGACGCCCACGACGGGGAGGGCTGCGAGCGGTCGGAGGGAGACCATACGTCGACTGGTTCGCCGTCCGACAAAAATCGGTCGCTCGCGGAGCGGGGGCCGGTCGCCGTCCGGCTCGCCGGACCTAGCCGAGGAAGAAGTCGATCGCGTTCCCGGACGACTGGCCCTTGTACAGCTCGGAGTAGCCGCACTCGGCGCAGGAGACGACGAGGAACTTCCGGTTCTGGACGTCGAACATCTTGGTGAGCCCCGTCCCGCTTGTGGCGATCTCGTCGGTCTCCGTCTCGGTGCCGCCGCACTTCGGGCAGCCGTCGTCGCCGTCGCCGCCGAGAGAGGCGGGGCGCTCGTCGACGCGGGCTTCCGGGCCGCCGCGGTCGCTGGCACCGCTTTCCCGGTCCGCCCGGTCGCCGCCGTCCTTTTCGCTCAGTTCGTCGTCGTCGAAGACGGAGTACTCCGTCTCGTCGCTTTCGGAGGGCATCGATCGTCGCTCTCGCGCCGAGTAACAAACATCTTGTGGCGGATCGCCGGCCGGGACCGCGGCACCTCCTGCGGCGCAAGAGGCGCCCCTACTCGTCTATCTCGTCGACGAGCCCGTCGGCGACGCCGGTGTAGCCGGCCGGGGTCAGCGCCTTCAGCTCCTCGCGGACACCCTCGTCGACGTCGAGGTCGTCGAAGAGGTCGCGGAAGTCGTCGAGCGTCACCGACCGCCCGCGCGAGAGCGCCTTCACGCGCTCGTAGGCCTCGGTGTCGCCCTCGCGGCGCAGGACCGTCTGGACCGCCTCGCCGATCACCTCGGGCGTCGCGTCCAGCTCCTCGCGCATGACCGTCTCGTTCGGGACGACCTTGTCGAGCCCGTCGCCGGCCTTGGAGTAGCCGATCAGGCAGTGCGCCAGCGCAGCGCCGACGTTGCGCTTGACGGTGGAGTCCGAGAGGTCGCGCTGGAGCCGCGAGGTCGTCACGTAGTCGGCGAGGAAGGTGAGGTCGCTGTTCGCCTTC
>JBNJEE010000205.1:0-3272 GCA_051745525.1 Methanobacteriota archaeon | reverse complement strand
TGCCCGTCAGTGCGACCGCCGCACTCACGCCACCACGGAAAAGAGCAGCAGGTTGTGCGCCGCGGGCCCGAGCCCGACGGCGGCGATGAACCCCAACAGGAGATACCCCTCCGCGGGCTCGTCTCGCACGTACGGCGTGAACAGCCAGACGACGGCGCTCGCGACCGCGAGCTTGACCAGTACGAACAGCCACCCCTCGCCGAACACCGGCACCGACGGGAGCCCCTCGATCTCCAGGATGAGCCGCGAGAGGGGCGTCCGCTCGCCGAACCCGAGCTGGGTCGTTCCGACCGCGGTTGAGGCGCCGTCGAGCGCGTGTCCGAACACGGCGAGCGCGCCGACGCCGCCGGTTATCCTCGTCTCCGGACGGGCCCTGGTGAGGCCGGTCCAGACGAGCGCGGCGATCGGAACGGCCGCCGCGAGCGAGACGATCGACCAGAACGCGCCGTCGGTCGAGACGCCGGCGGCGACGGCGACGGTGACGACCGGGACGAGCGCGAGCGTCCCGACCGCGGCGAGCGCCCGGGGAACGCCCGACTCGGACGGGTCGCTCTCGGCCCCCCGCCCGTCGTCGGCGTCGGTCGCCTCTGCGGCGGTCGCGTCTGTGTCGGCCGCGTCGGCGGCGAGCCAACTCGCGCCGGCGAGCGCGCCGACCGTGAGGTACACCGTGGGCGACCCCGCGAGCGGCATCACGAGCGGCGGGAGCGCGTCGATCACGTACAGGACGTGGGCGGCCGATCCGAGGATCACCCAGGGCGTGAGCGCGAGGACGTGCCGGTCGGTGACGGCGGGCGGGCGCCGACGGAGCGCGACGGCGACCGCGCCGGCCACGAGGAGCACCGCGAGGAGGTAAGGCGCCGGCGGGAGCGTCGTCCCGGCGGGGAGAAACGGGAGGGTGGCGGGAGCGGCGAGGGCGGCGAGGGCGACCGCCATCACACCGACAGCACAGGCTGGCTGGCGTACAACAGGACGTACTCCGCGGCCTTCCCGAGCACCTGCCCGGGGTCGCCGCTGACGGGCTCGCGCGGGACGACGATGAAGTCGGAGTCGAGCTCTTCCGCGGTGTCGAGGACGACGCTTCCCGGGTGGACCGTCTTCACGGTCGTCGAGAAGCCGTACGCGATGGAGTTGCTGTGGGCGACGCCGGCGGCCTCGGCGCGCGTGGCGACCGAGTCGGTGAACGCCTCCGTGTCGTCGGCGACGTCGGCCGTCTCGACCACGCCGTGATCGATCGCGCGGACCACGTCCTCGTCAAGCACGTACAGGGCGTGGATGCTCGCGTCGTACTCGCTCGCGACCGTAATCGCGTAGTCGACCGCCTCGTGGGACTCCTCGCTCCCGTCGACGGGAACGAGGACGAGGTCGATGTCGAGATCGGTCATACCTGGACGTCGTCGGGGGAGTTCAAAAAGCCCGCCCCATGCGATCGGGCGGGTCGGTCGGTGGACGGCGAACGCCTCCCGATCGTCAGAACTCCGGGAGCCCGCGTTGCCCGACGTCAAGTCGCTCGTCGGGCGGCACGTTCGTCGCGACGATCTCGTCGACTGCGTCGCGGTTGTCGGGATCGCTGTTGATCGCGCGGGTCGCGCCCTCCACGTCGACGTGGAGGCCGGCCTCGGCGTACGGCTCGTACATCACGCCGCTGTTGCTCACCACGACCCACACCCCCGCTTCGTCGAGCGCGCTCGCCACGTTGAGCAGCCGACGCTGGTCCTCGCGGTCGAAGCCGTCGGCGCTGTACTCGTTGAAGCTCGCGGTCGCGCTCATCGGCTCGTACGGCGGATCGAAGTAGACGAGGTCGCCCGGCTCGGCGGCGTCGAGCACGTACGCGAAGTCGTCGTTGCGGATCGTCGTCGTCGCGAGCACGTCGCTCGCCCGCCGGATCCGGTCGCGCTGGACCCAGTCCGGGTTCGCGTACCGACCGACGGGGACGTTGAACCCGCCGTCGGCGTTCTCGCGGTAGAGCCCGTTGTAGCAGGTCCGATTCAGGTACAACAGGAGCGCGGCCTCCGTCAGCGGATCGAACGCGCCCTCGTACGGCCGCCGGTTGAACCGCGCGCGCTGTTGGTAGTAGTAGCTCTCGACGGAGCGGTTCCGAGCCGTCGTCTCGTCGTACGGGAGCGACGGGTCCGGGTCGGCCTCGGGGTCGTCGAACGACGCCAGCCGATCGACGAGCGCCTGGGGATCGTCTCGCACCCGCTCGTAGAAGTTCACCAGCCGGGGATTCGCGTCGTTGATTGTCGCGTCGGGCGGTTCGAGGTCGAAGAAGAGCGCGCCGCCGCCGATGAACGGCTCGTGGTAGCGGTCGTGGTCGGTCGGGAACCGGGCGTACAGCTCGTCGAGGAGCTGCCGCTTCCCGCCGGCCCACTTCAGGATCGGCTCGGCCATGCGATGTCGGGACTCCCCGGCGCCGGCGTATAAACGTCTCGGGCGAGCCGAGACGGGGTCACAAAAAGCGAGACGGCGGTGGAGGGCGGGCAGGCGGCCGACCGGGTCTCCCGATCAGTCGTCGGCCGGTTCCCCTTCGGCGGTGTCGCTCTCGGTGACGTCTCCGTCCACGACACCGTCGCCGGTGACGCCGAGATTCGGGGTCGGGAGGTCCGAGATGTGGGCGGCCGCCTCCTCGAAGTTCGGCCCGGGCTCGATCGTGCCCGCCTCGCGGTCCCACTCGATGTAGCCGGCCTCCTCCAAGGCGGGGAGGTGTTGCTCACGGAGTTCGGCGGCGATATCGTCGGCGCTGCCGCGGAGGTGGAGGTCCGCGACCGTCTCGACGGTCCCGTCGGCGAGTCCGGCGATGACTCGCCATCGATCGGGCTCCGTGGCTGCCGCCGGCCGTGAGCTGGAGGTGTTCCGTATCATGCTGTGTCGCTCCGTATCTTACGATCAACTGGAGTGAAATAAATGTATGGGGCGCCGTGACAGAACCCGCGACGAGACGCACGATCCGGTACCGCGCGAGCGCCGCTCGCTTCTGCGCACGGACCCCCTCGCGTCCTATCGAACGCGGAGCCCGCGGTGCAGGGTGTACCCGGCGATGACCAGAAAGATGAACGGGAGCCCGGTGAGCGGGTGCGCCAGTAACGCGCCGGCCGCGAGGATCAGGTATCCCTTTTCGGGGGGTCGCCACGCCGTCCGGCGTCGCATCGAACCGAGTTCGGCCCGGAACGCGACGAGCAGCGCGCCGCCGACGAGAAGCCACGCCGCGCCGCCGACCGCCGCGGCGAGAACGTCCCCGGCCTCGGCAACGGGGCCGGCGACGGCGTCGAGGGCAA
>JBNJEE010000084.1:0-11356 GCA_051745525.1 Methanobacteriota archaeon | reverse complement strand
CCGAACGCGAGGATCCCGATGAGGCCGATGAGCCGGTTCTTCTCGAACGTGGGGAGGGCCATACCCGACGGATTTCGTCGCGTCGACAAAAGCGTACTGCCGGGTCGGGTCGATTTTCACCGTCGCACGCGACCGACGGCTATTCCTCGCGCGCGCCCCCACACCGACCCGTGCTCAGGTACGTGACGACGAACCCGGGGAAGGTGCGCGAGGCGGAGCGGTACCTCCCGGACGGCTCGGTGGAGCGGCTCGACTTCGACTACACGGAGGTCCAGGCCGACGAACTCGGCCCGATCGCGGCGCAGGGGGCGCGCGAGGCGTACCGCCACGCGGACGCGCCCGTCCTCGTCGACGACGCGGGGCTGTTCGTCGAGGGGCTCGACGGCTTCCCGGGCCCGTACTCCTCGTACGTCGAGGACACCCTCGGGATCGAGCGCGTCCACGACATCGCCGCCGATCTCGACGACCGCCGCGCCGCCTTCCGGTGTGTGCTCGGCTACTGCGACGGCGAGGGGTTCGCCGCGAGCCCCGACCCCGTCGACCGGGGCGACCGCGACGCGGCCGCGGCGGCGGGCCCGGACGAGGGCGAAGACGACGGCGACGGCGCGGACGTCGCCGACGCGGACCCGCTCCCGGTCAAGCTGTTCGAGGGGTACGTGCCGGGGCGGATCGTCGCGCCGCGGGGCGACGGCGGGTTCGGCTACGACCCGATATTCGAACACGACGGCGAGACGTTCGCGGAGATGGACACCGACCGGAAGAACGCGGTGTCGCACCGCGGCCGGGCCTTGGAGAAGTTCGCGGAGTGGTACGCGGACCGCTGAGGGGCGCGACGGCGAGCTGCGGGCGGCGACGCCCGGGTCGAGCCCGTTTCAGCCCGCGGCCGCGATCGCGTCCGTGAGGAGGTCGCTGCCGAGCTCGATCTCGCGTTCGGTGACGTCGAGCGGCGGGAGGATCCGGAGAACCTTGTGCCCGCACGCGAGCGTGAGGAGGCCGCGCTCGAACGCGTGCTCGACGACCGCGTCCCGGCGCTCCTTCGTGTCGAACTCGACGGCGAGCAGGAGCCCCTTCCCGCGGACGTCCGCGACGGCGTCGAAGTCGGCGTCGCGCAGCGTCTCTTTGAACTGCCGGCCGCGGTCGACGGCGTTGTCCATGAGGTCGGCCTCCTCGATGGCGTCGAGCGTGAGCGCGCCCTGCGCCGAGGCGATCAGGTCGCCGGCGCCCCACGTCGAGGAGAGGCGGCCGGTCTCCTCGGGGAACACGTCGCTCCGGGAAACGGTCGCACCCACGCGGAGCCCCTTCGCGCTCGATATCACGTCCGGCTCGTACGCGTAGTGGTCGGAACCCCACATCTCGCCGGTGCGGCCGACGCCCGCCTGGATCTCGTCGGCGATCAGCGTGATGTCGTGTTCCTCGGCGAGCGCCGCGATCTCGTCGGTGAACGCCTCGGAGGGGAACCGGTAGCCGCCCTCGCCCTGGATCGGCTCCATGATGAGGTAGGCCACGTCGTCCGGGTGGACGTTCCCGCGCTTCGGGTCGAGCTTGCGGCGGAGCCGCGAGACGCCGTCAGCGAAGAAGCCACACGAACAGGTCTCGGGCGAGCAGGTCCGGTCGTCGCAGAACGGCACGTCCATCACACCGCTTACCTCCGGGAACTCGCGGCGGTAGACGGACTTCGAGCGGTTGAGCGAGAGCGCGCCAAGCGTTCGGCCGTGGAACGCCCCGTCAAAGGTGATCGCGTACTTGGCGCCGTCGGAGGCGTCGTAAGCGATCTTGATGGCGTTCTCGACCGCCTCCGCCCCGGAGTTCGAGAGGAAGACGGTGTCCATGTCGTAGTGGCTCGTCAGGTCCGTCAGGCGGTCCATCAGCCCCGAGGCCCCCGGGATCCCCTCGCTCGGCGAAGGGCCGCCCGCGGCGTAGAAGTCTTGGCCGGCGATCTTCAGCGGGTCGACGAGGTCGAACTCCGCGAGGCGGTCCATGATGAGCGGGTTGTTGTACCCGAGCGGCGCGGCGGCGACGTGGCTGGTGAAGTCCATGAGGACATTGCCGTCGACGTCGGTGCAGAACGGGCCCTCGGCGGGGGCGGTGCGGTCCCAGACGAACTCGTAGACGTAGGTGCTCGGCGCGGCCGACTCGTGGTGGTACTCGACCCACTCGCGAGCGCGCTCGCCAGGGAGGTCCGTGACGGCGGGCGTGGCGGTGTCGCGATCCATGGGTCGGGGTGGCACGCGGATGAGATAAATCCGGGGCGATCGCGAGATAGTTGGAGAATTCTCCAACGATCGTTCGCTCGGCGGTATCCGCGGTGACGACCGGATCCGTCGGCGCGGCGCCGCGAAGCGCGTGGTCGGTTCGGAGACGCGATCGACCGTGAAATGATAGATAATCTCATAATCCGACAAATTTTATAGAATCGCAATCATAGAAGCAGATGCGTTCGAGGTGGTTAGCAATGCCCATGCTCGAACCGGCCAACACGTGGACGCAGGGACTCGACTTCCCGAGCCGACTGCTCGAATCCGGTAGCAACGACTACGAACTGTACGAGGAGGACGGCGAGTTCGTCCTCTCGGTCGAGCTCCCCGGGTTCGATCCGGCGGAGATCACCGCCTCGTGGAACGACGGCGTGCTCAACGTCGCCGGCGAACACGAGGACGAGCGCCGCGGGACCCGCCGGACGTACCACCGGCGGTTCCGCTTCCCGAAGGCGATCGACGAGGACGCCATCGAGGCCGAGTACCGGAACGGCATCCTGACGGTCCGGCTCCCGGTGACCGTCGAGGGCGCCGTCTCCGGCACGGAGATCGAGATCGAAGGCTGACCTCGGCACCGTCCGCCTCGACCGACCGGCGCCGCGCCGGTCGGCACCCTCCCTTCCGCGCGTTTTCGACCGTACGTCCCGATTTTTCCCGTCGATTCGAGCCGCCGGTGTCGGAGCCGAGCGCGACGTCGACCCCGCACGCCTTTTAGCTCCCGACGCGACGGACGAGGCATGAACCGCGAGGAGTTCGCCGCCAGCATCGATCACACCGTCCTCGGCCCCGAGACGACCCCGGCCGACGTGCGGACCGTTCTCGACGAGGCCGCCGCCCACGGGATGAACGCCTGTATCCCGCCGTGTTACGTCGCCGAGGCGGTCACATACGAGGCCGACCCCGAGGCGATCGCCACCGTGGTCGGGTTCCCGCACGGGCAGCACGCGCCCGCGGTCAAACGCGACGAGGCGGTCGGGGCGTGGGAAGCGGGCGCCGACGAGATCGACCTCGTGATCAACGTCGGGCGGCTGAAGGCGGGCGACGACGGCGCGGTCGCCGACGAGCTCGCGGACGTCGTCGCGGCCGTGCCCGTCCCGGTGAAGGTGATAATCGAAACCGCCCTCCTCGACGACGCCGAGAAGCGCCGCGTCTGCGAGGCCGCCGTCGCCGCGGACGCCGACATGGTGAAGACCTCGACCGGCTTCGCCGACGGCGGCGCGACGGTCCCCGACGTCGAACTGATGAGCGAGTACCTGCCGGTGAAGGCCTCCGGCGGCGTCGGCTCCTACGAGGAGGCGACGGAGATGCTCGACGCGGGCGCCGTCCGGATCGGCGCCTCCTCCGGCGTCGCCATCGTCGAGGGATTCCCCGAGTGAGCGGCGCCGTCGCCGTTCTCTCGGCGTGAAAATCCAGCCCACGGATTTAAAACTGGAGCGCGTACGACGGGATATGAGCCACCAACAGGGATCGCGTGGATTCGACCTCGACGCGGCGTTCAAGGCGTTCGGCGCGGTCGGCATCGCCATCTCGCTCGCGCTCATCGTGGGCGTGCTCGCGCTGACCGACCCGTTCGGCGACTACGTCACCGCGTCGCCGGCCGTCTTCGGGACCCTCCTCTCCGCCGCGCTCGTCGCCGCGGTCGGCTACACGACGTACGCGCTCCGGCGACGGCAGTAACCGGGCACGCGCCGCCGGCATCCGACCGTCCCGCCAGCGTCCGACCGCACCGCCGGGAGACATAAACCGCTCGCGGGCGCACGGTCTCGCATGACCGACGAGTCGACAGACGCGGCGGTGGAACGCTTTCTCGATCGAGCGGCGACCGCGCTCGACGACTACGACGAGGGGTACGCCGACGCGGACGCCACGCTGGCGACGCTGCGCACCCACGTCGACGAGCTGGCTGCGCGCCTCGAGGAGCGCGGGGAGGACGGAGAGTCGTAGCCGGACCGACGACGAAAGCGCGTTCCCGAACGGCTAGGGTCCGGCCCCGATCAGCTCTCGCACGCGCCCGACGTACTCCGCGAACGCGGCGTCGCCGCGCTCGCGCGGGCGCTCGACGTCGACGTCGACAACCTCGCGGACGCGCCCCGGCTCGGCGGCCATCACGACGACCCGGTCCGCGAGCGTCACCGCCTCCGCCACGTCGTGCGTGACGAAGAGGACGGTCTTCCCCGTCGACGCCCACACGTCGAGCAGCTCACGCTGGAGCATCTCGCGCGTCTGCGCGTCGACCGCGCCGAACGGCTCGTCCATGAGGAGGAGGTCCGGGTCGACCGCGAGCGACCGGGCGATGGCGACGCGCTGTTTCATCCCGCCCGACAGCGACTTCGGGTACGCGTCGCGGAACTCCGTCAGCCCGACGAGTTCGAGCATCTCCTCGACCCGCGCCTCGCGCTCCGCGGGCGAGCGGTCGCTCCGTTCGAGGCCGAACCCGACGTTCTCCGCGACGGTGAGCCACGGGAACAGGTGGTACTCCTGGAACACCACGCCCATATCGGTCGTCGGGCCCGTGACCTCGGTGCCGTCGAGGAAGACGCGGCCGTCCGTCGCCTCGGTCAGCCCGGCCACGATCCGGAACAGCGTCGTCTTCCCGCAGCCCGACGGGCCGACAAGGCAGACGAACTCCCCGTCCGTGACCGAGAAGGACACGTCGTCGAGCGCGCGCACCGAGCCGCCGTCGCCCTCGCCGGGGTACGTCTTGCCGACCCCGTCGAGGGCGACGCTCGCCTCGGACGGCGCGGGCGGCCCGTCGGCCCGGGCCGGCGGGTCGTCGGCGCCGCCGGCGTCGCCGCCGTTCACGCCCGCCACGCCAACGTCCTCCGTTCGACCGCGCGGAACGCCACGTCGACGAGCAGGTACATCAGGCTCAACACGAGGATGTACGCGATCGCCCGGTCGACGCGCAGGTTGTTGCTGGCGCGGATGATCTCGCGGCCGACCCCGGGGACGCCGAAGATTTCCGAGGCGACAACGAGCATCCAACACCGTCCCAGTCCCGTCCGGATCCCGGTCAGGATCCCCGGCATCGACGCCGGCAGCACGATCGAGCGCACCGCGTCGAGGTCGCCGCGGACGCCGAGCGTCCGGCCGACGTCGAGCAGATCCTCGCTCACGCCCTCGACGGCGCCGTACGCCGCGTAGAAGTTGATCCAGAACGCGCCGACGGCGATGATGAAGGCGGCGCCCCAGTCGTTGATCCCGAACCACGCGATCGCGAAGCCGATGAGCGCGAGCGGCGGGACCGGGCGCAGCGTCCGCACGAGCGGCGCCGTCAGGTCGTCCAGCAGGCGGCTCCACCCGAACGCGACGCCGGCGGCGACCCCGAGGCCCGTCCCCGCGATCGTGCCGGGGATCCAGTGGCTGACGCTCTGGAGCAGCGCCGCCGTCATGTCGCCCGCGGCGAGCTCGCTCGCGAACGCTCCCGCGACCGCGACCGGCGAGGGAAGGACGAACGGGTCCTGCGTGAGCGAGAGGGCGTGCCAGACGACGAGGAATCCGACGACGCCCGCGACCCCCCGGAGTAGTCGCCGGCCGTCGCCGAGGCCGACGCTCGCGAGCGCCTCGTCCTCGCCGACTGACGTTGCGGTTTCGGCCGCCATCAGAGCGAGTCGTACACCTCGAGGTCGAATATCCGGTCGTTCGACAGCTGTTCGTCGATCTGGTCGTTCCCGGCCGCGAACTCGGCGAACACCTGCGTCGCGTCGGCGATCTCGTTGGGGTCGGTGATGAAGTTCGACAGCGGCGAGTCGAGCGCGTTCCTCGCTCGGTCGACGGGCATCCCGATCCCGTCCTCGACGTGGGCCGCGGTCGCGTCCGGGTTCGCCTCGACGAACTCGGTCGCACGGACGTGCCCTTCGAGGAACTGCGCCGCGACCGGCGAGTCCCGGACCGCGTCGCTCATCAGGGTGACCGCGGCCGGCTGCCCGGGGAGGACCTCGGCGGCGGTCCGGAGCATCGTCACGGACGACTCCTCGGCCTGGGCGATGGTCGGCACCGGCTCCATGATCGAGGTGCCGTCGATCTCGTCGTTGGCGATCGCCTGCCACACCGAGCTGGCGCCGTTGATCTCGATGATCTCCACGCTCTCGTTCGCCTCGGGGTCGACGCCGACGTCGCGGAGCCAGTAGCGGAGCAGCACGTCCGGGACGCTCCCCTGCGGGAACGTGCCGAAGGTGAACGGCTCGCCCTCCTCTCTTTCCCACGCCGCGAACGCGTCCGCGCCCTGCGCCTCGAACGTCTCGTGGAACGAGGACTCGGCCATGATCCCCATCGGTTCCCGGATGTTCGCGGCGGTCACCCGCGCCGAGATGCCGCGGTCGATCGCGATCATCGCGGGGACGATCCCGAACATCGCGACGTCGATGTCGCCGCCGCCGAGCGCCTGGACGATCGCCGGGCCGTCGGTGAACTCCTGGCCGGAGATCTCGGCGTCGATCTCGGAGAAGTACCCCTCGCCCTCCATCACGTACCACTGGAGGTCCGGGTAGATCGGCATGTGCGCGACCGTCACCTCGTCGAGTCCACCGCCGCCGAGACAGCCGGCGAGGCCGACCGCCGCGGTGCCGCCCGCGGCCGCGAGGAACGACCGCCGCGACGCTGTCCCCGTTGGTTCGTACATACAAACGGCAGTGGTTCCGTGGGCAACACCCTCGCGTCACCAGCAACCGAATCGCGTTCCGGTGACGGGTTGTAATCGCCGAAAACAGCTCTCCAGGCCTCAAAAACAGCCATTGGAGGACTTCGATCGGGATGGGTACGTCACGGAACGCCGCAATTTTTGCGACCTCGCTGTCGGTTCGCGGCGGGCTGGCGGGGGTCTCGGCAGTCGTCCCTCGCGGCGGTCGTTCAGCCCTCCTCGACCGGCTCCTCGTCGAACAGGCCCAAGTCCTCGGCGACGAGGTCGGCGAGCCGGTCTTTGATCGCCGGGTCGACCTCGGCGACGGCCTCGCCGTCGTGTTTCTGGGCGTTGTGTTTGTCGAGCGCGTCCGCGAGGTCGTCGAGCGGCACGCGGGTCTCCGTCTCGCACTCGTCGCAGACGATCGGGACGGACGGCTCGTCGGTGGACATTACGCCGACAATCGCCCGTGTCGGATATATGCCTTCGGGCGGCGACGCCGGGTCCGGCGAGCGACCGAGACCCGGACGCGGACGTCGGGCGGGCGATCGGAGTCGGAGGCCGGCGTCGGGCGGACCGACGTCTCGAACCGCCACCGTCTACTGACCTCGCCGTGAACCGCGACCATGGACGTTCTCGTGACGGGGGCGGCGGGCAGGATCGGCGGCGGCGTCGCGCGCTCGCTCGCGGCCGCCGGCCACGACGTCTTCGGCGTCGACCGCGACGCGGGGGGGCTTACGGACCTGCCGGACGGGATCGAGACCGCCGTCGTCGACGTCCGCAACGAGGCGGCCGTCCGCGACCTGCTCGCGGACCGTCCGCTCGACGCGGTCGTCTCCTGCGTCGGGGGATACGAGATCGCGGCGATCGAGGACACCTCGGCCGCGGCGTTCCGCCGTCAGGTGGAGACGAACCTGACCGCGGTTCACGTGACCGTCGCCGCGGCGCTCCCGACGCTCCGCGAGCGCGGCGGCCGGATCGTTGTCGTCGGGTCGATGGTCGGGTCGGTCCCGCTGCCGTACCACGGCGCGTACAGCGCCGCGAAGGCCGGCCTCGACGGCTACGTCGACGCGCTGCGCCGCGAGATCACGCCCCGCGGAGTCGACGTCGCGCTGGTGGAACCCGGCCCCGTCCAGACCGGGTTCAACGAGCGGGCCGCGGCGGCGGTCGCGGGTGCGGACGCGGTGGGGGAGGGCAAAAACGAGGAGGGAACGGGCGGCGTGGGACCGTACGCCGACGCCTATCGCGAGTTCGAGGGATACTCCCCGGCCGCCACCGAGGTCGAAACGGTCGTCGAGCGCGTGGTGACCGCGACGACCGCGGACCGCCCGCGGACGCGGTACCGGGTAAGCCGCTGGGCGCGGTGGCTGCCGCGCCTCGCGCGCGTCCTCCCGGACCGGCTGTACGACCGGCTGGTCCGCGCCGGGCTCCCGGGTGGGCTCCTGTGGCGGTTGCTCCGCCGGTGAGTGGCTCGGTCCGCCGCGGGGGACACGTGAGGGATCGATGATCGCTCGCGTCGGGGAGTCAGTCGGCCGCGTCGGGCGTTAATCGTCGGCCGCGTCGGGCGTTAATCGTCGGCCGCGCCGGACGCCCCCTCAGACTCCTCCGCGTCGTCGGCGACCTCCGGTTCGGACGAGTCGGGGTCGGTCCCGTCCGCTGCGTAGAACTCCTCCGGCGAGGCGTCGATCCGCTCGAACTCGCCGAAGTCGCGCTCGTGGTGCCGAATCATCTGCTCGACGATCCACGCGCTGTACCGCTCCGAGTACTCCCAGTCGGCGTCCGCGTCGTCCACCTCGAACCGGCCGTCGGTGGCGAGCGCGGCGTACAGGTGATAGAAGCCGAGGACGACGTCGCCGAAGTCCTTCGCCTCGCCGCCGATTGCGCGGCGCTTCTCGGCGAGCTCCTCGCGGCCCGCGTCGGTGAGCGCGAAGTACTTCCGGTCGGGCTCGTCCGCGCGCTCGACGCGCTCGGCGACGCCCTCCTCCTGGAACTTGTAGAGGATCGGGTAGACGGAGCCGTAGGAGGGCTCCCAGTGCCCGCCGCTGATTTCGGTTATCTCGCCGAGCAGCTCGTACCCGTACCGGGGACGCTCGTTGAGCAGCTCCAACACGAGGTACGATATCAGTCCTTTCGGCGGGCCGCTTTTCCGCATCATCCCCATCTTTCGGGGTCGCGTCGAAAGGGTTTCGGTCACGGCGACCGCCCCCGCCGGCTCGGACGACGCGCGGAGCGGATTCCGGCGCGCGGGACCCCCCACCGCGGCCCCGTTTCCGGCGCGCGGGACGACCCGCAAACCCCTAAGTCGCGGGGACCCAATCCGGCGTATGGTCGAGGCTCCACAGACCGCCGAAGGGTGGTTCTCGCTACACGACTTCCGCGCTATCGACTGGGATGCCTGGCGCGAGGCGCCCGAGTCCGAACGCCGACGAGCGATCGAGGAGGGTGAGGCCTTCCTGAAACACCGCGAGCTGGTCGCCGACGCCGACGCGGGGGAGTCCGCGCTGTTCTCCGTGCTGGGACACAAGGCCGACCTGCTTTTCCTCCACTTCCGGCCGTCGATCGACGACCTCTCCGCGATCGAGCGCCGCTTCGAGGACACCGCGCTCGCGAAGTTCACGGAGCGCGAGACCTCCTACGTCTCCGTCACCGAGGTGTCGGGATACGTCTCGGACGACTACTTCGAGGAGGGCGCCGACGCCGTCGACGAGGGACTCCGCCGGTACATCGAGGGGAAGATGAAACCCGAGATCCCCGACGACGAGTACGTCAGCTTCTACCCGATGAGCAAGCGGCGCGGCGAGGAGCACAACTGGTACGACCTCGAGTTCGAAGAGCGTGCCGACCTGATGGCAGGCCACGGCGAGGTCGGCAAGGAGTACGCCGGCAAGATCAAGCAGGTGATCGCCTCCTCGGTCGGCTTCGACGACCACGAGTGGGGCGTCACGCTGTTCGGCGCCGACCCGACCGACATCAAGGACATCGTCTACGAGATGCGGTTCGACCCCGCCTCCTCGCGGTACGGCGAGTTCGGCGACTTCTACGTGGGCCGCCGGTTCCCCCCGAGCGACCTCGACGCCTTCCTCGCCGGCGAGACGGTACCGACCGGGCGCGACCCGGAAGAGGACGGCGCCGGCCATCACGGTGAAGGCGGCCACGGCGAAGGCGGTCATCACGGCGAGGGCGGCGGCCACGGCGACGACGCGCACGGACGCGGCGAGGGACACGGCCACTCGGGCGCGGGCGGCGGCCCCGCGCACGGCGACCACCCCCACGGCGACGGCGAGGCCGGCGCCGAGGGTGACCATCCGCACGGTGAGGGGGAGGCCGGCGGCGACAACGGCGACGAAGCGTCGGACGAGGACATCCGCGGCGAGCTCGCCGACCTCGACATCTACGCCGGGAAGCCCCACGGCGAGGACGTGTACGCCACGGTGCTGTACAGCGAGGCCGACGTGGACGAGCTCTTCGACGAGGTCGAGGGCCTGCGCGGCAACTTCGACCACTACGGCACCCACGTCAAAACCGCGGTGTATGAGGGCAGACACACCGACCGCGCCGCGGTCGTCTCCATCTGGGACACGGCCTCGGCGGCCGAGACCGCGGCCGGGTTCCTCTCGGAGCTGCCCGACATCGTCGCCCGCGCCGGCGAGGAGTCCGGCTTCGGCACGATGGGGATGTTCTACACCGTCAAGCCGGACTACCAGACGGAGTTCGTCGAGACGTTCGACGACGTCGGCGACCTGCTGGGGGAGATGGACGGCCACGTCGAGACCGATCTGATGGTGAACGTCGAAGACGAGAACGACATGTTCATCGCCAGCCAGTGGAACGCGAAGGAGGACGCGATGGCCTTTTTCCGCTCCGACGAGTTCTCCGAGACCGTCCAGTGGGGCCGCGACGTGCTCGCCGACCGCCCGCGGCACGTCTTCTTGGCGTGACGTAGCCTGATGTGCGAGGGAATTATATAGTCGACAGCGGACCGGTGGCGGGCGCGGCCAAAGCCCCAGCCGCTCGCTTATAAATAGTTGACCACCGATCAGCGGTGAACCTCTTCAGATTCCAAGCGGCTCCTGTATAAATAGCTGCCAGTAGATCGGCAGAACACTCCTCCAAAGCCCCAGCCGCTCGATTATAAATGATCGACGGTGGATCGACGGCAGATACCTCCAAATTCCCAGCGGCTCACTTATAAGTAATCGACATTGGATCGACGGCAGATACCTCCAAAGCCCCAGCCGTGAGGCGGGCGCACGCTCGCTGCGGTCCTCAGTCACTCGCTCCGCTCGTTCCTTGCGGTCCTTGCTTCGCCTGCGCCCGCCTCACGGCTGCCCCTTTGATTCCCATCCCGCCCCGCACAGCACCGCAGCCTCACGCCTCCCCAACCTCGTCGGTGGTCCTCCGCTTCGCTCCGGACCACCGACTCCCTCGCGCGTGCGACTCGCGCCCTGTGGGCGCTCGTCGGCACGCGCCACCGCCCCGTCCG
>JBNJEE010000204.1:0-3292 GCA_051745525.1 Methanobacteriota archaeon | reverse complement strand
CCGGCTCGCCCCGCTGTCCACCGCGTCCGGCAGCGACGCGTCGGCGCCGACCGCGGTCCGCTGCCGGCGATGAAGCGTTTAAATCGCATGGGGCGTAACTCGCTCTCGTGACCGACTCGCCCCCGTGGGCCGACCTCTTCGGCCACCCCGAACCCTACCCCGAGCAGGCCGACGGCATCGACGCCGCCGTCGACGCCGCCGAGGACGGCGGCTTTCTCGCCCTCGAGGGCGCCTGTGGGACGGGAAAGACGATGCTCGCGCTCACTGCCGGGCTCGACCGCGTCCGCGATCCCGACTCCGACTTCGAGCGCGTCTTCGTCCTCACAAGCGTCAAACAGCAGCTGCGCCAGTTCGAGACGGACCTGCGCGCGATAAACGACGACCTCCCCGACGGCTACGACTCCGTCTCCGGGCTCACGCTCGTCGGGAAGGCGGACGTCTGCCCCTACGCGCGAGAGAACCGCGGCGGGGTCGACCGCGAGAACGTGTACGAGCGCTGTGAGGGGCTCCGCGAGCGCACCCGGAACCTCGTCGGCGAAGGCGGCGCGACGACGACCTCGAACCTCGTGAGCGAGGCGCGGAGCCAGCAGGTCGGGCTCATGGACTCCGGATCGGCGGGAACCGCCGGCGCGGCCGGCAGCGACGACTCGTCCGTCGACGGCTCGTCCGCCGACTACCTCTCCGTCGACGGCGAGCCGACCCCGTACCGCCCCGACACTGAGGAGTACGACGACGTCGAGTTCTGTCCGTTCTACGCCGGCTTCCTCGATGACCTCCCGGAGGACGGTGACCCCGCGGAGGCGGTCCCGTTCGACGTGACAGAGCTCGGCCACGTCGACGCCGACGAGCTCGTCCGGCTCGCGGCGGGCCACGGCTCCTGTCCCCACTCGATCATGGGCGCGCTCGTGCCGGAGGTCGAGGTCGTCATCGGCAACTACTACCACGCGTTCGACCCCGAGACCACCGGGACCTTCACCGGCGCGCTGCTGGACGACTCCACGTTCGTGGTCTGCGACGAGGCGCACATGCTCGAACCGCGCGTTCGGGACCTCGTGAGCGACGCGGTCGCGGACGCGAGCCTCCGCGACGCGGAGAACGAGCTCACCCGCGTCGTCCAACCGCTCTCGTTCGAGTCGGCGGGCGCGGAGTCCGACGACGCCGCGCTCGTCCGCGGCGAACTGGAGGACGCCGACGTGGCGATCGAAGAGATCGAGGCGGTCCGGGAGTTCTACGCCGACCTCCGCGGCGAACTCGACCGGCGGGTAACCGCGCACCTCGACCGCGAGCGCCCGGACTGGCGGGCGTCGATGCGCGAGCTCGACGATACGGAGATCCCGCTGCGCGACCCGGAGGAGCCGGGCGAAGACGAGATCACCGCCTGGGCGGACGGCGAGGGGTACGGCGAGCGCGTCTGGGCGCGCGCGAAACAGGTCGGCGCGGTCGTCAAGCGCGTCCTCGACTCGCTGGAAGAGGAGGACAAGCAGCGCGCTGCCCCGGGCGTCGGACGCACCCTCAACGCCTGGTACCGCGAGGGCCACACCGACTTCTTCCGGGCGATCGAGCTCGAACGCACGTTCGACGAGACCGAGCCTCCAGACTCGTGGCGGCGGGCGTACAACACGCGCCTCGCGCTCCACAACTGCCTGCCGAGCGAGCCGATCGGGGACCGCCTCGCCGACTTCGGCGGCGGCGTCCTCATGAGCGCGACGCTGGAGCCGATGGACCTGTTCCGGGAGGTGACCGGGCTTGACCACCTGGCGGAGCACGGCCGCCCCGTCGTCGAGCGGACGTACGGCCTCTCCTTCCCCGCGGCGAACCGCGCGAGCGTTGCGGTCGACGCCCCGAAGTTCACCCACCAGAACCGCGGCGCGCCGGGCGAGGAGAACCCGGCGCGACTCGCGCACCTCGACGCGACGGCCGCGGTCGCGCGCCGCGACGGGAACGTCCTCGTCGGGACCCCGAGCTACGCGGAGGCGACGTGGATGGCGGAGTCGCTCGCCGACCGACTCGACAAGCCGGTCCTGCTCGACGAGTCGTCGGGCGACCGCGAGACGGAGTCGCTGAAGGACGACTTCTTCGCCGGCGACGGCAAGGTGTTGGTGACGAGCCTCCGCGGCACGCTCACGGAGGGCGTCGACTACCGCGGCGACCGGCTCTCTGCGGCCGTCGTCTGCGGCGTTCCGATCATCAACACGGCGCGGCCGCAGACCCGCGCGGTGATCACCGCCTACGACCGCCGGTTCGAGTCGGGCTTCGAGACGGCGCTCACCGTCCCGGCAGTGCGGAAGGCGCGGCAGGCGGTCGGCCGCGTCATCCGCGGCCCGGACGAGCGCGGCGTCCGCGTCCTGCTCGACGCCCGGTACGCCCGGGACTCGTGGAACGGCGTCAGGGAGTACCTACCCGAACACGAGCAAAAGGAGTATCAGCCGGTCAGCCCGGACATGCTGGAGGTCGCGCTCGATCGGTTCGAGTCGCGGCCCCCCGCGGCGAGCGAGTGAGAAGGGGTCGCGTCCACTTCTGGTACCACCGGTAGCCGGGTCCTAACAATACCGCTGTGGGGATTATCGAGCGTATGGACGCCGCCGCCCGGAGCAAACGGTATCACCTCGTCTGTCGCGAGTGCCCCCTCGAACGCCTGTGCGACGCTGCGGCCGACGCGAACGTTCTCCGCCGCGAACACGCCGAGGCAACCGGCCACCGTGTCGCGGTCGACCGAGTCGAATAGCTGTCGGTGCGAGGCGTTTCGACCGACGACGACCTCGGGACAGGCCGCGCTCAGACGACGTTCGAGTCGATGTCGCGGGGGAAGTTCGTGAGCCGCTCCGTCCCCGACTCGGTGATCGCGACCGTGTCGGAGTGGCGGTAGCCGTACTCGTCTGTGTAGAGGCCGGGCTCGATCGTGTACACGTGGCCGGGTGCCATCACGGCGTCGTCGCCCTCGTAGCGCTCGCCCCAGCCGCGGTCGATGTACGGCGGCTCGTGGCCGCCGAGGCCGATGTTGTGGCCGACGTGGTGCTGCGCGAGGTCTGTCACGCCCTGCTCCTCGAAGTACTCCCAGACGGCCTCGTCCACCTTGGCGACCGGGACGCCGGGGCCCAAGGCGTCGATGGCGATTGTCTGCGCCTCCAGCATGAGCTCGAAGTAGTGTTCCTGCTCGTCGGAGTAGTCCCCCACGAACATCGTCCGTTCCAGTTCGGAGCGGTAGCCGTCGACGTTGGCGGTCGCGCCGGTGACGAGTACGTCGCCCTCGGAGAGCCGCTCGTTCGGGGTGTGACCGTGCGGGAGCGCGGTC
>JBNJEE010000203.1:0-3297 GCA_051745525.1 Methanobacteriota archaeon | reverse complement strand
ATATAAAAACCGCGAGGTCCAGGGGAGCCACCTCTTCTCGACGGCAGGGTTCATCCGCGACCGCGAAGCGCTCGCGCAGGCCGCCCAACACCTGCTCAACTTGGAGGGGATCACGACGACGGCCGTGCTGGGCATAGCCGACGAGAAGATCTACCTCGCGGCGCGCTCGAAGGACATCCGGCTGAACATCGGTAACGTCCTCGACGAGGCGTTCTCCGAAATGGGCGACGCCGCCGGTCACTCGACGCAGGGGTCGCTTTCGATTCCGCTCGGCATCTTCACCGGCATCGAGGCGAGCGGTGAGAACCGCGACACGCTCCTCCACCTCACCGAAGAGGCGGTCCGGCGGAAGCTGTTCGACGCGCTCGGCGTCGAGGGCGGGAGCGGCGACGGCTCGAACGGGTCCTGAGCGTCCGCACTCGGTGGAGTTCGGCGGGGGCGTTTTCCGGCTCGGAGCCGTAGCCTCGGACGACACGGAGCATGTACGTCCCCGACGATCCGCCGGCGACTTGTCCCGCCTGCGGCGACCCGTACGACTCGGTCTCGCGACACACCAGCGGCTTCGTGACGAACTTACTCGACAACGAGCGCTACCGGCGTGTGTGTTTCCACCCGACAACGGACGGCGGCGGCGACCCCGCGTTCGACTGCTATCACCACACGCACGCGCAGGCCGGCACCGAGAAGTAGTTAGACGGCGGCGGGCGCGTCTAGAAGTCGTTGCCCTCGGTGATCGAGGTGTACGAGCCGATCAGCGCGCCCGAGAGGTCGACGCCCTCCAAGGTGGCGCCCGTGTCGATCACGGAGTTGCGGACCTCGGAGTCGGTGATGGTCGCGTCCTCGAAGACGACGGCGCGGTCGAGCGTCGAGTCCGTGACCGTCGCGCCCGACATGACGTGGACCACGTCGCCGAGGTCGCATCCCTCGACGGTCGCGTCGTCGGCGACGAGCGTCCCGCCCTCCAAGGCGTACTCGACCGCGTCGAGGTAGCTGTCGGCGGTGCCGATGTCGAACCACGCGCCGTCGAACGTGTACGCGTGGACTGGCCCGCGCTGCTGGAGCCACTGGAGGAACCAGCCCGGCTCGTCCGGGTTGTTATCGTCTTCGAGGTACGTGGTGAGCTTCGGGAGCGTCTCCGCGGGGAACGCGTAGCAGGCGATGGAGACGAGCGTCGACTGCGGGTCGTCAGGCTTCTCCTGGAAGTCGATCACCTCGTCGCCGTCCAGCTGTACGAGCCCGTACGACTTCGCGCGCTCGCGGTCGCGGACGTCGTAGGCCGCCAGCGTCGGCGTCCCCTTCTCGTGGAAGAAGTCGGCGAAGTCGCCAAGGTCAAAGCTGATCATGTTGTCGCCGGCGACGACGATCAGGTCGTCGTCAACGCCCTCGCGGTCGACGAGCTGTTCGAGCGCCCCTACAACGCCGAACTTCTCGTCCTCCTCGACGGTCTCCTCGACCGAGAGGGTCGGCTTCTCGAAGGGGCTGTCGTCGAGGTACTCCGCGAACGTGTCGGCGAAGCGCTCGTTCGTGGAGACGAACACCTCGTCGACCCGGTCGTCGGCCTCCAAGTCCTCGAATATCTCGTCGATGACGGTGTTGTCGCCGACCGGGAGGAACATCTTCGGCCGGTGTTCGGTGATCGGCCAGAGCCTTGTCGCGTAGCCACCCGCAAGTACGACGGCTTTCATACGACCACCGTCTCACTCCGGTGACATACCTTTTGCGCCCGCGTCATCGTTCAAATCGTGCGCGTCGCTGCCGTTGGAGACCCGCATCCCGATCCCGGACGGTTTTGCTCGTCGCCGTCGAACACCCGGCATGGAGACGACACGTCAGCGGATCGCCGACGCGCTCCGCGAGGAGCCGCGGACCGCGAGCGACCTTGCGGCGACGCTGTCGCTGCCGACGCCCGTCGTGTACGAACACCTCGAACACGTCTCACGGTCGGTCGCGGACGGCGACGAGCCGAGCGGTAGCGGGGCCGGTAGCGCGGGCGAAGAGTTCCTCGTCGCGCCGCCGGCCTGCCGCGAGTGCGGGTTCGACGCCTTCGACGACCCGATCAATGAACCCTCGCGGTGTCCCGAGTGTAAGAGCGAGCGGATCGAGGAGCCGGCGTTCGTGATCCGGTAAGGAGTCAGTGCGGGATTACAGCTCGTCGAGCAGCGTCGCGGCTGCTGCCGCGGATGAGCCCGGACCGCGCGCGGTGATCAGGTCGCCGTCGACCGTGACGCTCTCGTCGGCGTCGAGCTCGGCGTCGAATTCGGCGCCCGCGAGGACGACCTCGTCTTCGACCCAGTAGGGGAGCTTCCGGCCGTCGGGCATCACGTCGTTATCGTCGACGATATCCGCCTCCCACTCGTTGGGGAAGCCGGTGACGGAGCGTCCCTCGACGAGCGGCGTCCCGTCGGCCTCGTTCGTGAACGCGAGGATGCCGACCGCGTGGCAGACGACCAGCGCGACGCCCGTCTCGCCCGCGACCGCGTCGAGCAGCAGCTGGCGGGCGTGGCGGTCCTGGTTCACGTCCCAGACGGTGCCGTGGCCGCCGGGGAAGACGACCGCGTCGTAGTCGGCGGCGTCGACGGTCGCCACCGGTGCCGGGTCGTTGAGTGCGGGATGCTCCTCGTCGACCTCGCGGAGCTCCGCGACTCGCTCCTCGCCGCCCGCGGCCTCGGGGTCGAGCGAGCGTTCGTCGACGACCGGCGGCGACCCGGATGGGGTCGCGACGGTTACGTCGACGCCCTCCGACTCCAGCGTCGTCAGCGGCTCGATACACTCCTCGGCCCAGTAGCCCTCCTCGCTCACGACGAATAACGCGCTGGTCATGTGTACCCGTTGTTCGTGACCTCGACATAAAATGCGTCCGCGCCCGGCAGCCACGAGGGACGACGCGGGGTTTATAAATCGACGGCGCCGCGGCCGCTCGTTTTATCCGGCTATCAGGCTCGCGAGCCCGAACAGCGCCATTCCGGCTCCCACGACGCGGATGAGCGCCACCTTCCAGTCCGCGGGCTCGACTTCTGACCAGGACCGCCTGCTCCCGATCGAATCGATCTGCTCTTCGAACTTCGCGAACTTGTACGGCCACACGGCGTTCGGAATCCCTACCGCGAGGAGGAAGAGGGCGAAGACGGGGTTCATACGTTCGGTCGTTTGCGATTCAATAATATGTTTTCTGGAAACAGGCACCACAGATTGTCATGACGCGGTGCGGTGGCGCGTGCCGACGAGCGCCCGGAAGGGCGCGAGTCGCACGCGCGAGGTCGCCGGCGCTACACGCCGGCTGCCCGAGGGACCCTCTGT
>JBNJEE010000009.1:0-33227 GCA_051745525.1 Methanobacteriota archaeon | reverse complement strand
CGTTTGTTGTGGGGGGTCGGAAGGGGTATTTTCACGTCGGCGCGCGCCTCCGAGCGGCCGCCCCCGGCGGCCGCGAGGAGCGCGTGCGAGGTCGCCGGCGCTACGCGCCGGCTGCCAGAGGGACCTTCGGTCCCTCGCTGGAGTCGGTGGTCCGGAGCGAAGCGAAGGACCACCGACGAGGCTGGGGAGGCGTGAGGTGCGGTCCCGCGAGCGACCGGAGGGAGCGAGCGGGAGTACGGAAGTCGCAGCCCGCGCAGCGAACGCAGTGAGCGAGCAGGAACGTCTTCCGGCGGTTGCGGTGCGGTGGGTGGGACTCAAAGGGGCAGCCGTGAGGCGGGCACAGGCGACGTAAGCACCGCAGCGAAGGAGCGGTAGCGACTGAGCGAGGCGCGCAACGAGCGTGTGCCCGCCTCACGGCTGGGGCTTTTGAGGTGTTCACCGTCGATCTACAGTCGATTATTTATAAGCGAGCGGCTGGGGCTCCGGAGGCGTTCACCGCCGATTCACCAGCAACAATCTATAAGCGATCGACTGGGGCTTTTGAGAGATCCGTCACTGCTGGAGCCGCAACGTGGTATAAGCGAAGATCGGAACGGCACCGGAACCGCCTACTCTACGAGCAGCTACTTCTTACGCGCTCTCGACGGCGTCGAGGACCGCGTCGTAGTCCGGCTCGTTCGTCGGGTCGTCGGCGACCCAGTCGTAGACGATCTGGCCGTCGTCGTCGATCACGAACACGGCGCGGTTGGCGATGCCGTGGAGGCCCAGCTCGGCGATATCGATCTCCTGGTTGTACGCCCGGATCGCGTCGCCGGCCATGTCGCTCACGAGGTCGAACTCGATCCCGTGCTCCTCGCGGAACGCACCCTGCGAGAAGGGTGAGTCGGCGCTGACCCCGAACAGGGTGGCCCCGGCGTCCGCGAACGCGTCGGCGCGCTCCTGAAACGCCACCATCTCGTTCGTACACGGCGGCGTGAACGCGCCGGGGAAGAAGGCGAGCACGACCGGCCCGTCGCCGATCGCCTCGTCGAGGTCGAACGGCTCGTGGTCGCTCGTACCAACCGTCGCGGTGAACGCCGGTGCGGCGTCGCCTGTGGATACCATCGCCTCACAGTACGGCCGATTCACGCAAAAGGCTTGCCGCGACCACGTTCGGTGCCGGTACCGGCGCCGAGAGTCTCGAACCGCGTCGCGGCTACTCGCGGTCGAGGTACTCCTGCTGGATCGCGACGATCTCCGAGGAGTCCCCGCAGTCGGCGTACCGCCGGAGTGGCTCCGCGTTGAGTTCGAGGAACGTCTCGCCCCAGGTGAACTTCGCCAACACGCGCTCGGCGTGGTCGCGCTCGCCGAGGATGACGAGCGCGGCCGCGAACGCCTCGACCGTCGTGAGCCGCATGGGGCGCCCGAAGTTCACGGGGTTGCCGGCGACGAGGTACGGGAGCGCGCGGTGCTCGCCGGGCAGCGAGAACATCTTCTCGCCGGCCGACTCCCACGAGCAGTCGAGCGCGACCAGGGCGTTCTCCGCGGCCCGCTCGGCGTCCGCCGGCGAGAGCGCCCGCTCCGCGTGGGGGTTGAGGACGACGCCGTAGGGGGTCGCCCGGTCGGAGCGATGCAGCTCGGCGAGGTCGAAGCGCGCGAGCTTCCGGGCCGTACACTTGTCGGGGTCGTCGTCGCCCTCGTACCGGACGTGGAGGTCCACACCCCGCGTTCGGCGGAGCCGCGTATAAGCGGTGCGGACGGGGGCAGCAGAAAAATGAGCGAAGTCGACGCCCGCGACGCGTCACGGCGCGCGGGTCTGTGTCGCGAACGGTTCGTCGTCGTCGGTCTCCGTCGGGACGCGCGTCCGCGTTCCGATCGGCGCCGATTCCTCTTTCGTCGATTGTTCACGCATCGCATAAGATGGTCGCGTCTCGCTACAGAAAAAGGTACAGCTATACGAGTTATTATTTCGGGTACCTCCTAATACACGTTTATAAGATGCGAGTGTTGTGGGCGTATCATATAGACATTCTCGCTGCTACTACCTGGGTCTCATATTCGACTTGAGCTCCCGTTTCGTCGCTTCCCTCCGGACTGCGTCGCGTCGACCCGGAGCGGTTCAAGCGCCCCCTGATACCGTCAAACCGACCCGGTACCGGCGGGGTTTTTCATCGTCGCCGCGCAGGTGATCGCATGGAGCTGTTCGCGGTTCCGGACCTCCCGGAGATACGGGAGGGGGACGACCTCGCGGCCATGATCGGCGAGCGCGTCAACCTCCGCGCGGACGACGTCGTCGTCGTCGCCAGCACGGTCGTCTCGAAGGCGGAGGGCCGGGTCTTCGACCTCGACGACTTCCCGGCCGGCCCCCGGGCGAACGAGGTCGCCGACCGGCTCGCGGAGATCGCGGAGGGAAAAAAAGACCCGCGCTTCGCACAGGCCGTCATCGAGGAGTCGACGGAGCTGGTCATGGAGGCGCCGTTCCTCCTCACCGCGACGCGCTTCGGACATATCGGCGTCAACGCCGGAATCGACCGCTCGAACGTCCCCGACGGCGACCTACTGCTGCTCCCGGAGCGCCCCTCCGAGAGCGCGGAACGGCTCCGCGAGGGGCTCGCGGCCGACCGCGTCGTCGTCAGCGACACTTGCGGGCGCCCGTTCCGCCACGGGCAGCGCGGCGTCGCGATCGGCTGGGCCGGCCTGCCGGCCAGCCGCGACTGGCGCGGCGAGCGCGACCGCGACGGCCGGGAGATGGGCGTCACCGTACAGAACGTGATCGACGAGCTCGCCGCGGCCGCCAACCTCGTCGCTGGCGAGGGCGACGGGGGCACCCCGGTCGTCGTCGTCCGCGACTGGGCGTTCGGCGACCACGACGGCTCGGACAACCACTTCCGCGAGGTCGAGGGCGACTTCGTCCGGCAGGCGCTGCGCGACTGGAGCTACGAGGACTGACCATGCTCGGCATCGAACTCACCCCAGAACACGAGTTGTCCCGCCTCGTCGACCTCGGCGTCCGCGCCGAGGACGCCGGCTACGACGCCGTCTACTCGACGTGTCACTACAACAACCGCGACCCGTGGGCGTTCCTCTCGCGGCTCGCGGCCGCCACGGACTCCGTCCGGCTCGGTCCGGGCGTCGCGAACCCCTATGAGACCCACCCCGTGACGCTCGCCTCGAAGGTCGCGACCCTCGACGAGGCCTCCGAGGGCCGCGCCGTCTTCGGGCTCGGTCCCGGCGATCCCTCGACGCTGACGAACCTCGGCCTCGAGGACGAGCGCGGGCTCCGCTCCGTCTTGGAGGCGTTCAAGACCGCCCAGAAGCTGTGGGCCGGCGAGCGCGTCGACCACGAGGGGACCTTCGACGCCAGCGAGGCCGGGCTCAACTACGAGCCGCCGCAGGGCGCGGACATCCCGGTCCACGTCGGCGGCGAGGGACCGCACATGTGCCGGATGGCCGCGAAGCACGCCGACGGCCTGCTGTACAACGGCTCACACCCGAAGGACCTTGCGTGGGCCCGCGAGCAGGTCGACGACGGCCTCGGAGATCGGCCCGACCACCGCGGCGAGTTCGACCTGATCGCGTACGCAGCCGTCTCTATCGCCGAGGACGAGGCGGCCGCCCGCGAGGCCGCCCGCCCGCCGGTCGCCTTTATCACTGCGGGCGCGGCGCCCCCAGTCCTGAAGCGCCACGGGATCGACCCGGACGCGGCCTCGGAGATCGGCGAGCGCGTCTCGGCCGGCGACTTCTCTGCGGCGTTCGAGCGCGTGACGCCGGCGATGGTCGACGCGTTCTGTATGGCGGGCACCCCGGAGACCGTCAGGGAGCGCGCCGCCGCCGTCGCCGACCACGCCGACGGGCTCGTCGTCGGGTCGCCGCTCGGCCCGGACTTAGCGGGCGCCGTCGACCTCGCCGCCGAGGCGGTCGACGGGCTCTTCTGATCGGCGGCGACGGCCACTTCTGAGCGGCCGCGACGTCTCCTCCTGATCGGCTGCGACGACTCCCGCGGTCGCCCCCGCACCGTCGGCGGGTTCTCACCCCGTGACAATCGAGAATCGCTCCTGATAACCCCGGCGGGAGGTTCATATGGCATTCTCATCGAGGTTCGAGCATGTCCACGACACGGCAGCGCCGCCCGGGGGGCGGCGGGCGGTACGAGGCCCTCCTGTGGCGGACGATGGACGCCCTCGGCGTCTCGGAGTCGATAGAGCGTAAGGTCGTCACGGCGGTCGGGATCCAGTTCCTCGTCACCGTCGGCATCTTCGTCACGCAGTTCGTGCTCTCCGGCACCGCCGCGTTCGTCGTCTCCGGCGCCCTGTTCCTCGGCGCGGTCGTCGCTATCTACAACACGCTACTCATCGTCCGACGCGACTTCGTCGCCCCGATCCGGGCGTTAGAGCGCGAGGCAGAGACGATCGCCGCAGGAGAGATCGAGAGAACGAGCGGCGTCGACGCGACCGGTTCGGCCGGAGGAGACGCCGCGGACCCCCTCGACCCGACGCAGCCCGACGAGGTCGGGAGCCTCGTCGCCGCGTTCGGCGAGGTCCACGGCTACCTCACCACCGTCTCCGCGCAGGCGGAGGCGCTCGCGGCCCAGGAGTTCGATGACCCAGCGCTCGACGAGGACGTCCCCGGCTCCTTCGGCGAGTCGCTCAACGAGATGGCCGAGAACCTCGCCGCCTACACGGCCGAGCTGGAGGCGCTCGTCGACGCGTTCGGCGACGCCGCGGCGCGTGCGCGGGAGGGCGACCTGACGGCGACGATCGACGCGGACGCGCTGGCGACGGACGAGCGGCGGTACGCCGAACTCGTCGACAACTACAACCGGCTCGTCGCGACGCTCGGCGAAACGCTCGGCGACGTCGGCGCGTTCACCGCAGACGTGGCCGAAACCGCGGGCGACGTGCGCGCGAGTATGGACGAGGTCGACGACGCGAGCGGCGAGGTCGCCCGGTCGGTCCAAGAGATCTCCGACGGCGCCGCCGAGCAGACGGACGAGCTGGAGGCGATCGCCGGCGAGATGAACACGCTGTCGGCGACGGTCGAGGAGATCGCGGCGAGCGCGGACGACGCGGCCGAGACCGCCCGCGACGCGGCCGAGCGCGGTCGCTCCGGGCGCGAGGAGGCCGCCGAGGCGATCGCGGAGCTGGAAACCCTCGAAACCCGGATCGGCGAGACGGCGACCGCGGTCACCGACCTCGCCGACCGGGTCGGCGAGATCGACGAGATCGCGGCCGTGATCGACGAGATCGCGGAGGAGACCAACCTGCTCGCCCTGAACGCCTCCATCGAGGCGGCGCGCGCCGACGGCTCCGGCGACGGGTTCGCGGTCGTCGCCGACGAGGTGAAGTCGCTCGCCGAGGAGACGCGCGAGTCCGCGGCGGAGATCTCCGGCCGCATCGAGGCGGTCCAGGAGGCGTCCGCGGAGACCGCCGCCGACGCCGAGGAGATGGAGACGCAGGTCGCCGAGGGCGTCGAGACGATCGAGTCGACGCTGCGGGAGTTCGAGGGGGTCGTCGAGGACGTGACGACCGTCGATGCGACCGTCCAGGAGATCAGCGACGCGACCGACGACCAGGCGCGCACGACCCAAGAGGTCGTCGACATGGTCGACGGCGTCGCGTCCGTGAGCAGACAGACCGCGACCGAGTCCGAGACCGTCGCGGCCGCGGCCGAGGAGCAGACCGCGACCGTCTCCGAGGTGACCGGGCAGGTCCACACCCTTTCTGACCAGTCCGACGAACTGCTCGCGCGGCTGAACGAGTTCGAGGTGCCGGACGGGTCGAGCGGAGCCGCGACCGCGGCCGGCGGTTCGGCGAACGGTCCCGGTGTGCGGTCGGTGACGGGCGACGACGACTGAGAAACCGGACTGTAGACCCTTTCTCGCCGCGCTACTCCGACCGGCCGCGACCGCCGAGAGAGGGGAGCGTCACGCCGATCTCGTTGAGCAGCGCGCCGACGGCGGCGTAGCCCAACACGGCGACTGCGCCGACGAGCAGGAGCTGCCCGACGACGACGAGCAGCGCGGAGAGCGGATCGCCCGCGCCGAGGATCAGGTCGTTCAGGAAGATGTCGACGAACCGGCCGACGTCGCCGACCAGCCGCGAGACGAAGTCGATGAGCGCCATCATGGGCGGCGTTTGGACCGGGGGGTACTTGGGTGTTGAGTTCGCGGCGGTGATTCACGCACCCGGTCGCGTCGCGAACGGGGCGACGGCTACGCCTCCGAAGCCTTCGGCTCCGCCTCGTCAGCGCGCGCGTATCGCAGCGCCCAGCCGATCAGGACGCCCTGAAACGGTAGTCGGACCAACGCCGCGAGCCGCGCCGGGCCGACGAGCCGGTCCGGGACGAGGTCGTTCAGGGTGTCGCTCCGGGCGAGGTGGACGTTCGCCGGGAACACCGCGACGAGGAGGGCGGCGATTCCCCACGCCGAGGGGCGTCGCGTCCGCGGGATCGCGACCCCGATCCCGAGGATGATCTCGGCGATTCCGGAGAGGTAGACGAGTCCCACGGGACGCGGGAACGCCGGCGGAATCGCCTCGGCGAATCGCTTCGGAGCGAGGAAGTGAGCGATTCCGGCGACGACGTACGTCGCCCCCATGAGGGGCGCGAGCGAGCCTCCGGACGCCGTTTCGTCTGCGTCGGTCGAGCGGGGTTGGTCTGCGTCGGTCATACCTCGCCACACGGTCGGGGGGCGTATCAGTCCTCGCCGGCGGGCGAGGCGGGTCGACCGGCTCGCGCGGCGCGTCGGTACCCGAGAGTTCCGGGAACCGAACCCCTTACAGACGGGCGACACCTACCCCGTCGTAATGAACACGTTGTTCTGGGTGCTCACGGGAGTCCTCGCCTACTCCGCGGTCGCGATGTGGCTGCGGAACAAGGGGATCCTTCCGGAGGCGTTCAGGGTCTCCGGGCCGGTGTTGACCCTCCGGACCCTCCGCGGACGCGCCTTCCTCGGCCGGCTGGCGGCGCCGAAGCGGTTCTGGCGCGCGGTCGCCAACCTCGGGCTCGGGGGGGCCCTGGTGGCGATGGTGGCGTCGTTCGCGCTCATCCTCTCGTCGGCGATGTCCGCGTTCACGAACGCGCAGCCCTCCGCGATCCAGCAGCCGCAGAACTTCCTCATCATCCCCGGCGTCAACGACTTCCTCCCGCTGTCGGTCGCCCCCGAGATCGTCGCCGGCCTCGCCGGCGCGATGGTGGTCCACGAGGGCGCGCACGGCCTCCTGTGTCGGGTCGAGGACATCGACATCGACTCGATGGGGCTCGTCTTCTTCGCGCTACTCCCGGTCGGCGCGTTCGTCGAGCCCGACGAGGAGGCGACCCAAGAGGCCTCCCGCGGCGCCCGCGCCCGGATGTTCGCGGCGGGCGTCACCGCGAACACGGTGCTGACGATCGTCGTCTTCGCGCTCCTCTTCGGCCCCGTCGTCGGCGCCATCTCGCCGGCGGCCGGCTACGCGGTCGGCGAGGTGAATCCCGGCTCCCCGGCGGCCGCGGCCGACCTCTCGCAGGGCGACCGGATCGTCGAGGTGGCGGGGACGCCGATCGAGACGAGCGGCGAGTTCGAGTCCGCGGTCGCCGACGCCGGCGGGTCGGTCGGCCTGACGGTCGACGACGGCGACGCGCGGGAGACGGTGACGGTCGACCGCGAGTTACAGGTGGTCGGCTCCGCGGGCGGCAACCCCCTTGGGGTGACCATCGAGGAGCAGCCGGTGACAATCGCGGCCGTGAACGGCGAGTCGGTCGCGACCGAGTCCGACTTCTTCGACGCGGTCGGCGACGACGAGCGCGCGACGCTGACGGTGACGGGCAACGCGACCGTCCTCGATCAGGTCCGCGACGCGCCCGGCGCCGAGGACGCGTCGGGCGTCGACGCCGCCGACGGCGAGGGCGCCGTCACCGTCCCCGACGTGCCGGTCGGCGCCTACGTGGTCGGCGTTCAGGAGGACGGACCGCTCCGCAATGAGGGCGCAGCGCTCGGCGAGCCGCTGACGATCGTCTCGGTCGACGGCGAGCGCGTCGTCGACAACGAGGCGCTCTCGGCCGTCCTCGGCGAGCGCGAACCGGGCGAGACCGTCCCCGTCACCGTGTTCGACGGCGACGGCGAGCGCGTCACCTACGACGCTGAGCTCGACCCGCACCCGAACCGCGACGGCGGGTTCATCGGCGTCAGCGTCTTCCCCGGGACGAGCGGGCTCGCGCTCGACGACGTCGGCGTCACCGAGTACCCGGCCGGCGCGTACCTCGAACTGCTCGGCGGCGACGGCGGCGCGGAGGCCGCGGACGGGATCCCGCTCGGCGGCGTCACCGAGTCGCCGCTCGGCCTCGTCTTCGTCGCGCTCATCCTCCCGCTCGGCAGCCTGTTCGGGCTCCCGTTCAACTTCGCGGGGTTCACCGGCGAGTTGACCAACTTCTTCGTCGTCGAGGGGCCGCTCGCGGCGCTCGGCGGCGGCGTCTTCCTGCTGGCGAACCTCCTCTTCTGGTCGGGGTGGATCAACATCCAGCTGGCGCTTTTCAACTGCCTCCCCGCGTTCCCGCTCGACGGCGGCCGCATCCTCCGGATGGTCGCCGAGGCGGTCATCAGCCGCGTCCCGGTCAGCGACCGGCACGCCGCGGTGCGGACGATCACGGTCTCGTCCGGCCTCGTCATGCTGGCCGGGCTGATCGCGATGATCTTCGGCAACCAGATCCTCTCCGCGCTCGGGATGATCTGAGGCGGTGGCGCGCGCCTGCGACCGGGCTCGTGGCCCGCGAGGAGCTCGTGCCAGCGACGCGGCTGAGGCTTCGTCGGTGTTCGAAGTCGATCCGCAGTCTCCGTACTGACCGAGATATGTCATCACAGCTTGTTCGAAATTCTCAATCGGTGACATGCTCTTGAGGTCGTGCCGAATACTGCGCGCGAACCGTCGAGGGAACCGCATTGGAATCCACAAACAGCAGTTATCTGAACTGTCGCGACCAGAAGGGATATACCAACACATCTAGACTAACGTTTATCAGTAACAACGTAAACCGCCGGAGAGCCCTCGCTGCCACGGGCGCGATAATTCTTGGAACGGGCTGTATGTCGAATCTGAGCGGTGACCCTGTGGATGTCGTCGTACACAACCTCGATGAGATTCGCTATCGAACTATCGTCTCGGTGATTGGTGACGACATCGGCGGTCACGCGGCGACGCAGTCTCTCTCTCCGGGGTTAGAGGCGACTTTTGAAGAGCTAATTCCGACTATCGACTACGCTCCCGATTTTGTCATCGAGATCGTGCTCAACGGCGAAGTGAAATATTCGGAAACAAAGCAGTTGGATGACGGCTTTGAGCCCCGGTTCACGATCAGAGACGGTGAGATCACGATGGGCCGCTGAGGCTAATCTCAGGTGTCACTGATGTGGAGGCTCGTCGATAGCCTATCAGATTCAGCACAACCCAACCGGTACGGAAAATTCGCAGTATCAACTACAGCCGCTGTACTCAGCGACCAGTGCCTATCAGTATGTGAGGACCTACCAGAGCAGTCAGAATACAGTCTGTTGAGGAACTCTATCAGAGCGAGGGAAACGGGTTTCCCGGGCGGGCGCGACGCCTCCGTATGACCCACTCGCGGACCGTCGAACTCGAGGGGCACATCATCGACAGCGGCACGATGCAGCGCTGCTTCGGCGCGGTGATGGACCTCGGCGGCTCCTTTGACGTCGAGCAGTTCGACGTCGGGAAACACGAGACCGAGGAGTCGTACTGTCGGCTGACCGTCTCCGCGGACGACCTCGAGACGCTGCGGGACATCCTCCACGAGCTCCACCAGAACGGCGCCGTGTTGGAGGATCCCTCCGACGTGGACCTCGTCGCGGCGCCCGCGGACAAGGTGGTCCCGCCGAACTTCTACTCGACGACGAACCACCCGACCGAGGTGCTGTACGACGGCGAGTGGATCGACGTCGAACGGATCGAGATGGACTGCGCGCTGGTGGTGGAACCCGAGCCGGCAGCGGACGCCGGCGAGGGGAGCAGAGCGGACGCCGGCGAGGGGAGCAGAGCGGACGCCTCGGGCGCGGAGGACGGCTCTCCCCGCGCGTACACCAAGACGCTCAACGCGGTCGAGGAGGGGGACCTAATCGCGACCGACCAGTCCGGGATCCGCGTGAACCCGCCCGAGCGCCCGCGGAGCGGCGGCGGCGCGTTCGGCTTCATGCAGGGGGGCATCTCCGCCGAGCGCCCCTCGGAGTCGACGATCCGCGAGGTCGCCGAGGAGCTTCGCGCAGTGAAAAGAGACGGGGGCAACGTGATGGTCGTCGCGGGGCCGGCTGTGATCCACTCTGGCGCCGGCGACGCGCTCGCCGACCTGGTCGCCGCGGGCTACGTCGACGCGCTCTCGGCGGGCAACGGCTTCGCCACCCACGACTTAGAGCGCTCCATCTACGGCACCTCCCTCGGGATGAACGTCGAGACGCTCGAACACCCGCGGAAGGGCCACAAACACCACATCTGGACTATCTCGGAGATCATCCGCGCGGGCGGGATCGAGGCTGCGGTAGAGAAGGGCATCGTCACGGAGGGGGTGATGTACGAGTGCGTCGAGAACGACGTCGACACCGTCCTCGCGGGGTCGATCCGCGACGACGGCCCGCTCCCGGACACGATCACCGACGCGGTCGAGGCGCAGAACGCGATCCGCGAGCAGGCCCACGGCGCCGACATCGTCCTCATGCTCGCCACCCTGCTCCACTCCGTCGCGGTCGGGAACTGCCTCCCGTCGACGACGAAGACCGTCTGCGTGGATATCAACCCCGCCACCGTCACCCAGCTGCTCGACCGGGGCTCCGCGCAGGCGATCGGGATGGTCACCGACATCGGAACCTTCGTGCCGACGCTCGCGGAGTTCGTGGTAGAGGACGACTCATGACAGTCGACATCCGCCCCTATGACCGCGAGCGCGACGCCGACGGCCTCTGCGACCTGAAGCTCGCCTTCGAGCGCGGCCTCGGCAAGAACACCGGCGGCGACGGGAAGGCAACTGTCTACGAGGACAAGCTCACCGACGCCTACCGCGAGCGGTGGCTCGACTGGGTCGATCGCTGCGTCGACGACGACCCGCGGTGCGTGACTGTCGCGGTCGAATCACGAACCGAAGAAACGGTCGGCTACGCCTTCGTCCTCCCCGAGCGCATGGCGATGGTCTGGGACGCGGCGGTGCTGAACGAACTGTACGTCGCGCCCGAGTATCGGGGAACCGGCGTCGCCGACGATCTGATCGACGCCGCCCTCGCGCTCGCGGCCGACCAGGATCTGCCGCTCGACCGCATGGTCCTCGACGTCGACGCCGCGAACGAGCGCGCGAGAGCGTTCTACGACCGCCGCGGATTCGAGCCCTGGGGCGAGATGGTGGCGCGGCCGCTGGGCGGCGGTTGACCCCGCGGTCGCGCGACCGCGACCGAGTCGACCCGTTCGGACTCCCGAAGCTACAAGCGCGCCCGCCCGCTTTCGACGGCCGTGATACGGATCGGGATCGTCGGCTGCGGGGTCATCGGGAACCGACTCGCGGCCGCCGTCGAGGAACACGACCGCTACGAGCTGGCGGCCGCCTGCGACCTCGACGCGGACCGCGCCGCGTCGCTCGCGGCCGACCACGGCACCGACCGCACTCGGACGACGACCGACCACGCCTCGCTCGTCGAGACCAACGGTCTCGACGCGGTGTACGTCGGCGTGCCGCCGCTCGCCCACCGCGAGGTCGTCGCCGACGCGCTCGTGGCTGACAAGCACGTCATCTGTGAGAAGCCAATCGCGGCCGACGCGGCGACCGGGCGCGAGCTCGTCGCGCTCGCCGAGGAGACCGACCGCGTCACGGCCGTGAACCTCCCCTTCCGCTACACGCCGGGGTTCGTCCGCCTGCGCGAGGCGGTCGCCGCCGGCGAGGTCGGCGACCCCCGCCGGGCCGAGCTCCGGTTCCGGTTCCCCCAGTGGCCCCGCGAGTGGCAGGACGTGGCGTGGCTGGAGTCGCGCGAACAGGGCGGCCCGTTACGCGAGGTCGGGACGCACTTCCTGTTCGGCGTTCAGGAGCTGTTCGGGCCGATCGAGTCCGTCTCGGCGGACATCGGCTACTCGGGGCCCGATGCCTACGAGGACGACGTCGTCGGGACCTTTCGGGCCGACGGCATCCGGGGGACGCTCGACCTGCTCTGCGACCACGAGGGCGAGGAGGAGAACAGCATCACGGTCGTCGGCGACGAGGCGTCGCTGTCGCTGACGGAGTGGTACCGACTCGTGCGGAATCGCGGGCGCGAGGGCGAGGAAACGGTCGTCGGCGAGCGCGGCGACATGGTGCGCGCGCTCCTGAGGGAGTTCGCGGGTGCGGTCGACGGCGACGGGGGCGACCTCGTCTCCTTCGCGGAAGCGACGCGCGTTCAGGAGGTCCTCGACGCGGTCCACGCGTCGGCGGGCGATCGGGTGCGACCGGGGAGCGACGGCGGCCGCGGGCGGTAACCCGCCCGCGGAGTCGCGGGCCGGGAACGCCCGACAGGAATTATGTGTCTCACGGACCCATCTCTGCGTATGAGCTACCTCGTTGCGACCGACGGGTCGACGGAGAGTGACGAAGCCGTCCGGTACGCGGCGCGACAGGCGGTCGCGTTCTACGAGACGCTCGAGATCGCCCACGTGTTGACACCGGACTCGGAGCTGGTCGACGGGACGATCATCCTCCCGGGCGAGGAGGCCGCTGTCGAGGCCGGCCAAGGCGTCTTAGAGAGCGCCCGCACCGTCGCCGAGGAGGCAGTCGACGAGCCGGTCACCGTGGAGACGCAGCTGCTCACGGGGCGCCCGGCCGACGCGATCACCGAGTACGCGGCCGAGGAGTCCGTCGACGCCATCTACGTCGGGCACCGCGGGCTGAGCGAGGAGCGCGAGCAGGTCGTCGGCAGCGTCGCGAAGAGCGTCGTCGACAAGGCGGACGTGCCCGTGACGGTGATTCGCTAGGTGTCAGTCGAAATAAACGAGTGGACGCCCGCGAGGCGGGCGAATCCGGCCCGTTTCGCTCGGCTGCCGGTCGTCACAGGCGCCGGAAAGAACCGCCATTATCGGACGTTCAAAACGGTCTGAGGCGCTACTATGCGTGATGCCTGAAGACGTACTCGTCACGGCGGACTGGGTGGAATCGAACCTCGACGCGTTTCAGGACGACGACTCCGATCACCGGCTCGTCGAGATCAACAACCCGACCGTCACCGACGAGTCGGAGTACACGCCCTACGAGGAGGGCCACGTCCCCGGCGCGCTGAACTTCGAGTGGGACGCGGTGTTCACCGACGAGACGGAGCGCGACATCGTCTCGAAGGAAGACTTTGCGAAGCGAAACGGCGAGGGCGGCATCGACGCCGACACGACCGTCGTCGTGTACGGCGGCGGCCGCGTCCCGAACTGGTTCGCGCTGTTCGGCTACTGGATCTACAAGTACTACGGGCACGACGACGTCCGCGTGATCGACGGCGGGAAGGGGTACTGGGTCGAGAACGACTACCCGCTCTCGACCGAGGAACCCGACTTCACGCCCCGCGAGTACGAGGCTCGCGGTCCCTTCGAGAGCGTCCGCGCGTACAAGGACGACATCGACAAGGCGATCGAGGAGGGGATCCCGATGGTCGACGTGCGCTCGCCCGAGGAGTTCTCCGGCGAGGTCATCGCCCCCGAGGGACTCAACGAGACCGCCCAGCGCGGCGGCCACATCCCCGGCGCGAGCAACGTCCCGATCGGCACCACGCTGAACGAGGACGGGACGTTCAAGAGCGCCGAGGAACTCCGCGAGCTGTACAGCGACGCCGGCGTCGACGGCGACGAGTCGACGATCACCTACTGCCGCGTCGGCGAGCGCTCGTCGATCGAGTGGTTCCTCCTACACGAACTGCTCGGCTACGACGACGTCCGCAACTACGACGGCTCGTGGACCGAGTGGGGGAACCTCGTCGGCGCGCCGATCGAGACCGGCGATTGACCAATCCCCTCGGACCCACGCACGAACTGCGTAGGCGACTGTACCAGCGGTCGCAATGGCTCCGAGCGTCGGCAGGACGAACACGACCTCAAACCGCGCGGACGACGGGTTCGGGCTCGCCGCCCACCGCGGGACCGACGGGGCGCGGATATGGGACCGCGAGGACGACTTCGTCCCGAAGACCGTGATCCTCGGCGTCGAGACCGACGACGACGCGTTTCGCTGATGCGACTAAGACGCGCATCTCCGACGGCCGGGCCCGTCGGATCGGCCACCGTTTTCACGCGGCGGCCCGTATCACGGCCATGACTCGCACGGCTGTCGTCGCCGGCGTCGGTTCGGGGCTCGGAGAGTCGCTCGCGCGGAAGCTCGCGGCGGAGGGGTGTCGGGTGGCGCTGTTCGCCCGCTCGACAGAGTACATCGAGGAACTCGCCGACGACCTCCCCGACCCGGGCGAGGGGCTCGCAGTCGCGACGGACCTCACAGACGTCGACGCGGTCCAGGAGGGGTTCGAGACCGTCCGCGAGGCGTTCGGGCCGGTAGACGTCCTCGTCAACCACGCGAGCGCTGCGTCCTGGACCGGGCTCATGGACACGAGCGTCGAGGCGTTCGAGGAGGCGTGGGCGGTCAACGGTCGCGGCGCGTTCGTCTGCTCGCGGGAGGCCGTCGGCGACATGCTCGAGACGGGGGGCGGCACCGTGATCTTCACGGGCGCGACCTCGGCGGTGCGGAGCCGCGGCGGGGCGATCGGGTTCACGGCCGCGAAGTTCGCCGCCCGCGGGATGGCGATGGACATCGCCCAGGAGTTCGGCGGCGACGGCGTCCACGTCGCCCACGTCGTTATCGACGGGCAGATCGACTCGCCGGATGCCCGCGAGCGCCAGCCCGACCGCGGGGCCGACACCTTCCTTGACCCCGACGAGCTGGCCGAGACGTACTGGCACCTCGTCGAGCGAGAAGACGTCGGCACACAGCCGTTCGAAGTCCATATCACGAACGGGCCGAAGCCCTCGGAGTTCATCTAGCGGGACGACACCGCCGACGACTGAGCCCGCGGCGGGAGAACGGTCGGTCGTTCGGGGCGGTCAGCTCCGACCTCCGTCACGGCGTCAAGGGGTGCTCCGGCGCTTAGAAGGTGATGATCTCGTAGTCGTTGTCGACGAGCGATCTGATGCTCGGGTGGCCGTCGTACTCGTCGAGCGTGACGAGCCCGGCGTCGGCGACCGCGTCCTCGACGCCGAACGCCCCGGAACAGAAGTCACAGACCGCCGCGTCGTCGCGGACCGCCTGATACAGCTCGTGGTAGTCGCTCTCCTCGTCTTCCAGCTCCGGGATCCACTGCGTCCCGGCGCCATCAAAGATCAGTTCCAGCTCGTCGTCGTCGTTCTCCGCGAACTCCTTCGCCGCTTCGAGAGCGTTGGCGAGGCGGCCGTAGTCGGCGTGCGATTCGTTGCCGGCGAGAATCACGATTGCTGCTTTTGCCATCGTGACTATTTATAAACCGTACCCGTACAAAACCCGTCTGCGGCTGTGTGTTCGGAACGCCATTTCGGTACGCGACGGCGTGCCGCGGCCGTCGGAACGCGTTACGAGAAGTCCTCGGTGTCGAACGATCTGGGCTCTGAGCTCTGATCGACGCGAGCGCCGGATCGGACCGCCGCCGGTTCTCACGACCCGCCGACTGCGCTCCGGACGACGTGCTGTGCTCGATAGAGGGTGTACGCGACGGAGAGGCCGACGAAGGCGACCACCGCCCCGACGACAGCGAGTTCCGGGCCCGACGCGGGGGGCAGCAGGTCGTCGTCGGACCCGCAGTTCCCGCACCCGTCCTCTCCGCAGTTCCCGCACCCGGGAAGGTCCGCGTCTACGGTCTCGTCGTCCGCCGCTCCCTCGCTTCGAGAAGCTGACGCGGTGGGGTCGGTCTCGGCGCGCACGTCCGCAGCCGAGCCCTCCGACGAGCCCGTGCGTTCGGTCGTCACGGCGTCGGCACCGGCCGCCGTCGACGCCTCGTCCAGTTCGTCGGTTGCGCCGACCGGTCCCGGGGTCGCGTCGGCCGGTTCGGCGGTCGTGTCGACCGCTCCCTCCGACGCATCGACCGCACCGTCGGAGGCGATGGCCGCTCCGTCCGCCTCGTCGAACAGGTGCGGCGCGTGCGACCGGAGCGCGTCCAGTCCCGCCTCGATCTCTTCGCGGTCCTGGTGTCCGACCGCGAACGCGGACAGGTCTTCGACCATCGAGCGCGCGCGCTCGGAACGCTCCGTCTCGACGTAGCAGCGGGCGGCGTCGAACATCGCCCGGCCGAGCCAGTGTGCGAAGACCGGGCTGTCGTACCGCGCTTCGAGGCCTTCGAGCCGTTCGAGCTTCGCCTCACCGGCTTCCACGTCGCCGTCGAAGAACGACGCTCGCGCCGAGAAGAACGTCGCGACCGCCGCCCACGTCGCGCTCGACGGCGTCGAGAGCCGCTCGTGGTGGGCGGCGGTCTCGCCGGCCCAGTGTTCGACCCGGCCGACGTCGGCCGCCTCGAAGCCGGCGCGCGCGGCGTTCGCCGTCGCGACCGGGAGCCACCGGACGATCGACTCCTCCTGTGCCGGGTACCGGTCGGCGAGCGCCTCGATCCGGCCGATCCGCTCCTCGATCGCCTCCACGTCAGTCCGCTTGGCGTCGGCGTTCGTCCGCCCGGCGAGGACGCCGGCGAGCCCCGCGGCGACCTCCCCGTCCGGATGCGTCCGGAACAGCTCCTCCGCGCGGGCGACGCGGTCGCCGCGGACATCTGTTCCGGAGGGCGTGTCGACCCCGTCGACCGCGTCGTCGCCGCCGAAGGGAAGGTCGTCCGGCGCCTCGGCCCCCCCGTCCGCGCCGAGATACAGCTCCGCGTGAGCGTACGCCCGCAACAGCGAGGCGGCGACGTCCGGCTCGGCGTGTGCGTCGTACACCGTCTCGAGCCGGTCCAGCAGCGGCTCGATCCGACCGCGACGGTCGCCCTTTCCGTTCGCGTGGATCGTCTCGGCGGTCGCCCGGGCCAGCGGCGCCGCGATCACCGGATCGGGGCGTCGGTCGTACAGGTCCTCGATCCGGCCCCTGTACGCCTCGATCCGGTCGGGGTCGATCGCGGTCGCGTAGAGGTCGTCGCGGGCCCGCACGCTCGTCGCGTTCGCGAGGGCGTTCGCGAGGTGGACGTCGACGTCGGCGGCGCCGCTCCGGCCGCGCAGTCGGTCCAGCCGCGCGATCATCTCGGCCTCGGCGTCGAACTCGCCGCGCTCGCCGTAGGCGTCGGCGAGCGCGACGAGGGCGTCGGTCAGCCGCGCGCGGTCGTCCGCGTCCCGCTCGGCCGGTGCCGTCGCGTCGATCGCCTCGACGCACCGCTCGAGCTCGCCGACCGACCGCGTGTCGCTAGATACCATATGTGTTGGTTCGTGGTTGGTGCGAACCGACGTAAACGCTCGGCTTCGAGCGCGAGCGCGGTCGCGACGACCAGGAAGGCGACTCCTGCCCCCACGCCGTACAACGCGTGGGGCAGCGTCCCCTGTTTCAGGTGTGCCGCCGACTCCACGTCACCGACGGACGTGGCACAGATGGCGGCCGTCGGCGAGGGGAGTCCTCGTGATCTGTGACGCGCGCCGGCGATCCGACGCAGGTTAGATTCTAATAAAAGCGCGCGAACGGACAGGTGTCGAGGTTACCAATGTGAAAAGAGGTACTTTCCGCGATCATACGAGAGGAACGTACACGTGACCCGCGGGCCGACGAGGAGTACCGCGCGTACACTCACGTCGCACACCCAACGGCGATTTATCAGCGAGCGCCCCGTCTCGGCGGTATGACACTCGCGCTCTCGGCCGAACTGGTGGCGGCGATTACCGTCGTCGTCGCGGGCGCGGGCGCCGTCAACGGGGTGGCGGGGTTCGGCTTCGCCGTCGTCGGGACGATGGTCCTCGCGACGGCGCTCGACCCCGAGACCGCCGTCGCGTTCATGATCCTCCCGATGTTCGCCGTGAACCTCGCGCTCGTGGGGGACCTCACCCGCGAGGAACTTCGCACCTGCGGCGCACGGTTCGCGCCGCTGCTCGTGGCCGCGCTCGTCGGCACGATCGCGGGGATGGTGCTACTCGACCGGCTCCCGGAAGCGCCGGTGCGCGTGCTGCTCGGTCTCGTCTCGCTCGGCTTCGTCGCGACCGCACAGCGCGCGGTCTCGCTGCCGTCCTGGTCCGGTTCGGGCGACCGCGAGGTCCCCGAGTCGCCGGTCGTCATGGCGGTCGTCGGCGCCGTCTCCGGCGTCCTCTTCGGCGCGACGAACGTCGGCGTCCAGCTCGTCGCGTTCGTCCGGAGCTTCGACCTCTCCCACGGGCTGTTCGTCGGCGTCGTCGCGCTGGTGTTCGTCGGGATCAACGGCCTGCGCGTCGCCGCCGGCGGTGCGCTGGGGCTCTATCCGGACGCGGCGTTCGCCCTCGCGTCGGCGGCGGCCGCCGTGCCCGCGGTCGTCGGGGTCGAAGTCGGAAAGCGGCTCCGCGACCGGGTGACCGAACGCCTGCGTCGCGGCGTCCTTCTCGGTCTGTTGACCGTCATCGGCGTCAGGCTCGTGCTCGGCGGCGCGGGCGTCCTCTGAACCGGTCATCGTCGCCCTGCGCGACTGGGAGCAGGAACACCTCACCGCCCCGCCGGACCAGTGAGCGACCCGGACGAGGCGGCCTCTGGGGTGCGTCCGTCGCGGCCTCGCTCTCACCAGTCCCGCGACACCGGCGTCTCGCTCGCGTCGACGTGCTCCAGCAGCCACGCCGTGGCCGCGTCGAGCGCGTCGTCGTCGGTCGCGGTCACCTTCAGCCGGTTGTGGTCGGCCTCGCGGTCGGGGTAGCAGCCGACGGCGACGTCGAACCGGTCCATCGTCTCTTCCAAGGCGGCGATGATGTTCGACTCCGGCTCGAGGGTGTAGCAGAACCGCGAGCGGCGGTCGCCCGCGAACTCGTCGGCGACGGCCTCGAACGCCGCCTTCAGCTCGTCCGGGATGCCGGGCATGACGTACACGCCATCGATAACGCAGCCCGGCGCGAGCCCGGCCTCGGTCACCAGCGGGCGGCTCCCCGCCGGGATCGATGCCTCCGCCTCGATGTCGACATCGAACTCGCGGTCGGGGACTCGCTCGCGGATCGCGGCCAGCCGGCGCTCGACCGACTCGCGCGTGAGGTCGGTCGGGGCCATCTCGCGGTCGAACGCGTCCGCGACCGCCTCCATCGTCACGTCGTCCGGGGTGCTGCCGATCCCGCCCGTGACGATCACGGCGTCGAAGTCGACGGCGTACTCGCTGACCCGCGCCGCGATCTCGGCCCTGCCGTCCGGGATCGAGAGGATCCGCGTCACGGCGACGCCGCGCTCGCTCAGCTCGGCGGCGAGCCAGTTGGCGTTCGTGTTCACCGTGTCGCCCGAGAGCAGTTCGTCCCCGACCGTGATCAGCGCGACCTCCATCGGTCCGCTGTACGTCCGGGCGACAGATACGTGTCTCGCCAGGTTCCGACCCGAATAATAATGAGGGACGGCGGCCTCGGTCGGGAGGTGACACGCGACACCACGCGGCGCGCAGTCCTCGCGAGCGTCCTCGCGGCCGGGAGCGCCGGGCTGGCGGCGAGCGACGCGGCCGACCTCCTCGACTCGTTCGCCCCGCTGTCGGGCGAGGCCTGGGACGCGGCCGACCGCTCGCTCCCCGAGACGGTCGAGAGCCCCCACGGGGCGGCGACAGTCGCCCGCGACGAGTTCGGGGTCCCGCAGGTCGAGGCCGACGCGGAGCCAGCGGCGTACTTCGCGGTCGGCTACTGTCAGGCGTTCGACCGGCTGTTCGCGATGGACCTCCAGCGCCGGGTGATGCGCGGGCGGCTCTCCGAGGTGATCGGCGAGGCGACGCTCGACGGCGACGAGTTCAACGTCGCGATGGGGTTCGCCGACGCTGCCGAGGCCACGTGGGACGTCGTCGCCGAGACGCGCGCCGGCCCCCTCGTCGAGGCGTTCGCCGACGGCGTCAACGTCGCGATGGAGGTGCTTCCCCTCCCGCTGGAGTTCGAGCTGATCGGCTACGAGCCGGAGCCGTGGACCCCGGTCGACTCGATGCTGATGGAAAAGCAGATATCGTGGACGCTAACTGGCAACTTCGGCGAACTGCGGCGCGCGCTCGTCGCCGACCGCCTCGGCGCCGAGCGCGCGGCGACCCTGTTTCCGACGCGGTACGACCATGACTACCCGATCCTCGACGGGACCGAGACGCGGCTCTCCGGGGTGACGGCGGACGCGCAAGATGCGGATCGGCGCGCTTCGGACGGCCGACCGGTCGGTTCGCCCGACCCCGTCGACCCCGCGCTGACCGACTGGCTCTCGGGCTTCGAGTCGCCGACAGGCGTCGGCTCGAACAGCTGGGTCGTCTCGGGCGAGCACACCGCGAGCGGGACGCCGATCCTCGCGTACGACCCGCACCTCTCCCTCCAGGCGCCGCCGCTGTGGTACGAGCAGTCGGTCGACACGCCCGAGCGGTCGGTCAGGGGCGCGACGTTCTCCGGCGTCCCGTTCGTCATTGCGGGCGCAAACGACCGCGGCGCGTGGTCGTTCACCAACCTCGGCGCCGACGTGCTCGACTGCTACCGGTACGAGATCGACGACGCCGACGACCGCTACCGGTACGACGGCGAGTGGCGCGACTTCGATGTCGACGAGCGCGGGACCGTCCCGGTCGCCGGCGGCGAGGACCGGGAGCTCCGCGTCCGGCGCACCGTCCACGGCCCCCTGATCGAGCGCGAGGGGCGGACGGTCGGCGTCGCGTGGACGGGCCACACCGCGACGCGCACCACGGCTGCCATTGAGGCGTACGGGCGCAGCGAGGGGGTCGACGACATGCTGGAGTCGACGCGCGACTTCGACCTGCCGACGCAGAACCTCGTGTACGCGGACGCGGACGGCCGGACGCTCTACTTCGCGACCGGTCGGCTGCCGATCCGGCGTATCGACGGCGAGGTCGTCGACGGCGACCGGATCTTCGACGGTTCCGCCGGCGAGGGGGAGTGGGCGGGGTTCGAGCCGTTCGGCGAGTCCTCGTGGGACGGGTTCGTCCCCTTCGAGGAGAAGCCGCACGCGATCGACCCCAACGTCCTCTCGACGGCCAACCAGCGCCCGATCGACGACCCGACCCACTACGTCGGCGTCGACTACGCGACCCCGTACCGCGGCGCGCGGATCGCGGACCGGCTCGCCGAGCGAGTCGACACGGACGAGCCGACCGACCCCGACTTCCACCGTGCGCTCCAGAACGACGTGCGCGACGGACGCGCGGCCGAACTCGTTCCGGACCTAGTCGAGGCGGTCCGCGACCGACACGGGTTCGACCAGAACGTGATCCGCGCGGCCAACGACCTCGACGAGTGGGACTACCGAATGGAGCGCGACTCCCGCGCCGCGCTGGTCTTCGCCCGCTACCTGCCGAAGTTCCGCGAGCGCGTCTTCGGCCCGACCTTCGACGACGCCGACCTCGACGAGGGATACTACCCGAGCGACTGGACGCTCGCGCGGCTCCCCGACGACGACCCGCTGTTCGACGGGCGCCCGCGGGGTGCCCTCGCGGTCGCCGCCCTCCTCGACGCGCTCGACGAGATCAGCGCGGCCGGCTCGGAGGATTGGGACCGGTACGGCGACTACAACACCACGCGGGCGATGGCGCACCCGCTCGGCGGCGAGGCGCCGTTCCTGAACTACGAGGAGCTGCCCGCTGACGGCTCGCCCGCGACCGTGAAGAACTACCGCGTCGAGTCCGCGGTCGGGTCGAGCTGGCGGATGGCCGTGCGGCCGGGGACCGAGGCGACCGCGGTGCTGCCGGGCGGGAACTCGGGCGACTACTTCTCCGAGCACTACGACGACCAGCTCCGGCGCTGGCTCGACAACGACCAGCGCCCGATGCCGCTCGGGGCCGGCGGCGACCCAGCGGTGCGGTTCGAGCCGTCGACGGAGGGGTCGCAGTGAGCGACGCGCCGTCTCCCCTCGATCGCGTCAGAACCGAGCCGCGCCCGCACGCGGTCGCAGTCGTCACCGCGCTCATCGGCGGCGTCGGGCTCGCGTCGCTCCACTGGCTCGGGCTGATCGCCGCGGGCGCGCTCGCGTCGCTCGCGGCGCCGACGGTGCGCCGTGGGGCGGGGTACGCGCTGGGTGCCGGTGTGGTCTGTCTCGCCGCGTTCGCGGCCTCGCTCGGGCCGGCGGCCGGTGCGGCGTCGGACATGCTCCCGGTCGTCTACGTCACGGTCGGCGCGGGGCTGGGGCTGCCGCTGTTCGGGTCGCTGGCCCGTGCGGTCGTGCCGTGAGAGTCAGTCGAAGCGCTCGAAGTCGGTCACCGTCTCGTCGGTCTCGACGTCGCCCGTGTTGCGCGTCTCGCTCGGCTCGAAGAGGATGATTTCCGCCGCGGGCTCGGCGACGGGGCGGTGTTCGGTCCCGCGCGGGACGACGAGGAGGTCGCCCGCCTCCAGCACCGCGTCCGCCTCGTCGCGGAACTCGATCCGGAGCCGACCGGCATGGACGAGGAACAGCTCGTCGGCATCGGCGTGGCTGTGCCAGACGAACTCGCCGTCGGCCTTTGCGAGCTTCACCGCCTGCCCGTTGAGTTCACCGGCGAGCCGCGGCGACCACGTCTCGTCGAACGAGTCGAACGCCTCCGCGAGGGACACCGTCTCCATATCGACGGTGGGGGGCGGAGAGATAAAGTCGCTGTCCACCGGTGTCGCGACCGAGCGGCGGCGACCGCCGAGACGCGGCGAGGGTGATATATACCGCTCCGGAGCGGTCCGGACGTCTCGGCTGGCCGCGATACCCCTCATATAAGCGTTTACGAGGGATCTGCGCGTGCCACGTCGTATGGCAGCGACTCACGCGGACGAGGAGAGCGATCCGATCCGGGCGGCGCGGGCCGCGCTCCGCGTCGAGCGGCGGCGGGTCGTCGACGAGCGGGAGGCATTCCGAGCGTTTCGCGGTCGGGTGTCGTCGATCCCGGACGTGAGCGGGAGCGCGGGCGGATCTGACTCCTCCGCGGCCGACGGGTTTGCCGGCGTGGGCGGCGCGGTAGGAGGTGCGATAGGGGGCGGGGTCGGCCGTCGGGGCGACGCGACGGCGTCACCCGGCTCCCGGCTCGTCGCGGTGCGGGACGCGTACCGGGCGACGGTGATGTCGGTTCCGCACTACGAGGCGGAGTACGACGACACCTACGAGCGGAGCGTCGCCGAGGAGTTCGGTCCCGAGCTCGCGTACGCGCTCACCCGGACGGACTGCTTTCACGCGGAGTACAAGCGCTCGCTGCTGAGCGCCGTCGAGACCGCGATTCAGGAGCGCGAGGCCTTCCTCGACGCCGTGGAGTCGGAGATCGAGTCGGTCGAGCGCGCGGCCTCCCGCCTCGAACCGATCCGGGGGGAGATCGAGGCGATCGAGGACGAACTCGGCGCCGAAGGGGGCGACGCGGCGGCTATCGGGTTCGGCGCGCTCGACGCCTGCCGGACCCGGACCGAGGCGCTCAGAGCGGACTGCGACCGAATCGCGGCCCGCCGCCAGCGCGTCCTCGCGGACCACGAGCGCCGGCTCGCGCTCGGCGGCGACCTCGACCTGCCGGGGTACTGCTATCAGGACCTCGACGTCACGTATCCGGTGTTGGCGGCGGTCGGCACTGTCGGCGACCAAATTGAGAGGCTCCGCAACCGTATCGAACGGGCGATGGCACGGGCTCGCTGACCTATCTTTTTTCAAGGCGAGAACTCCGCCGGTTACGGCGGGCGTGAAGCCGACAACTCCTACACGTTCCACCGTCGGTTACAGGCCGAATACCCCACGACTGCAAATCTTTATTAGATTTGGGTATATAGAAATTAGTACGGCCAAATGAAGTACAACCTCGAAACCGGGTCGCACACGGTCCACGCGCTCCAATATCACTTTGTGACCGTCACGAAGTACCGCGCAGACCTCCTCACCGACGAAATCGCAGAACGGGTCGGTGAGATTGCCAGCGACATCTCAGAAGACTTCGGCGTGAACATCCAGAACGTCAACGGCGGAAGCGACCACGTTCATATCCTCTTCACAGCGAAGCCAACGACCGACCTCACCAAGTTCATCAACTCGCTCAAGGGCGTCACGTCCCGCAAAATCCGTGACGAGAATCCCGAGGTTCGGCAGGCGCTCGACAAGGCGTTCTGGCAACCGGGGTACTTCCTCGCCACCACCGGCCAAGTGAGCATCGACGTACTCATGAAGTACGTGGAGGAGCAGTAGCGATGTCCACGACCGTCACGAAGACGTTGCAGGCGACGTTCGCGCCACCCACCGCGCACAAGCAGTCGAAACTCAACGACCTGCTCAAAACCTACCGTGACGGTCTGCAAGAAGCGTTCGACGCCGGAGCGAGTACCATGTCGGCGGTGAGCGACATCGTGACGCCCTACGACCTCCCGTATCAGGCCAAGGCCGCTCTCTGCAACTACGTTCCGAAACTTCGCAAGACGTACAACGCCAAGGAGTTGGACGACGGTCACCCGATACGGCTCACGAATCAAGCCGCGAAGTTCGACCACTCTGAAGAACGCGACTACGCGTTCACGTGGTGGGTTCCGCGTCCCGGCCGGGGAACGAACTTCTGGATACCGCTCCGCATCAACCCTGAACAGGAAGATCTCTGGCACGACCTCGTATCGGAGGACGCGAAGGCGGGCGAAATACGGCTTCAACAGCACCGGAAGAACTGGGTACTGCACGTCACCGTCGAGTACCCGGTCGAAGAACCAGCGACAAACGGTGACGCCACGCACATCGGCTTAGACATCGGAGAAACCGCCCTCATCACGGGCTGTGCCCTCAAGGACGGTTCTCCGACTGACCCGTTCGTGTGTAGCGGAAGCAGAGCGAAGCATCTCCGCAAAGAGATGCACACGACCCTGAAACGACTCCAAGAGCGTGACGCATCTGAGTGGCGTATCGAAAACCGCTTCTCGCACTACCAGAACGCGCTCACCGACATCGTGGAGAAAGCGTCTCGGCAAGCCGTCGAGTACGCAAAGCAGTACGAGAATCCCGTGTTGGTGATGGAGGACTTGACGTCCATCCGTGAGCGTCTCGACTACGGGAAGTACATGAACCGTCGGCTTCACTCGTGGGCGTTCGCCCGACTGCAAGGGCGCATCGAGGACAAGGCGACGGAAGCAGGCATCCCGGTCGAGTACGTGAATCCGGCGTACACCTCGCAGACGTGTCACTCGTGCCACCGTATCGGTCGGCGGGACTCCCAAGCCGAGTTTCGGTGTCCGAACGGCGACTGCCACGTTTCGACGTTTCAGGCCGACAGCAACGCTTCCGCGAATATCGCACGACGGGTTGACCCGTGGGGAGAGAGCGTCCCGCTTGACAAGGCGGAGCGCGATGACTCGCCTCAGGATGGGAGCGGTTGTGACACCGCCACGACTCACCGTGAGAAGAGCGTACCAGCGCAGATGACGCTCACGGCCTACGAAGAGTCGGAACCCTCTGCCAGCGTTCACGAGACGGAGTCTCGTGAGCCAACCAGAACCGACGGTTCTGGTGACGACGACTAACTGGTATTCCCCATGCGTGGAAAGCCTCGCCGTTTACGGCGAGGAGGATGTCACCAGTTCGGCTCGACGGAATATCCGCGAGAGAGTGGATATCGTTCCGGTTGCGGTCGACACCGCGAGCGACGATGTTTATAAACAAAGGGGTCCAGCGGAGAGTCCCCGAAGCGCCAGCCGCTCATTTATAAATCGTTGATAGTAGATCGACGGCGAACGCCTCCAATGCCCCAGTCGCGAGGGCGCGTGCGACTCGCTGCGCTCCTCGCTCGCGTTGCTCGCTGCGGTGCTTGCTTCGTCGGACTTCGCCCTCGCGACTGCCCCTTTGAGTCCCGCCCCACACCACACGGCACCGCAGCCTCACACCTCCCCAGCCTCGCGGTTCGCTCGGGGCTCCCTCCGGTCGCCCCTCTCTCACCGCGTCCCTCGCGCGTGCTGCCTCGCGGCCGCCGGGGGCGGCCGCTCGCAGGCACGCGCCACCGCCGATCCGGGGTACGCGAGCGACGAGCCCCTCGACGAGCTCGGCGAGCGACTGGTGCTGCCCGGGCGGTTCGAGGAGCGCCGCGAGGCGATCGAGGCCGGCCTCGCCGACGTCACGGTCCCGCAGTCCGACGCGGCGCTCGCGGCGAACCAAGCTGACTGAGAGCGTTCCCGCCGAAGCTCCACCCGCCACAGACCGATCCTTCTAATCGCGCGGGGCCGAACGCCCTCCCATGACAGAGGACCTCGGGACGCCCGTGCTGGACAATCACCTCCACCTCGACCCGCGACACGGCCGCGGGGTCGAGGCCGTCGAGGAGTTCGCGCGGCTCGGCGGCACCCACCTGCTCGTGGTGAACAAGCCCTCGTGGCTGCTCGGCGTCGAGCCGGACGAGCCCGACGACTTCCGGGCCGTCTTCGAGGAGACGCTGGAGACCGTCGCGGCCGCGACGGAGGCCCTCCCGGGGCGCGCGTGGCCCGTCCTCGGCGTTCATCCCGGCCTGATCAGCCGGCTCGTCGACGAGCGCGGCTTCTCGCCCGAGGCGGCCCGCGACCTCATGCGCGGCGGGCTGAAGGTCGCGAGCGAGTACGTCGCCGAAGAGGACGCGCTCGCGCTCAAGTCCGGGCGCCCCCACTACGACGTGAGCGACGCGGTCTGGGACGGGTCGAACGCGGTCACGCGGCGCGCGTTCGAGCTCGGCGCCGACGTCGACTGCGCGGTCCAGCTCCACACCGAGGCTACCGAGGACCTGACCGACCTCGCCGCGGTCGCCGAGGAGGTCGGCCTCGACCCCGCAAAGGTCGTCAAACACTACGCCGCCGGCGAGCTGGCGGGCGTGACGCCAAGCGTGATGAGCGACAAGGAGCGGCTGGAGCGCGCCGCGGAGGCAGGCGAGTCGTTCCTGATGGAGACCGACTTCGTGGACGACCCGGACCGCCCGGGGATGGTGTTGGGACCGAAGACCGTCCCGCGGCGGGTCCGGTGGCTGTTAGCGGAGGGGCACGACGACGCGGTCCGGCGGGCGCACGTCGAGACTCCCCGCGCGGTGTACGGAATCGACACCGAGGCGACGCTGGAGAGAGAGCCCTGATTCCGGGATTCACGCGGGTGAGACACGGTCTCGGGCGGCGATCGATAGGAAAGGCATTTGAGTTGCCCGGGCGACGTACGGCACATGACCGACGACGACGCCGTTGAAACGTTCTATACCGACGAACGCTGGCAAAACTGGCTCGACAGGCTGGCAGAGGAGGAGCTGGACCCCGAGAACGAGGAATCCGCCCGCCTCCTGTTGAACCTCCAGGACGACGCGGCGATCGCCGTGGTGAAGGTGCTGACCGCGTTCGACGACGACCGCATCGACGAGGAGCGCGCCGTCGAGGAGGTCCGCGACATCCGCGAGATCGTCCTCGCCGACGTCGAGTTCGACGACGAGGACAAGGTGATGCTGATCGACGGCGTCCAGACCTCGCTCGTCCCCGTCTTCTACGCGGCCGAGGAGTACGTCGTCGGCGGCGTCGTCGACGGCGACGTGAGCGAGTTCGTGCGCGCGGCCGCCGACGCCGAGGAGAGCGACGACCTCGACGCCGCCCTCGGCTACGTGGTTCAGGCCGGCACGCGCGTCATCGACGGCGAGCCCCTCGACATCGAACTCGTCGAGGACCTGGAGTACGGGCTCGTCTCCGAGTGGGTCAACGGGCTCGACTCCCTCCAGTCGGCCATCGAGGACCCGGAAGTCGTCGAGGAAGAGGAGTAATCGGGGCCCTCGCCGACCCGTTCGGGCGTTAGTAAGTTCGAGACGCCGTTTTTTCACCCTGCGCCGCGTGGATCCCGTATGGCGTTCCCCGCGGCCGAACTGGCGATAGCGCTGCTCGTCGTCTGGACGATCAGCTCGTTCGTCCCGCTCGTGCCGAGCGGCGTCCTCGCGGCGCTGACCGTCGTCGGCTACGCGTACACGACCAGCTTTGCGGAGCCCAGCCTCGGCGTGCTGCTCGCGCTCGTCCTCGTCTCGCTTCTGGCCTCCGCCGCGGAGCTGGTGTCCGGGATGGTCTCCGGGCGGCTCGGCGGCGCATCGACGCGGACCGTGGTCGTCGGCACGCTGGTTGGGATCGCGCTCCTGTTTGTGATGGGCCCGATCGGTCTCGTCCTCGGACTGGGCGGCGTCGTCTTCCTCGCCGCCCTCTACGAGGAGGGCGCCGAGCCGCGCGTCGCCGCCCGGCGCGCGGCCTTCGCGGTGGTCGGCGCGCTCGCCAGCGCGTTCGTCCAGGCGGTCATGCTGGGCGCCGTCGCGGTCGCCTTCGCGCTCGCGGTCCTGTGACGCCGGCGGGCGGAGGCCGACCTCACGCGGCCACGGAGAACAGCAACAAGTTGTGCGCCGCTGGGCCGAGCCCCATCGCCGCGACGAACCCTAAGAAGAGGTACCCCTCCGCCGGCTCCTCGCGGACGTAGGCCGCGAACAGCCACACGACCGCGGTCGCGACCGCGAGCTTCACGAGGAGGAACAGCCACCCCTCGCCGACCACCGGGAGCGAGGGCAGTCCGCCGACCTCCAGTAAGACCCGCGAGAGCGGTGTGCGCTCGCCGAAGCCGAGCTGGGTCGTCCCGACCGCCGTCGAGACGCCGTCGAGCGCGTGGCCGAACACCGCGAGGGCGCCGACGGAACCGGTAATCGCGGCCGCGGGCCGGAAACGCGTCAGGCCGACCCAGGCGGCGCCCGCGATCGGGACGGTGAGCGCGAGCGCGACCGCCGACCAGCGTGCGCCCGCGGGAGAGAGTCCGGTGCCGACGGCAACCAGGACGACCGGGACCAGGCAGAGCGCGCCAGCGACCGCGAGCCGCGTTGCGACGCGGTCCGGACGGGCGGCGTCGGCCGCAAGCCAGGCCGCGCCCGCGACCGTTCCGACCGTGAGGTAGACGGTCGGCGAGCCGGCGAACGGGGCGAGCGAGGACGGGAGCGCGTCGACGACGTAGAGGACGTGGGCCGCAGAGCCGAGCGCTATCCAGGGGGCGAGCGCGAGCACGCGTCGAGCGGTGACCCGCGGGCGGCGACGGCGGAGCGCGGCGACGACCCCGCCGGCGGCGAGCAGGACGACAAGGAGGTACGGCGCGGGCGGCAGCGTCGTGCCCGCCGGGAGGAGGCCGCCGACCATCAGACGGACAGGACGGGCTGGCTCGCGTAGAGGAGGACGTACTCCGCGGCCTTCCCCAGCACCTCGCCGGGATCGCCGGAGACCGGCTCGCGCGGGACGACGATGAAGTCCGATTCCAACTCCTCGGCGGTGTCGAGGACGACGCTTCCGGGGTGGACGGTCTTCACCGAGGTCGAGAAGCCGTACGCGATGGAGTTGCTGTGGGGGACCCCGGCGGCCTCCGCGCGGCGGGCGACGGAGTCGGTGAACGCCTCGGAGTCGTCGGCCACCTCGCTTTCGTCGACCACGCCGTGGTCGATGGCGCGGACGACCTCCTCGTCGAGGACGTACAGCGCGTGGACGCTCGCGCCGTACTCGCTCGCGACCGCGATGGCGTAATCGACCGCCTCGTGGGACTCCTCGCTACCGTCGACGGGCACGAGGACGAGGTCGATGTCGAGATCGGTCATACCCGACCCGTCGGCGGGGGAGGTCAAAAAGCCCGCCCCAACGGCGCGCTCCGGAGACGGAGGCCGGCGACGCGAAACGAGGGCTGCGGCGACCGACCCCGGTCTCGGTCGGTCGCCTCAAGTACCCCTGCTAGAACCCCGAGAGCTCTCGCTGCCCGGACTCTCGGCGCTCGGCGGGCGGGACGTTCGTCGCGACGATCTCGTCGACTGCGTCGCGGTTGTCGGCGTCGCTGTTGATCGCGCGGGTCGCGCCCTCGCGGTCGACGCGAAACCCCGCCTCGGCGTACGCGTCGTACATCACGCCGCTGTTCGAGAGAACGACCCACACGCCGGCGTCGTGGAGCTCGACGGCGACGTCGAGCAGGCGGCGCTGGTCCTCGCGGTCGAACCCCGACGCGCTGTACTCGTTGAAGTTCGCGGTCGCGCTCATCGGCTCGTAGGGCGGGTCGAAGTAGACCAGGTCGCCGGGCTCGGCGGCGTCGAGGACGTACGCGAAGTCCTCGTTGCGGATCTCGGCGTCGGCGAGCAGGTCGCTCGCGCGCCGGATCCGGTCGCGCTGGACCCAGTCGGGGTCGGCGTACCGCCCGATTGGGACGTTGAACCCGCCGTCCGCGTTCTCGCGGTAGAGCCCGTTGTAGCAGGTGCGGTTGAGGTACAAGAGGAGGGCCGCCTCCTCCAGCGGGTCGAACTCCCCCTCGTACGGCCGGCGGTTGAACCGCGCGCGCTGCTGGTAGTAGTAGGCGTCCACGTCCCGACCGCGAGCCGTCTCCCCGGCGTACCGGAGGTCCGGGTCGGGGTCGCCCTCGGGGTCGCCGAACTCGGCGAGCCGGGCGATCAGCTCGTCGGGGCGGTCGCGGACCTGCTCGTAGAAGTTCACGAGCCGCGGGTTCGCGTCGTTGACCGTCGCGCGGGGCGGCTCCAGGTCGAAGAAGACGGCGCCGCCGCCGACGAACGGCTCGTGGTACCGGCCGAACTCTGTCGGGAACCGGGCGTACAGCTCGTCGAGCAGCTGCCGCTTCCCGCCGGCCCACTTCAGGATCGGCTCGGCCATCGCTGTCGGGTGTCGCCCGCGCCCGGGCATAAACGTCCCGGGCCGCGCCGGCCGGTCCCGGACGCCTCTGCGCCGGTCGGTCTCGGTCGAGCGTGCGCCCGACCGGCAGCGGGAATCAGTCGTCGGAGGGCTTGACGTCCGGCATCGGAAGGTCGTCGACGTGGCGCGCGGCCTCCTCGAAGTTCGGGCCGGGCTCGATGGTCCCGGCCTCGCGGTCCCACTCGATGTAGCCTGCCTCCTCCAAGGCGGGGAGATGCGTCTCGCGGAGGTCGGCCGCAATCTCGTCGGCCCGCCCGCGAACGCGCAGGTCAGCGACGGTCTCGACGACGCCGTCGGCGAGGCCAGCGACCACGCGCTTGCGCTCCGACGCCGCGACGGCGGCCGCCGGATCGGATGTGGGAGTGTCCAGTGTCATCGTGTGTCTGTCCGTATCTACGAGAGTCGTTGGATCGAAATAAAAGCACCGCCGATCGCGATGCGGCCCAATTCCCGAGAACGCCGACGAGTGCGATTCGCGTCCGGGACCGCGACCCGACCGGTTGCGTCGAGAACCGCCCCGACCGAGTGTGATGACCGCCGTGTGACGCAACACCTCACAGAAATATTAGAAGTGTACCAACGCGTACCATGACACTACTTACACCCTATTAACAACCGTTTCAGATGTTTTACACGCATGTTCCATGGTATCGTTTCTCAAAACCTATTTGAGAAGTGAAAGGTTTTAGTCGGCCGAGCACGTACGGTGAGATATGTACCAAGGCTCTATCACCTCGGCGGAGGCGCACCGGCCGATCGGTCGCGAGTCGCCGCCCGCCGGTCGCTCGCCGCTGGGGACGCTCGTGTACCTCGCGCTCGTCATCGTCCCGTTCGCCGCGTTCACGTACCCCGTCGCGACCGTCGCGTTCCTCGCCGGAACCGTCGCGCTCGCCTTCTTCTCTCGGTCCGTCCTGCGGACCCTCCGACGGCGCAGCGGTCGGGTCCAGACGCTCACGCTCCCCGGACTGGGGACCGTCGAATACCGCATCACGACGAATTAAGCGCTCCGACCGCGGTTCGGATCGCTCTCGCATCGCTACTTCGGAAAAGTCGTTTCCTGGGCAGCGACGGCGCTGTCGATCGCACCGCCGTCCCTGGTTTTTTAAATTCCGTACGTGACGCGCTCGCCGACGTCGAGCCCGTTCGCGATCGCGGCGTGGAGCCGTCCCTCGCCCGCGACCCAGTCGCCGAGGAGGAACAGCCCCGCGTCGTGCGCCGAGTCGACCGGCCCGCGGTCGACGCTCGCCTCGGGGAGCGCGTAGCGCCACCCCTGGTGGTCGGTCCACGCGGGGTCGGCCAGGCGCTCGTCGCCGACGATTTCGGCGGCGTGTCCGGCGAGCGCGGCGACGTTCTCGGCCGGGTCGGCGTCGTAGTGCGCGTCGGACCACGCGTCGTTGGCCTGAACGACGAGCAGCGTCTCGCCGTCCGGGACGTGTCCGGCCTTACACTCCTCGCGGGAGATCCAGCTGACCGCGTGCTCCTTGTCGGTGTTGACGAGCGCGTAGTAGGGGACGTCGAGCGCGAACGGGTAGCGGAGGACGGCGGTCCAGACGCTGCGGTACTCGACGGCGCCGACCGCCTCGGCGAGCGTCTCGCGAAGCGGGTCGTCCCACTCGGCGGTTCGGAGCAGCTCGGCCGTCTGCGGCGCCGGCGGGTTCATGAGGACTACGTCGAACGGGCCGTGGGTCTCGCCGTCGGCGTCGTCGAGCTCCCACGCGTCCTCGTGTTCGACCCGCCGAACCGTCTCGACCCGAGTCCGCCGGTGGACGGTCGCGTCGGTGCGACCGAAGAGGCGCTTCGCGATCTGAGTGAGCCCCTGCCGGTAGCTCCACTTGTGCCCGTCCGCGTCGCGCCCGGACGACACCGCCCCGTCGGCCTCGAACGTGTACACCGGCTCCGTCACGTCGACGAGCCCCTCGTCGTCGAGCGTCTCGGTGATCAGTTCGACGACGCGGTCATCGTCGCTCTTCAGGTAGTTCGCCCCGTAGTCGTACGTGAGGTCGCCGTGGCGACGGGTCGCCGCGCGCCCGCAGAGCCCACCGGACTTCTCCAGCACGGTCACGTCCGCGTCGGGTACGGTGCCGTCGACGACGAACGCCGCCGCGGCCGCCCCCGCGCCCGCGCCGACGATGCCTACATCAGTCACACCGATCGTTGGGGGCCGACCCACTTAACCGGTCCTCCCGCACCGCGGTCGTGGGCGCCGACAGCGGCGCGGGACGACGCGATCAGTCATCGGCGCCGAGTCACTCGTCGGCACCGGGTCAGTCGTCGGCGCCGACGACCAGCACGGGCGCGGACGCGCGCCGCTGGACGCGGGTGGGGACCGTCTCCGGGTGGATGAGCCGGTCGAGGCCGGTGCGGCGCGCCGAGCCGACCACGATCAGGTCCGCGCCGTGGGCGTCGGCGAAGTCGAGGACCTCCTCGTGGGGCGTGCCGTACCGGAACCGCTTCGCCACATCGACGCCGACCGCCTGGCCGCGGGCCGCGGCGTCCTCGACGAGTTCCTCGCCGACGCGCTCGCGG
>JBNJEE010000202.1:0-3417 GCA_051745525.1 Methanobacteriota archaeon | reverse complement strand
GCCGAGGAGATCCTCGGGTACGAGGAGTCAAAACTGATCGGCGGGACGTGGCTCCCGTTCGTGCCCGAAGAGGAGCACCGGCACGTGGCGGCGCTCGAACGCGACCTCCTCTCGAACAAGGGCGGGTTCCAGAGTGTCAACGAGAACGTCCGCAGCGACGGCGAGCGGCTCCGCTGCGCGTGGCACAACCAAGTGGTGACCGACGGCGAGGGGGCAGTGATCGGCGTCTTCTCGCAGTTCGAGGACGTCACCGAGGCGGAGGCCAGGAAACGCGAGATCGAGCGGACGAACGCCGTGTTGTCGACCGCGCTTGACGCGCTCCCGGTCGGGATGCTCGTCGAGGACGCAGATCGTGGGATCATCCGGGTGAACGAGCGGTTGTACGACCTGTTCGACGTCGACGGCGATCCGGAGACCGCCGTCGGCCGCGACTGCGAGGCGCTCGCCGTCGAACTGAGCGAGGAGCTCGCCGACCCGCAGGGGTTCGTCGAGCGGATCGAGACGATAGTCGCGGCGCGACGCCCGGTGGACGACGAGCGGCTCGCCCTCGCGGACGGAACCGCGCTGGTTCGAACCTACCGGCCGATTGACCTGCCGGACGGTGACGGTCACCTCTGGGCGTACCGGCGTGCGCGCCGGCCGGACTGAGGCGACGCCGCGCGGCGGTGCCGCGGTCGGCTCACTCGTTCGCGGAGTCAGTCGTTCGCGGAGTCGGCCTCGGCGCTCTCGAACGACCGCTCCTCGGGCCGGTCGCCGGTCAACAGGACGTGGCAGTCGCGACAGCGGGCCTCGTAAGACTCCTCGGCGCCGACGAGGATCGTCGGGTCGTCGACGTGGGCGGGCTCGCCCTCGATAAGCCGCTGGTTCCGCGAGGCGGGCTCGCCGCAGATCGAGCAGATGGCCTGGAGCTTGTCGACGTACTCGGCGGTCGCCATGAGCTGCGGGAGCGGATCGAACGGCTCGCCGCGGAACGTCTGGTCGGTGCCCGAGACGATCACGCGGCTGCCGCGGTCCGCGAGGGCGTTACAGACCTCGATGAGCGCGTCCGAGAAGAAGTTCGCCTCGTCGATCGCGACGACCTCGGCGGGGTCGTCTTCGAGAACCTCGAGCGGGCCGTCGCCCTCGTTGTCGACGACGGTCGCCTCCCACTGGCGGCCCGTGTGGCTCCCGATCGTCGCCTCGCCGTAGCGGTCGTCGATCGCGGGGGTGTAGACGGCGACCGACTGGCCGGCGATCTCGGACCGCCGGAGGCGGCGGAGCAGCTCCTCAGTCTTCCCCGAAAACATCGACCCCGAAATGACCTCGATCCACCCGGATCGAGTGATGGCGTGCATACCCGATCGGGCCGGAGCCAGCGACTAAACCGTTTCTCTCCCGGCGGACGGTCGACGGCGCGACGCCCGCCGACGCGGAGTCAGATCCCGGTCGCGACCGCGACCGCGACGGCGGCGACGAGGACGTACGTCGCCGCGGAGACCGCCCAGTCGCGCCGGATCGGACCGAGCCGCTGGCGCGGGAGCCCGGACGCACGCGGCAGCGGGACGAGCGCGAAGAAGCCGACCATCAGCGCGACCATCGCGTGGCCCGCGACCACGAGCGCGGCGGCGGTCCCGACGCCGAGAACGGCCTGTACCGCCGAAAAGAGGCCGACGAACAGCAGGCCGGAGCCGCTCCCGGCGACGTAGTGGACCCACGTCGCCAGCCGCTCGGGCGCGTCGTCGACCGGGGTGTCCGTGAGCACGCTCGCGGCGACCTTCGGCGCCGTCGCCCCCTCGGGGAGCCGCGCCATCACCGGGTCCATCGCCAGCGTCGCGACGAGTCCGACGACCGGGCCCAGCGCGAGCCCGGCGAGCAGCGAGAGCGTCGTCATGAGCGGGGAGATGGGCGGGAGCGGTTTCACTCCGTCGACGGGGGAAATCGGTCGGGAGGTCCGGACTCGCGGCGACTCAGTCGTCGCGCGGGACGACGGCTTCGCCGCCGATCACGACCCGCGAGACGTCCGCGTGGCCGGCGCGCCTGACGACGGCGCGGACGAGGTCGCGTGCGCCGGCGAGGTTGTCGGAGTCGCCGTCGAGGACGAGCAGGTCGGCGTCCGCGCCGGGCTCGACGACCCCGCGGTTCAGCCCGGCTATCCGGGCGCCGTTAACCGTCGCCATCCGCAGTATCTCTCGGGCGGGGAGGTCGGAGAGCTTCGCCGCGAACTCCATCTCGCGGAACATCGACGGCGAGTCGGTCATCACGTTGTCGGTGCCGAGCGCGACGGTCGTCCGCTCAGTCAGCTCGCGGATCGGCGGCACGCCGACGTTCGTCACGAGGTTTGACCGCGGGCAGACGACGACCGGCGTGCCGCGGTCGTCGAGCCGTTCGAGGTGGAGTTTCTCGGCGTGGACCATGTGGACGAGGAAGTCGGGATCGAGGTCCATCGCGGCGTTGACGTCGGCGGCGTCGCGCTCGCCGGCGTGGATCCCGAAGGGCTTGCCGGCCTCGCGCGTCTCCGTCCGGACCGCGTCGAAGTCGGCGTCGCGGGCGCCGGAGGCGCCGTACCCGTCCGCGACCGAGAGCACGTCGGGGTCGTCGCGGCCGAAGACGACCGGCTCGATCGCGCGCTCACCGAACCCGACTCCCTCGCCCGCGAGCGCGTCGCGGATCGCGCGCACGCCGTCGACGCCGCCCTCGCGGAACTCGAGGAACGTGCCCGTGCCGGTCGACTCCATGTACCGCAGGGTGCGCGCCATCGCGGCGACCTTCTCCTCGCGGTCCGCTGCGCGCAAGAGGCGGTGTTTCAGCCCGTCCGGCGGCGCGACCAGCTCGTCAAGCGAGAGCCCCTCGCCCGCCTCCTTGGCGATCGAGTCGCCGATGTGGGTGTGGGCGTTGACGAACGCCGGCAGGGTCACGTCGTCGCTCTCGACGGACGCCTCCTCGATCCGGACGATCTCGCCGTCCGCGACGACGACCCGGCCCTCGACCGGCTCGAAGTCGGGACCGACCAGAATCGTCCCCTCCAAGTGCATACCGGAGGCTCGACGGCCGGGGGGTAAAACGTCACGGGAAGCGCTCCGGAGCGGGGCGTCACCGAGCGTCGAGCCGGGCCCAGAAGCCGAGCGTCTCGGGGAGGAGCGCCCGCGGGGCGGCGGCCGCCGCGGCGTCGCCATCGCTCGTCGTCTCGCCGTCCTCGGGCTCCGGCTCGACAATGCGCTGGACGGCGAACCCCGCGTCCACGAGGGCGCGGTGGAGCTCCGAGACGGTGCGGTCGAACGCGACCAGGTCCGCGTCGTACGTCTCGTCGACCTCGATCTCCCGCCGAGGGGACGCGTGGTACCCCCGGCGCGGCCCGCCGTCGTCCGGGTGGATAAGCTCCCGGAACGGGTGCATCACCGACAGGTACAACTCGCCGCCGCGTCCTCCGGCCGGGCGGCG
>JBNJEE010000083.1:0-11821 GCA_051745525.1 Methanobacteriota archaeon | reverse complement strand
GCCTCCACGTCCTCGACCGCCTTCGCCATGTGGTCCTCGTAGAGGCCGGCGTCGACGTCGAAGTGGAACAGGTAGTCGCCGAGGCGCTCGCCGCTCGGGCGCGACTCGATCCGCGAGAGGTTGAGGTTGCGGTCGGCGAACGCCTCCAGCAGTTCGAGCAGGAGCCCGGGGTAGTTCGCGTTCGGGTAGACGATCAGCGTCGTCTTCCCGCCGGCGTCGGCGCGGGCGGACTCGGGCGCGACGACGAGGAACCGAGTCGCGTTCGAGGTTCGGTCCTGGATGTCCGCGGCGAGGATCGAGAGGTCGTCGCCGGCGTTGTCGGGGTGGCCGATGCCGGCGACGCGGGCGTCCTCGCGGGCGCGCTCGACCCCGCGGGCCGTCGAGGCGACCGCTTCGAGGCCTGCGTCCGGGTAGTTCGCCTCCAGCCAGTTGCGACACTGCGCGAGCGCCTGTGAATGGCTCGCGACGACCTCGAACTCGTCGTCCTGCGCGAGGAGGGCGTGGCGGATCGGCGTGACGACCTCGCGGGTGACGGCGACGTCGTAGTCGGCGAGCGCGTCGAGGCTCTCGGTAACGGAGCCTTCGATGCTGTTCTCGATGGGGACAACCCCGCGCTCGAACTCGCCGTCTGCGACGGCGTCGACGATGGCGGTGACCGATTCCCGGAACGACACCTCGGCGGCGACGGCGCGCGCGGCGCGGTGCGAGTATGTGCCGGCGGGGCCTAGCGTGACGGCGTTCATTGCGCCAACGTATCGGCGGAGGTGAGAAAAGCCTGCGGGGCGCGGCGATGTTTCCGGTCCGGTGCGGTCGGCTCCGATCCCCGCAGAGGGTCACTCCTCGTCCGGGTCGGTCGGCACGCCGCCGAGGTTGCCCTCGTCGTCGAACCGCTTGGCGCGGAGGAAGCGCGCGCGGTAACGGTTCGCGCCCTCCTTCGTGTCCGCCTCGCGGATCTCAGCGGTCCGGCCGTCCGCGACCGCGTCGATGATATCCTCCACCTGCTCCTTCTCGCTCGGAGTCAGGTCGAACTCGTAGGTCCGCGGCTGCTCGCTCTCCAGCCGCGTCCACTTGCGCGCGGCCGACACGACCACGGAGCAGGGCTCGCGACAGGGGAAGGCACCGTCGCCGCCGTCCACGTCGAGGTCGGTGTCCTCGTCGTACTGCCACTCCCGACGCTTGAGACACTGCGAGTCGTCACAGCAGGCCTCGGCGACCCAGTTGACGTGTTCGTACCCCTCGCCGCGGTCCCACGTCTTCACCACGCCGTAGATGCCAGACTGGCGCTCCATCGTCTCCCGCCAGTGGGTCACGTCCAGTTCGCCCTCGCGCTCGCGGTGCCAGTTGGCGACCGTCGCGGGGTAGATCGTCTCCACCGTCTCGTAGAGGTCGCGCGGGCCCAGGTCGGGGAAGACCCAGCCGCCCGCGAGCGACGGCGCCGTCTTGAGCGGGCGGTACCGCCCCTTCTCGTCGAAGGTGACCAAGTCGCGCGCGTCGAGGGGATCCTCGTGCGCCGTCAGGTCGTCGACCGGGACGCCGGCGTCGTCGGCGTGGCGCACGTCGTAGCGGCGCTCCCCGCGGTCAGTGATCGTCGCCGTGATCCGCAGTTCGCCCCAAGCGCGCTCGACTCCCTCCGCGAGCGCGGCGTACCGGGTCGCGACGGTCTCGCCGTCGGCGTCCTCGATCCAGCGGAGGAAGGCGCGGCGCGGCCCGAACTCGCCGACGACGCGCTCGAAGGCGTACCAGTCGGTGACGGCGGGGGCGCGCTCGGACAGCGCCTCGTGGAGGTCGCGCTCGTCGAGGGGATCCGAGCCATCGCCGTCGGTGAGGACGTATTCGCCGTCGTCGCGCGCGACGCTGAATCCCTCGAACCGGAGCGGTTCGTCCGAGTCGCGGTCGTCGAGCGCGTCGAGGACCGCGTCGAAGGCGTCGCCCGGGAGGTCGATATCGGGGAGCGCGGGTTCATCGCCGTCCGCGACCGCAGAGTCCGCTGACGCCGGCGTTCGGTCGCTCACGGTCAGTCCCCCGTGGCGACGCGGGTCGTCTCGCGCACGTCGTCGAGCGCGCGCCCGATGTCGGCGCCGGCGTCGGCGGCGCGCTCCAACACCACGTCGGCCATGAGCGGCTCCGTCCCCACCGCGCCCGCGTACCAGATCCGGGTGCCGTCGACGGTCTCGGGCACGTCGTACCCCTCGGTGTGGTCCTCGCAGAGCCCCACGTCCTCCGGGATGTCCTCCTGGGTGTGGTAGCCGTCGGCGATGAACAGCGGGACCAGCACCACGTCGTCGCTCTCGAAGAACCCGGGGAGGTCGTCGACCTCCGGGTCCTCGTCCATGTACAGCGCTTTCACCTCGTCGAAGCGGTCGCGCTCGGCGATCCGGTCGGCGTGGTACTCGATCGCCTTCGCCGAGTTCTCGTTGCGCTCGGTGCCGTGGCCGACGACGGCGAGGCCGAAGTCGTCGCCCACGTCGGGGTCGCCCGTCACCGACTCCGCCCGCCGGACGATCACGTCGGTCATCGCGCGGTGGGTCCCCACCGGGCCGCAGTAGTGGACCTCCCGGTCGATGTCCTCGGCGACGAGGGTGGCCTGATCGGCCGAGAGCCCGTCGGAGTCCCACTCGGAGACGTCCCACCCGGCGAGCCGGAGCTCGCGGGGGATCACCTGCTCGGTGAAGTACCCCTCCGAGATGAATAGGGGGACGACGTAGATCTCGTCGCCCTCGACGGTGCGCAGCACTTCCCGGAAGTGCGGTTCTTCCTTCCAGAACCCGGTGCGGACCTCGTCGAAGGCACCGGTGGCGCGGATCGTGTCGGCGTGGTCGTACGTCGGCGCGCTCGACTCGGGGTTGAGGTGGGAGCCGTGCGCGACGATGACGAGCGACTGCATACCCGTACTGGGGCCGCGCCGCTCTTAGGGACTTCGGAGGCTGCGAGCCCCCGAGAACTCGGGCCGCCGCCGGCGAGCGTCCCGACCGAAACGATCTTGGCCGCCCGACGCGCAGTCCTGCGCATGTCGCTGGCAGCCGAGACGCGCGAGGCGGTCAGAGCGCACCCGTTCGTCCGCGACGCGCTCCGCGCCGGACTGGTGAACCACAGCGCCGCCGCGACCTGGCTCGCGGAGCGCGCCGACCTCGACGGCGACCCGGACGCGATCGCGGCCGCGCTCCGCCGGTTCCGCGAGGACCTGCCGGCGTACGAGACCGACGCTCGGGCCGCGAGCGTCTCGATGCGGAGCGGGGTTGGGGTCGTCGACGACGGAGGCGACGCGGGCGAGGGCCGCGCGGACGGCGTCCCCCTCTTCCTCCTCCGCGTCGGCGACGCGGCGGTCGTCGACGGCGGCGGCCAGACGGCGATCCTCGCGACCGGCGACGTCGACAGCGCGGCGCCCGCGACGTCGACACCTGCGGCGGCGAGCCTGCCGAGCGCGGTCGCGAGCGCGGTGCGCGTCGTCGAGGCGGCGGTCGTCGACGGCCGCGCTGTCGACCGCGCTCGGCAGGCTCGCCGCCGCAGGTGTCGACGTCGCGGCCGCGGGCGTGGCCGGCGACGCGCTCGTCTGCGTCGTCTCCCGGCGCGACGGCGCGAGCGCGGTGCGCGTCGTCGAGGCGGCACTAGAGTCGGTGCCGGGCGACGAGCGCTGACCGACTGGCTGAGCGCTGACCGATCCTGTCCGGGAGGGCATTTATACCGCCCTCTCCCCCACCGGATCCCGTGTTGCTCACGGCCACCTTCGTCTTCCACGTGCTCTCCGGCGCGCTGTGGACCGGCGCGATGCTGTACGTCGTCTACGCGACCCTGCCGCGGGCGGCCGACGGGACGCTCGGTCGCCCCGCGTTCGTCGACGCCGCGCACCGTCTGCTCATGATCACGCGCTGGACGGGGGTGGTCCTCCCCGTCACCGGCGCGTACATGATCTGGCGGCTGTACACGCCGCTCGCGGCCCTCGCGACGACCCAGCGCGGATGGGCCGTTCTGACGATGCTGTCGCTGTGGGGCGCCATGAACGGGCTCGTCGAACTGGGCGTCCTCCGGATGCGCCGCGAGGTCGACCCCGATGTCGGGTGGGGGCAGTACATGGCCGAGGGGTTCCCGGTCGACGCGGTCACGGGGACGGGGAGCGTCCCGGGGTCCGCCCGGTTGGCGTCCGTCGGCCGCCCCTACCTGCTGGCGAGCGCGGGCCTCGCCGTCCTGTTGCTCGTCGACGCCGCGCTCCTCGCCAGTGGGGTACCGGGGTGACGCGACGCGGACGGTTCGATATATAAATGGCGCCAGATCGCCGAGATCGCCTCACCGGCGATCAATGCTAACTCTCCGCATGGACTCGGGAGAAACGGCGCTGAGTCATGCGATCTTCGACGAGAGCTCGGGACGGAGTCCGCCTGCGACCGGTCGCCCGTCAACGAGACATTTATATAGAATCACAATCAATCAAACGCTGTATGAGTCAGCGAATGCAGCAGGGCCAGCCGATGATCATTATGGGCGAGGATGCCCAGCGCGTCCAGGACAAGGACGCTCAGGAGTACAACATCTCCGCGGCGCGCGGCGTCGCCGAGTCCGTCCGGTCGACGCTCGGACCGAAGGGGATGGACAAGATGCTCGTCAACTCGATGGGCGACGTCACCATCACGAACGACGGCGTCACCATTCTCCAGGAGATGGACATCGACAACCCGACCGCCGAGATGGTCGTCGAGGTCGCCGAGACCCAGGAGGACGAGGCCGGCGACGGGACGACCAGCGCGGTCGCCATCGCGGGCGAGCTGCTGAAGAACGCGCAGGACCTCCTCGAACAGGACATCCACCCGACCGCGGTGATCAAGGGGTTCAACCTCGCGAGCGAGTACGCCCGCCAGCAGGTCGACGAGGTCGCGACGGCCGTCGACCCGGACGACACCGAGACGCTGCAGAACGTCGCCGAGACGTCGATGACCGGCAAGGGCGCTGAGCTGGACAAGGACGTGCTCGCCGACCTCGTCGTCCGCGCGGTACAGGGCGTCACCGTCGAGGCCGACGACGGCTCCCACGTGGTCGACCTGGCGAACCTCAACATCGAGACGCGCACTGGCCGCGCAGCGAGCGAGTCCCGCCTGCTCACCGGCGCGGCGATCGACAAGGACCCCGTCCACGAGGACATGCCGACCGACTTCGAGTCGGCGGACGTCCTCCTCCTCAACGACCCGATCGAGGTCGAGGAGGCCGACGTCGACACCTCCGTCAACGTCGACTCGCCGGACCAGCTCCAGAAGTTCCTCGACCAGGAGGAAGCGCAGCTCCGCGAGAAGGTCGATCAGATCGTCGACTCGGGCGCCGACGTCGTCTTCTGTCAGAAGGGCATCGACGACCTCGCGCAGCACTACCTCGCGAAGGAGGGCGTGCTGGCGGTCCGCCGCACGAAGAAGTCCGACCTGACGTTCCTGAAGAACGTCCTCGGCGCGCCGATCGTCACGGACCTCGATTCCCTCACCGCCGACGACCTCGCGGTCGGCTCGGTCGAACGCGACGACGACGAGGAGCTGTTCTACGTCGAGGGCGAGGACGCCCACGGCGTCACGCTCCTCCTGTACGGCACCACCGAGCACGTCGTCGACGAGCTCGAACGAGGCATTCAGGACGCGCTCGACGTGGTCTCGACGACCGTCTCGGACGGCCGGACGCTACCCGGCGGCGGCGCGGTCGAGGTCGAGATCGCGCGTCGCCTCCGCGACTACGCCGACTCCGTCGAGGGGCGCGAGCAGCTCGCGGTCGAGGCGTTCGCCGACTCCATCGAACTGATCCCGCGCGTGCTCGCCGAGAACGCGGGGCTCGACGCGATCGACCTGCTGGTCGACCTGCGCGCGGCCCACGAGGCCGGCGACCAGAACGCCGGGCTCGACGTGTTCGCCGGCGAGGTCGTCGACACGGCCGACGCGGGCGTCGTCGAGACGGCCCACGCGAAGGAGCAGGCGATCGCCTCTGCGGCCGAGGCGGCGAACCTCGTGCTGAAAATCGACGACATCATCTCGGCGGGCGACCTCTCGACGGCCGGCGACGGCGACGAGGGTGGCGCCCCCGGCGGCGGCATGGGCGGCATGGGCGGCATGGGCGGCGCGATGTAGGAGCGGGAGTACGAACTCCTCACCTCCGATCGCCGTAACTACGACCGATCAACGGTTCCCACGTTCGTACGCTCCGATTTTCCCCGTTTTCGCGCCCCGTCCCGCAGTGGCCCTTAGCTCCGAGCCCACGACCGGAACGCGCGCGGCTCCCCGTCCGTGCGTGTCGGACGCATCCGCGGCCGCACCTCTTTACGGACCCGCGCCCTACGGGACGGTGATGGCGAACCTAACCCTCTACGAACTCGAAGGCTGTCCGTACTGCGCGAAGGTGAAGACGAAGCTGGCCGACCTCGAGTTGGAGTACGAGTCGATCATGGTGCCGCGCTCGCACGGCGACCGCACCGAGGTCGAGGAGGTCTCCGGGCAGACCGGTGTCCCCGTCCTCGTCGACGAGGAACACGGGGTCGATGGGATGTCCGAGAGCGGCGACATCGTTGAGTACCTCGAAGAGACGTACGGGAACGCGAGCTAACTCCGACGCTGCCGACGATGCGCTCGGCGGCGGCGCCGACCGAACGAGAGGCTATTTATCCGCCCGCGTCGAGGTGGCGGCCGTGCGACTCGTACACCGGCCCGAGTCGGGGTCCGAGACCGTCCTCGCGAGCGACGTTGACGTCGCGCGCTCCACGCTCGAACAGGCCCGCGGGCTGATGTTCCGGCGGTCGATCCCAGACGACTACGCCCTGGCCTTCCCGTTCGACGAGCCCGAGATCCAGTGGCTCCACATGCTGTTCGTGCCGTTCGCGATCGACGTAGTGTGGGTCGTCGACGGCGAGGTGACCGCGAAAAAGCGGCTGGCGCCGTTCGTCGGCCTAGGCCGCGGGCGCGCCGACACCGTCGTCGAACTCCCGGCGGGCGCGGCGGCGTCGGTGGCGGTCGGCGACGAACTGCGGATAAACGGGTGAGCGAGACGCTCGACCGCTACGCGCCGTTTCCGACGTCTTCGAACGTGAACAGTTCCGCGTCCTCGGGCGGCGACCCCTCCGCGGCGCGCAGAGACAGTTCGATCCGGCTGCCGCCCGCCTTGCTCTCAGCGATGTCGAGACTCCCGCCGCCTGCGGTGACGATCCAGTTCACGTACCAGAGGCCGAGCCCGCTCGCGTGTTCGAGCGGCGTCTCCTCGCCGGTGAGGACGGCCCGCTCGGCCGGCGGGATCCCCGGTCCGTCGTCGGCGACGACGAGCGAGACCCACGACTCGCTGGGCAGCTCCGCGGCCGAAATTCTGACTCGGGGAGCGTCCGCGTCGTTGTGGCGGACCGCGTTGTCGACGAGTTCGGTGATCGCCTCGGGGAGGAACGCGACCGCGGAGACGGCGAGGTCCGTCGGGACGTCGACGTCCACGGCAGCCCGGGCGCGGATCTCCGGGTCGAGGGATTCGAGGCCCGCGTCGACCGCGGGCGCGAGCGCGACCGGCCGCGGCGAACCGCGCTGGGAGAGCAGCCGCTCCACCTTCCGCGAGGTCTCGCCGAGGCGCAACAGCCGCTCGGCAGTGTCGACGACCCGTTCGAGTTCGGTGACGAGGTCGGGGTCGTCGACCGCCTCGATGGCCCGTCCCGTGAACCCCGTGACCACGTTGAGGTCGTTCCGGAAGTTGTGCCGCAGCACGCGCGTCAACACCGCGAGCCGCTCCTCCCTGAGCGACGCCTCGGTGAGATCCTCGCCGACGCCGACCGCGCCGACGACCCGGTCGCCGTCCGTCACGGGGCCGATCGAGAGCCGGTAGGGGACGCGCTCGCCGGAGCGCGTGAGCAGTCGGGCCTCACAGGAGACGGTCTCGCGTTCGCGGTACACCCGGGAGAGTGAGTCGCTCACGAGCCCGCTCGTCTCCTCGTCGAACAGCGAGGTGAGCGCCGTCCCGGCCAGCGACGCAGGCTCGTAGCCCGAATCGGCCGCCAGTCGGCCATTCCACCGCGCGAGCGTCCCTTCTTCGGTACAGCGGAACAGCGCGATCGGGACGGTCTCGGCGAGCGCGTCGACGAGCCGGCGCTCCGAGTCGCGCTCGGTCTCGGCGGCGACGCGGGCGGTGGCGTCAGAGAGCCCAACGACGAGCCACTCGTCGCCGGCGATCGTCGCCGCGTGGAGCGCCGCGTCAACCCGGAGGCTGGGGTCGCCCAACCGGACGTCCCACTCGAACCGCCGCACTCCCTTGTCGGCCCTCTCGGAGTCGGTTCCGGCAGCCGAGGCGGCGACGTCGGCGATCGCCTCTCCGGCCACGGTGACGTCGTCCTCGCCGAGGGTGGGGAGCCCCATCAGCGTCAGCGTGCCGCGGTCGTGTCCGAGGAGGTCGGCCGCGGGCGGATTCGCGGCGCGGACCGCCAGCGTGTCCGGATCGCAGACGAGCGTCGGGGTCGGGATCGCCTCGACGAACGCCCGGAGGATCCCGCTCGCGCCGGCGTGGCCGCTCGACGCCCGTGGGTCGGCGGTCGGCGGCTCCGCGTCGCGGTCGCCCATCTACTGACTCACGACGCGCTCCGCAGTTATTTGTTTGTGGGTCTAGGTGTCTTTCGAGCGCCTCGCCACGATGCCGAAGGGCGACATCGCTCGGCGCGGCGTGGTGGGTCGGTCAGTGGCCGGTCGGTGATCGACTGGCGGCCCGTCGACGGATCGTCGCCGATCGACCCGCGACCGCTCGGGGGTCGGTCAGTCGGCCTTGGCCTGCCAGTCGCGGACGGTGTCGGGCCCGACGCCGTCGACGTCGGCCGCGAGGTCGTCCGGATCGGCCGACTTGAGCTCGTCGACGCCGTCGACGCCGGCGTCTTTGAGCTTCGCCGCGGTCTTCTCGCCGATCCCCTCGACCGCCTGGAGCTCCGATCCCACCTGGCGGGCCGTGAACTCCCGGTAGTTACAGATCGGACAGCCCAGCTCCCACGGCTCGTCGCCGGAGTGGACCCGGAGGTGCGGGAGGTCGTGCTCCTCGCAGGTCTCGTCGGTGACCTCGATCTCGCCGCGGCGGGGGAGCGGCAGCGAGTAGTCGCAGTCGGGGTAGCGCGTACAGCCGACGAGTCGGGAGCCGGAGCGGAGTCGCTTGATCGCGAGCTCGCCGCCGTGTTCTCCTCCACAGTCGGGGCAGACGCCGATCACCTCGTCCTCCTGCTCGTCGGCTTCGTCCGCCTTACACTGCGGGCAGCCGTGGACGAACGTCTTCCGGCCGGCGAGCATCTTCACGTGCCGGAGGCCGTGGTCCTCGCAGGTCTCGTCCAGAATGAGCGGCTTCCCGGTCGAGGGGAGCGGCAGCGTGTACTCGCAGTCGGGGTAGCCGTCACAGCCGACGAAGTACGACCCCTGTCGCGACTTCCGAACGAGGAGGTCCGATCCGCACTCCGGGCACGGGCCGAGCGTCTTGTCCGCCTTCAGCGAGTCCTGGAGGTGGTCGCCGACCGCCTCACGCGACTCCGTGAGATCGTCGAACACGCGCGAGAGGAGGTCCCGGGACGCGGCCGTCACCTCGTCGTACTCCTTCTCGCCCGCGGCGATGGCCGCCATGTCCGCTTCGAGCTGGGCGGTCATCTCCTCGCTCACGATCCGGTCGGCGAACTCCTCCGCGGCCTCCACGACCGCCTCAGCGAGCCGCGTCGGGCGGGGCGGGTCGCTCTCGACGTAGTTGCGGTCGTACAGCTTCTCGATGGTCCGGTGACGGGTCGCCTTCGTGCCGAGCTGGCGCTTCTCCATCTCCTCGATGAGCCGGGACTGGCCGTAGCGCCGCGGGGGCTGCGTCTCCTTGGCCTCGGTGGTCCGGTCCGACAGCGACAGCGTCTCGCCGACCTCGACGTCGGGGACGATCCGCTCGTCGCTGGAGCGATACGGGTAGACGTCGTGGTAGCCGGCCTCCAGCAGCCGCTTCCCGTTGGCCTTCAGCCGCAGGCCGCCGTCCGAGACGAGGTCAGCCGGCTTCGACGCGTCCTCGGGGTCGCGGAGCGCGGCGAGCCCGTCGGCGCCCTCGGCGATCGGCGTCGCCTCGCCGTTCGCGAGCGCGACGACGCGCAGGCGCTCCCAGGTGGCCGGGTCGGCGCAGGTCGCGAGGAACCGGCGGACGATCAGCTCGTACACCTCCCACTCGTCGTCGGAGAGGTCCGAGGCCGAGGGGAGTTCGCCCGTGGGATGGATCGGCGGGTGGTCGGTCGTCTCCTCGTCGCCCTCGGTCGGCTCGATGTCGCGGTCCTCGTCGAGCAGGCTCGCGGCGTCCGTCCCGAACGTCGACGCCGCCGAGAGCTCCTCGATCAGCTCTTCGGGCTCCAGATCGTCCGGGTACACCGTGTTGTCCGTCCGCGGGTAGGTGACGTAGCCGGCGGTGTACAGGTCCTCGGCGAGCGACATGGCGCGCTGGGCGGAGTAGCCGAGCGACCCCGCCGCGCGGATGAACGCGGTGGTGTTGAACGGCGTCGGCGGGTCGTCGGTCTGGGTCCGGCGGTCGACGTCGTCGACGGTCGCCTCGTCGGCGGCGTCGAGCGCCTCGGTGAGTACCTCCGCGACGTCGCCGTCCCAGACGCGCTCGCGCTCGTTCCCCTCGTCGTTCAGGTAGAAGTAGCGCGCCTCGAAGGGGTCGCCGCTCGACTTCGCCAGCTCGCCCGACAGTTCCCAGTAGGACTCGGGGTCGAACGCCTGGATCTCGCGCTCGCGGTCGACGATGAGCTTGAGCGTCGGGCCCTGGACCCGGCCGACGGAGATGAAGTCGTCGCCCATCTGTCGGGCGGACAAGGAGAGGAACCGGGTGAGCGCCGCGCCCCACGTGAGGTCGATGGTCTGGCGGGCCTCGCCGGCGGCCGCCAGCTCGAAGTCGAGGTCGTCGGGGTTCGCGAACGCCTCCTGCACCTCGTTTTCCGTGATGGAGGAGAAGCGCACGCGGTCGACGGGCACGTCCTTGTTCACCTCGCGGACGAGCTCGTACGCTTCCTTGCCGATCAGCTCGCCCTCGCGGTCGTAGTCGGTCGCGATGACGACGCGGGAGGCGTTGCGTGCGAGCCGGCGGAGCGCGGCGACGATCCCCTCCTGCGTCGGCGTCTTGGTGACGGGCGCGTCGATGAGCTCGACCGGCTCGACGTCGCGCCAGTCGTTGTACTCGGCGGGGAAGTCGACGCCGACGACGTGGCCGGAGAGCCCGATACACCGCTTGCCGCCCCACTCGTAGACGTTGACGTCGTTCATCCGCTCCGCGGTCGCGGACTCGCCGCTCAGGATGTCGGCGATGCGCCGCGCCGCGTTGTCCTTCTCCGTGATTATCAGCTCGGGGCCGCGACTCATTGCGCCGAGATAGGCCGCTCCCGGGTCTAAAGCTTTCGCGACGCGAGATTACCGGCAGGCGCGGGGTCGAACGGGGACCGAAAAGGGGCGCTCCGAGCGCGACCGGTCACCGGGCCGCGTCGTCGGACTCGGCGAGGAACTCCGCGTCTGTCGGCCCCCCGTACGGTTCCGGCGGTTCGTCGTCCGCGTCGAGTTCACGCCGGGCGAGGCGGTTCTCGAGTTGGCGGCGCTTGTTCCTCCCTTTCCGCTCGCGACCCGATTTCGTGTCTGGCATCGTCACCCGTGTCAACAATACCCACACATATGAATCTTGCGTCGGTGTGGGGACGTATCCGCGAGCGGCGGGAGCGGACGCCGTCGAAGCAGATCACACTGACGGCAGCGACTAGATACTTAAATAACGACGGACAGCAGCGGCGATCATATATAAATGAACGATGCGGTGGCGCGTGCCGGTGAGCGGCCGATAGGCCGCGAACTGCCCGCGCGAG
>JBNJEE010000082.1:0-11839 GCA_051745525.1 Methanobacteriota archaeon | reverse complement strand
CGCGGTGATCCACGCCGGGAGCGACCCGGACTTCACCGACAGCTGGTTCGTCGTGTACCGTCCCCCGGAGGGCCCACACCCGGCCGAGACCGACCCGAACAGCGACCTTGTGCGTGGGATCGAGGGGGGCGTCGGCCTCCTCGCGGTGGAGACCGAACCCCGCGTCTGGCGCGGCCTGTGGACGTTCGATTCGGACCGGCTCTCCCGGGTGAACCACTACATCGAGCGGAATCTGTAGCGCCGCCGTCGATTTCCTCCCGGGCCCGCGCGGCTGTATCCAACCCGTGCGTTCATATTCTCGGAGCGGTGACGGGCGGCCATGTTCACGGAGCGGTCCGCGCTCGTCGACGACGGGCGCCCGATGCGCGGGTACGGCGTCGCGGTGACGCCCGGCCGCGACGGGCCGCTCGTCCTCGTCGCCGGGTACGGCGAGCCGAACCGGCTGTACGTCCGGGAGGACGGCCGCTTCTCCGACACCGCCTGCGGCATCGTCGCCGACGGGACGCGCCATGGGATGGGCGTGTGCGCGGCCGACCTCGACGCGGACGGCTGCGAGGAGGTGTACGTCCACAACTGCGCGCGCGGCGTCGACGGCGGTGACCCCGACCTGCTCTTAAGCCGGCTGGAGGCCGACCGGTACCGCTGGACCGACGTATTCGCGCGCGAGGTGAACGCCGACCGCATCGACGTGCGCGCCGGCCGCTCGGTCGCCGCGCTCGACCGGCTGGGGACCGGCCGCTACGGCGTCGCCGTCTCCGGCTACGCCGCCCCACTCGCGTTCTACGAACTCGGCGACGACGGCGAGGTGACTGACATGGCCGAAGCCGTCGGGCTGGAGGTCGATGGCGGCTGTCGGTCGCTGCTCGCGGTCCCGTACCGCTCCCGCGAGGGCGACCTGTTCGCAGGCGTGGAGGGGGGACCGAACCGCCTCTTTAGCAACCGAGACGGTCACTACGACCGTACCGACGGCGGGCCCGACCTCTCGGACCCCGTCGGCGACACGCGCGGCGCCGCGGTCGTCGACGAGGGCGGCACGTTCGCGCTCGCGGTCGGCAATGAGTCGGCGCCGAGCCGCCTCCTGCGCTGCTCGCCGAACGGCGGGTACGACGACGTGGCTCCCGCCGCGCTCCGCGACGTTGGGGCGGTCCGGACGGTCGTCGCCGCGGACTTCGACAACGACGGGCGCGAGGAGCTCTTCTTCAACGTCTGCGGCGCCGAGAACCGACTGTTCGAGCGCGTGGATCCCCCTGACGGCCCCCCGGAGTGGGAGCCGGTGGACCTCGGAGCGGCCGCGGAGCCGGACGGGTTCGGTACCGGCGCAGTCGCGGCCGACCTCGACGGCGACGGCGCCGTAGAGCTCCTCGTCGTCCACGGCGAGGTCGCCGCACAGCCGGTGACCGCCTACGGCGACCCGGACGCCCCCGACGCCGGCTGGCTCCGCGTGCGCCCGACGACGCGCCACGGCGCGCCGGCGCGCGGCGCCGTCGTGCGCCTGGAGACCGAAGACGGGGTCCAGCGGCGGACGGTCGACGCGGGCGGCGGCTGCCTCTGTCAGACGGAGCCGGTCGCCCACTTCGGGCTCGGGGGCGCGGAGCCGCTGCGCGTGGACGTGCGGTGGCCCGACGGCCGGGAGCGGACCGTCGTCGGTCCGAGCGCCGACCGAGAGATCACTGTTAAACACCCCTCTCGCAAGGCGACCGACCGCGACGCCCGGACGCGCCGGTAGCGGGCGTGCGACGCTGCGCGGGGGACAGCCGACTGTGCGGGGGCCGCAGTGGCCAGAACTGCCGCCCTTCGCGGGTTCAAGTGTCCTCGGGCGTACAGGGAGGTATGGTAGATCCGACCTCGGAGCTCGAGGAGGACGTCGACGAGAAGTCCGCGCCAAGCTGCGCGACGTGCGGCGAGCCGGCGCTGGGGACCGGGCATCGAACGGTCACGTGGGTCGACGGCGACGACGCCGTCCACCGGCACTTCTGCTCGGAGTCGTGTCGCACGGAGTGGGACGACGAACGGCCGGCAGGCGGGTAATCGGGGGATTGCGGCGGCCTGACGATCGTGAGCGGCGATCCGACGCGAGGCCGGTGACGGCGGGAGGCTTTTTGACCGCAGGGGTGGTAGCGTTCGGTATGATATCGCTCGACGAGGCCGTGACGGCCCGACTGGAGTCACACGGGGAGCGCTTCGAGGTCCTGATCGACCCAGACGCCGCGCTCGCGATCAAGCGCGGGGAGTTCGACGGGGAGTTAGAAGAGGTAATCGCCGCAGAGGACGTCTTCGAGAACGCCTCGCGGGGGGATCGACCCGCGGAAGAGGACTTAGAGACCGTCTTCGACACCACGGACCCGCTCGCGATCATCCCCGAGGTCGTCGAGCGTGGGGAGATCCAGATCACCGCCGAGCAGCGCGCGGAGATGCAAGAGCGGAAGCACAACCAGCTCGTGAATACCATCACGCGCAACGCCGTGAACCCGCAGATGGACGACTCGCCGCACCCGCCCGAGCGGATCGAGCGCGCCCTCGATGAGGCCGGATTCCAAATCGACCCGATGGAGCCGGTGGAGAACCAGGTCGACGACGCGCTCGACGCGCTCCGCCCCGTGATCCCGATACGGTTCGAGGAGGTGACGATGGCGGTCCAGCTCCCGGCCGACTACGCGGGGTCCGGGCAGGCGCAGATCCGCGAGTTCGGTGACTTAGAGCGCGAGGAGTGGCAGAACGACGGCTCGTGGGTCGGCGTGTTGACCTTCCCGGCCGGGCTCCAGAACGACCTCTACGACCTCGTCAACGAGGTCACGTCCGGCGAGGGCGACGCCCGCGTGATCAAGGACAAAGACGAGCTGCGGACCCGCTGACGCCGACGCGGATCGGGGGCCGACTCACGGCCGGACTTTCACCGCTTCCGGGAGGTTGATACCGGCGGGACGCCGGGCGGATCGCATGCATCCACGCGCGGCTGAGTTCGAGGAACGGGCGGGGGAACGGTACGGCGTCGACGTCGAGGTGCTGGAGTTCGAAGCGGGCACGGAGACGGCGGCCGCCGCGGCCGAGGCGCTCGGCTGCGAGACGGGCGCCATCGCGTCGACCATTGTCGTCTCGCTCGTCGGTGGCGAGCGGGACGACGCGCTCGCTGCCGCGATCACGAGCGGCGCGAACCGGCTGGACCTCGACGCCGTCGCCGACCACTTCGGCGCCGACGCCGCCGAGATGGGCGACCCGAACCGGATCCGCGAAGAGGTTGGCTGGAGCATCGGCGGCGTCCCGCCGATCTGTCACGACGCCGCGCTCTCGACCGTCTTCGACCCGACGCTCACCGACTACGACACCGTCTACGGCGCGGCCGGAACGCCGAGCGCGGTGTTCGCCGTCGCCCCCGAGCGGCTCGCCGATCTCGCGGACGCGACCGTCGTCGACCTCACCGACTGACGCCGGCGTCCAGCCGTTCTCGAGGTCGCTCCGCCGAGTTGTTAAGCCCGGACGCTCTCGATGCCCGTGTTATTAACTCCGTGTTGTGAAATAATAACCTTTTTCTGTTAATCGGTGGTACCCACTGGTATGACTCACTCACGGCGGTCGGTACTGTGGCGGGGGGCCGGGCTCGCGGTCGCGGGAACAGCAGCGTCGCTGGCGGGGTGTTCCGGTGCCGCGGACGGCGGGTCCGAGGCGTTCGATTCCGGGTACGCCGCCTTCTTCGCCCTCAACGACTGGGCGAACGAGGTGGCGGGCGAGAACGCGGAGTTCGAGGACCCGGTCGACGTGGGTCAACTCGGCCACGGGTGGACGCCGGACGGCACCCTCGCGACGGACGTCGCGGGGACGGACGCGTTCGTCTACCTCGACGACCCCGAGTTCTCGTGGGCGCAGGACCTAGCCGAAACGCTTGAAGACGACTACGACTCCGTCGCCGTGATCGACGGGCTCGCCGGCCTCGAAGACGACCTCCTCGATTGGGACCACACGCACGAGGAGGAAGAGGGTCACGACGAAGACAGTCACGACGAGGACAGTCACGACGAAGAGAACCACGACGAAGACAGTCACGACGAAGAGAACCACGACGAAGACAGTCACGACGAAGAGAACCACGACGAAGACAGTCACGACGAAGAGAACCACGACGAAGACAGTCACGACGAGGACAGTCACGACGAAGAGAACCACGAAGAGGACAGTCACGACGAAGAGAGTGGTGACGAACACGACCACGGCGAGGACCGTCAGCACGACCCTCACGTCTGGGTCGATCCGGTACTCGCCGCCGACATCGTCGAGACGATCGCGACGGAGCTGGGCGGGGCGGACCCGGACAACGCCGACGCGTACGCCGCGAACGCCGACGCGTACGTCGAGGAACTCGACGCGGTCGACGCCGCCTTCGAGTCGATCGCCGAGGAGGCCGCGCGCGACGTGGCGGTGCTAGCGGGCCACAACTCCTTCCAGTACCTGGAGGCGCGCTACGGGTTCCGGCTCCACTCCCCGGTCGGCGTCTCGCCGCAGAACGAGCCGACGCAGTCGGAGATCGCCGACACGATCGACCTCGTCGACGCGGAGGGGATCGACGTCGTATTATACGACCGCTTCCAGTCGCCGCGGCTCGCCGAGTCGATCGTCGAGAACAGCGACGCGACGGAGGCGGTGCCCGTCACGCCTGCCGGCGGGACGACGGCGGAGTGGAACGACGCCGGCTACGGCTACCTCGAACAGATGACCGAGATCAACCTCCCCGCCTTCGAGCGGGCGTTTGGGGCGCAGTGAGCGGGACGACCGCCGCGCCGCCGACCGACTGGTCCGCCCAGCGACGCGCCGGCGGAGTAAAAGAGCTAAACGTGCGGCCGGTCCAGATCGGAGACACACAGTGACCGCGATCGTCGACCTCGACGGCGTGACGTTCGCCTACGGCGACACCGTCGCCGTGAGAGACGTCTCGCTGACCGTCGAACAGGGGGACTTCCTCGGGCTCGTCGGCCCGAACGGCTCCGGGAAGACCACCCTCCTCCACCTCATGCTCGGCCTCCACGAGGCGGACGAGGGGTCTGTCGAGCTGTTCGGGCGCCCGGTCGAGGAGTTCGACGACGGCGGCCGGATCGGCTACGTCTCCCAGAAGGCGACGAGCCGCGGCGGGGCGATGCCGGTCACCGTCCGCGAGTGCGTCACCATGGGACGGTTCGCGCACGCCGGGCGAGGCCGGCTCTCCGACGCCGACCGCGCCGCCGTCGCGGACGCGATCGAGACGGTGGGCATCGAGGACTTGTCTGACCGGCTCGTCTCGGAGCTGTCCGGCGGGCAGAAGCAGCGCGCGTACATCGCTCGGGCGCTCGCGAGCGACGCCGACCTCCTTGCCCTCGACGAGCCGACGGTCGGCGTCGACGCCGAGTCGCGCGACGCATTCTACGCACTCCTTGACGACCTCAACGGCGACGGGATCACGGTCATCCTCATCGAGCACGACATCGGCGTCGTCACCGACCGCGCGAGCCGCATCGCCTGTATCAACACCGAGCTGTACCACCACGGGGACACCGAGTCGTTCGTCGAGAGCGACGCCCTCGCGGAGGCGTACGGAACGACCGGACAGGTCGTCCACCACCACCACTGATGAGCGTGGAACCGACGTCCGACGACGGCGACCGCACCTCACCCGAGGGGGCCCGCCGCGAACGGGGCCTCCGGCGGACCGCGGAGCTCGTCGGTATCGGGGTCACGGGCGCCGTCGCGGCGGTCATGCTCGCGTTTCTCCTGCTGTACTGGGCGCAGGACCTCCCGGTCGCGAGCGACCTGTACGGCGCGTTCCGGTCGCTCGGGCGGGGGATGGACACCGCGTTCGGCACGAACGTGTTCCGGCACCCGATCATGTGGCAGTCGATGGCCGTGGGCGTGTTCGTCGGGGTCGTCGCCCCGCTCGTCGGCTCCTTCCTCGTCCACCGCGAGATGGCGCTGATCGGCGAGACGCTCGCACACACCGCGTTCGCCGGCGTGGCGGTCGGGATCCTCGTCACTTCCTCGACAGGGTGGAACGGGTCGCTGCTGCTCGTCGCGCTCGCGGTGGGGATCCTCGGCGCGCTCGCGGTTCAGTGGCTCACTGAGCGCACCGACGCCTACGGAGACGTGCCCATCGCGATCATGCTCAGCGGGAGCTTCGCGGTCGGGACACTCATCATCAGCTACGGCGACGGGCTCACCGGGGTCAACATCCAGGGCTACCTGTTCGGGAACCTCGCGGTCGTCACGCCGGAGGGTGCGCGGCTGATGGGCCTGCTCTCGGTGTTCGTCGTCGCGGCCGTGGCGCTGACGTACAAACAGCTCCTCTTCATTACCTTCGACGAGCAGGCGGCGCGGGTCGCGCAGCTGAACGTCACCGGCTACAACACCTTGCTCGTGGTGTTGACCGCGGTCGTCGTCGTCGGCGCGATGCAGGTGTTAGGCGTCATCCTCGTCGCCGCGATGTTAGTCGTCCCCGTCGCGGCCGCCTCGCAAGTCGCTCGGAGCTTCCGCGAGACGATGTACCTCTCGGTGATCTTCGGCCAGGTGTCGGTGATCGGCGGCTTCACCGTCTCGATCGGACTGGGTCTCCCGTCGGGAGGGTCGATCGTCGTCACGGCGATCGCGGTGTACCTCGCGACCATCGTCGGGTCCGGCTTTTCGGTGAAGGCCATCTCGGCGCACGGATGACCCCGGACGGGCCGCGCGAACCCGGAACGGCGACCGCTCCGGCCGCGTCCGGTTTCCACAGACCCTTATGTCGCGGCCGCGACTGGTCGATATGGGAGATACCGAGACCTACACGGTCACCGGCCCCGACGGTGACGAAGAGTCGTTCGAACTGCCCGCCGGCCTCGTCGACGTACTCAGCGAGCAGGGCGAGCCCGCGACCGCCGTCGTCTCCGACGTGGTCGTCCAGGCGATGGCCCAACAGGCGCACGTCATCGTCCACCACAGCGAGGGCGAGGTGCCCGAGGACATCGCGGAGATGAACGAGACGGCCGCGGAGCTGTTCGAAGAGCGGTTCGGCCAGTCGCTCGAAGACGCGCTCGGCCACTCGCACTGAGCGGGTTCGACGCGACGGTCTACAGGCTGGGCAGGCCGAGTGCCTCGGGGCTTGACCCCGAGCGGTTCACCCGAATGAGTCCACCTGACCGGCCGCTTAAGCCGGTCGAGTCCCTACCTTTTCGCATGTCTACCGACCCGGACGGCGCCGACGCGCCGGTGTTGATATTCGACGGCGACTGCCCGTACTGCTCGGTCGCCGCGGTCGCGCTCCGCCGGCTCGACGGCGTCGTCGCGGTCCCGTGGGCGGCCGATCCGGTCGAGCCGTTCCTCGACGCGCAGTTCGGCTCGCGCCCCTTCGCGATGGTGTTCGTCGACCCCGCCGAGCGCCGGGTGTACGCCGGGCGGTCGGCCGCCGAGGAACTGGCCGAGCGCGCGGGCACCCCCGGTATCGTCGGCGGCCTCGTCCGCGACAACTACGACGCGATCGCCGGCGTCGTCGGGGCGCTGTCGGGCCGCGACCGCGACCCGGCGGACGTCCACGACACCTACCGCCTCGACGACGAGGCGGGAGAAATGATCGGGGCGCTCCGGGCGGCCGCCGACGAGGCGCCAGCCGCGCTGTCGTGATCGGGGCGTCCGGCGCGGTCCCGACGGTGATCGACCGATGAGCGACGCCGCGAGGGGCAGCTACACCCTCGTCGTCGCCCTCGCGGAGGACGCGACGCTGTCGGCGGGCGCGCTCGGCGAGCGCCGCCTCGTGGCCGGCGCGTACGCGTACACTGGGAGCGCGCTCGGCGCCGGCGGCTTCTCGCGGGTCGACAGACACCGGCGGACCGCCCGCGGCGAGCACGACGTCCGCCATTGGCACGTCGACTACCTGCTCGGTCACCCGGCCGCGGGGATCGACCGCATCGTGCGCAGCGTCGGCGTCGACGTCGAGTGCGCGGTCACGCAGCGCCTCCCGGCCGGCCCGGTCGACGGGTTCGGCGCCTCCGACTGCGGCTGTCCGAGCCACCTCGCGAGCGAGGAGCGGGACGATCACGGCGGCGACGCCGACGAGGCGCTCGACGCCCTCGTGGAGCGCGCGCTGGCGGCGCACGAGGCAGCGGTCGCAGCGTCGGACGACCCGAACGCGACCGTGGAGGTCGTCGGGGGCTCCGAGGAGTGAGCGCCCGACCCGCCGGTCAGAGGTCGTACCGATCCACGACCTGTCGCAGCTGCTCGCGCCGCCCCTCCAACGCGTCGTCGCGGAGGATTTCCTCGTCCTCGGTCGGACACTCCAAGTCGGGGACCGGCGTCGGGCGCCCCTCGTCGTCGAGCGCGACGAAGGTGAAGTAGGAGGTGGTCGTCCGTCGCGTCTCGTCCGTGCGGGGGTTCTCGGCGCGCACGTCGACTTTCACGTCGACGCTCGTCCGGCCGGTGTTGAACACGTACCCCTCGATGATGGCGACCTCGCCCATCTCGATGGGCGCGATGAAATCGACGTGGTCCATCGAGGCGGTGACCACCTGCCGATTCGCGAAGCGCATACCGGCGATGGCGCCGCAGATGTCCATCCAATGTAACACGGCGCCCCCGAGCGCGCGGCCGAGGTTGTTCGTGTCGTTCGGGAGCAGCATCTCCGTCATCTCGGTGTGCGAGGAGGCGAGCGTGGCCGTCTCGTCCATGCCCGTGGTGAGAGGGCCGACGACTTGAACGACCGGCTTCGGCCGCGCGGCGGCGAGAAGCGAAAGTCGGCGCGGCAGCGGCGACCTCAGCGATCCTCAGAGGGGTCGCCGTCGTCACTGAACCGGATCGAGTCCCGCGGTCGACCCGCCTCGTCTATCACCTCGTCGGTCACGACGACTGGACAGTCGACACGCACGGCGAGCGCGAGCGCGTCGGAGGGGCGGGCGTCGAAGACGAATCGCTCGGGTTCGCCGTCGTCGTAGCGCTCGGCGTCGACCTTCGCGTAGAAGGTTCCGTCGTGGAGGTCGTCGACGCGGACCCGGTCGATCGCGCCGCCGAACTCCGTGAGGATGTCGACGAGGAGGTCGTGCGTGAGCGGTCGGTCGAACGGCTCGCCCTCTAACGCCAATCCGATCGACCGGGCCTGGTCGCCGCTGACGAATATCGGGACGTACTCGCCGCGCGCGGAGAGGATCACCGCCGGGACGTCGCCGCTCGGCGCCGAGCCCGCACCGACCCCGACGACCTCGGCTTCGCGTTCCATACGCGGACGTGGTGACGGTGGCTTGAATAGCTGTCCCACGAGCGACCGCCGCCGGTTCGCGTCCAGTCCGATCACGTGCGGTCTCAGTTCGACGCACGGTCTCAGTTCGACGCACGGTACCAGTACGCCCACGCGAGCGTGAACACAAGCGCGGCCCCGAGGAAGAAGACGATCCCCGGCTCGACGAGCGAGACGGCGTACTCCGCGAGTGGGTCGCCGACGAGTTCTATCGCGCCGTCGGCGCCCTCAGCGGCGGTATCCTGATCGGGAGCGCTCTCTATCGTGGGGCTGTCGTCGCCGTCCGCCCCGCTCCCGTCGGCGCCGTCGGCACCGTCAGCGGTGGCCGTCCCCGCGTCGTCGCCGCCGGACGCGCCCGCGTCGCCCCCCGACCCAGCGAGCGAGCCGACCGCGAAGAGGCGCTGTGCCGCGACCGCCGCGAGTCCGATGAGCCCGTAGCCGCCGAGCAGACGCATGAGCGCGGTCTTGATCCCGGCCGACTCCTCAGATCCGCCCGCGAACAGCACGAGCGGCTCGTCCGCAGCGGCGTACACGTCCATCTCGCGGCCCTTCTCGGAGTAGGCGGTGTCGACGACGTCGACGAGGTCGGCGTCGTCGAGCCGCGAGAGGTGATACTGGACGTTCTGGAGCGAGGTGTCGACTTCGTTGGCGAGTTCTGACTTCGTGGCCGGCCGGTCGTGGAGCGTCGAGAGTATCTCGCGCGCCGTCTCTGAGCCGAGGGCGGCGATGAGGTCGTCGGCCTCGTCGTCGTCGACGCCGACGACCCGGGGTTCGCGCTCCTCGGGTGTCGCGTCCGGCAGGGAGGGCAACAGCCGGGACATACGATGGCATGGGTAGCGTGAGGATACAAACTTGTTGGATCGTTGGGGACGGGTCGCCGGTCGGCCGGGGGGCGGAGCCCGCTATCGACTCACAAACCCTAAACGCGGTGGCCGAGTACGACCGGTGATGACAGAGACGTCACGGGGGAGCGACGACGAGGCGCCCCCGTCGACCGACCGGCTCTCACGGACCGACGGCGGCGACCTCGACAGGGAGCGGCGTCGCGATCCCGCCGCCGGCGAGGGAACAGTGACCGTCGTCGGGACCGCGCACGTGTCGGAGCGCTCCGTCGACGAGGTCGAGGAGACGATAGAACGTGAGCGTCCGGACGTCGTCGCCGTCGAGCTCGACGAGGGGCGCTACCGCCAGTTCAACGGCGAGACCCCCGACGACCTCGACGCCGGCGACCTGCTCAAGGGGAACACCGTCTTCCAGTTTCTCGCGTACTGGATGCTCTCGTACGTCCAGACCCAGCTCGGCGAGCGGTTCGATATCGAGCCGGGCGCCGACATGAAGGCCGCCGTCGATCTCGCCGAGTCCCTCGGCATCGACGTCGCCTTAGTCGACCGCGACATCCAGACCACGATCCAGCGCTTCTGGGCCCGGATGACAGTCACGGAGAAGCTCAGGCTCGTCGGCGGGCTCGCGTTCGGCGTCAGCGACCCGCGCGTCGCCGGCGTGATCGGCGGCCTCTTCGTCGGGATCCTCGCCGGGCCGGCGATCGGCCTCTTCGGCGGCGCCGTCGGGATCACGAACGCCGTGCTGACGAGCGTCGCCGCGGGCGTCCTCGTCGCGCTCGTCGTCGGCATCGCCGTCGACCAGGTCGGCACGCTCGCGCTCTCGCCGGACCAGCGGCTCTACGCCGCGGTCGGCACCGGGCTCGCCGCCGGCGTCGCCGCCGGGGTCACCGGCGTCGCCGACGGGCTCGTCTCGACGTACCTCGGCGGCTTCGCCGTCGCGGCGATCGGCGGCTTCGGGATCGGCATCGCCCTCGGACTGGTCGTCGGCGCCGTCCTCGCGGTCTCGGTCGGCGCGTTCGCCGGCGGAGACGTCGACGCCGAGGCCGGTGGGATCGAGGAGCTCGACGCCGCGGACCTCACCGACACGGACGTGGTGACGATGATGATGGAGGAGTTCCGCCAGTTTTCCCCGGGCGGCGCGGAGGCGCTCATCGACGAGCGAGACGCGTTCATCGCCCACCGGCTCGTCGCGCTCCGCGAGGCCGGCCACGACGTGGTCGCCGTCGTCGGCGCCGGCCACCGCGCGGGCATCGAGGGGTACCTCGCCGACCCCGCGACCCTCCCGCCGATGGACAACTTGGTCGGGCAGGAGTCGGGCCGAGGGCTCCCGTGGAAGAAGGCGATCGGCTACGCGATCACGGTCGGCTTCGTCGGCTTCTTCCTCCTGCTGGCGCTGGGCGGGGCCGGGAACGCGTTCCTGCTCCGGCTGTTCGGCGCGTGGTTCCTGATCAACGGCGTCTTCGCGTTCGCGTTCGCGAAGGTGGCCGGCGCGCGCTGGCTCTCGGCCGGCGTCGGCGGCGCCGTCGCGTGGCTGACCTCGATCAACCCGCTGCTCGCGCCCGGCTGGTTCACCGGGTACGTCGAGCTCCGGAGCCTGACGGTGAACGTCGCCGACATCGGCGCGCTTAACGACCTGCTCGCCGACGAGACGCGCTCCCCGGCGGAGTTAGTCTCCGCGATGCTCGACGTGCCGCTGTTCCGGCTCATCGTCGTCGTCGCGATGACGAACGTCGGGAGCATCGTCGCGAGCTTCCTCTTCGCGGCGTACGTCATCCCGGCGATG
>JBNJEE010000201.1:0-3446 GCA_051745525.1 Methanobacteriota archaeon | reverse complement strand
GATCGTCGTCTCGACTGCCGTCCGGCGCGCGGTCGGCCGCGGCCGCGGGCTCGTCGGCGTCGTCTCCGTCCGCTGCGTTGTCACCGCCTGTTTCGACGTCGCTCTCTTCGGACTCCGTCTCGTCGGTCGCGCCGGCCGTACCGTCCGAGTCGGTCGCGCCGGCCGTACCGTCCGAGTCGGTCGCGGCGTCGCCGGCCGGAAGCGGCCGGACGTCAAGGTCGACTTCGTACACCGTGTAGATCCCGACCTCGTCGGCGGCGAGCTCAAAGGCGTCGCCCCCGGTCTCCAGCCGTCGGGCGTTGCCGACGTAGGCCGCCGCCATCGACTCGCCGCCCGTGTACGCGACGTAGTAGTCGCCGGAGAGGACGTTCTCCGACAGCTCGATGTAGCCGGTGAACCCGCCCTGCGAGAGCTTGCGGTCGGCCTCGTTCAGCGGCGTGTCGTTAGTGTAGTACTTCGCTCGCGGCTCGCCGCCGATCTCCTGCATCGCGAAAAGCACGGGGAGCGCGTCGTCCGGGGCCCGGTAGACCGTCCCGGAAGCGTCGGCGAAGGCGTCGAGCGTCGCGTCGGCGACGCCGACGACGCGTCCGTCCACGAAGAACAGCCACCCGTTCCCGTCGGTCGCCGCGCCAGAGAATCCGCCGTCGACGATCCGCCGGAGCCCCGCGAACCCGTCGGAAAACGAGCGGTCATCCCACTCGGTGATCGCTTCCCTTCGCTGTGCGTCCATCCTTGGGATTATGTCGCCAGCACCGACCCAAATACCTTCCGGAGCGTGAGACGGCCGTCTGACGCCGCGATTCGCCGTTCCAACCCGTCGATTGCGGTCACGCGACCCACCCCTGACATGACCGCGACCCGGCCGCGACTCGACCCGGCCGCGACTCGGGTCGGCGCCCCCCGGCGAGTCGGTCCGCTCAGCGCTCGTCGACGGCCGCGATCGCCTCCCGACCGAGATCGACGACGTCGTCCGGGAGGTCGCTCGCCGCCAGCTCTTCCGGGGTGTACCAGCGCCACTGCGCCGGGTCGACCTCGTCGTCGCCGTCCGGGTCGATCTCCCGGGAGTCGACGCGGGCGTAGTAGAGGTGGTCGACGTGCTGGTGGCCCACCGACCCGTCCTCGTGGACGTTGATGTCGTGGAGCATGAGGTGGGCCGGTTCCGGGAGGCCGCGGGTGTTCGGTCCGGTGATCGGCGACTCGTCCGCGAGCAGCTCCGGCGTCAGCCCCGTTTCCTCGCGGACCTCGCGGCGTGCGGCCTCGTGCGGGAGTTCGTCGCGGTCGACGTGGCCGCCGGGCGGCAGTCGGATGCCGAGTCGCTCGTGGTCGTGAAGCGCCGTCGCCCCGTCGTTGACGATGTAGGTCGTCGCCGTGAAGTGGCGCGTCGTCTCCATGTCCGCAGGTGGCGACGCGTGGGCTTCGCGGTTTCGGCTCGTCTACGCGACGCGTGTACGGGGGAGGGAAGAAGTCGGGTGATACGGCGGCGGAGCAGAGCGAGCGCCGAACGCCACGGCGTCTGCGGGCGGGGGAGCGAGTCAGTTCAGGGCAACGGAGTCCTCGGCCTCGAGAAGCTCGTGGTAGCGGTTCCGGATGGTGACCTCGCTGATGTTCGCGACCTCGCTGACCTCGCTCTGGGTCACCTTCTCGTTGACGAGCAGCGAGGCGGCGTAGACGGCGGCGGCGGCGAGGCCGACCGGCGACTTCCCGGAGTGGATCCCCTGCGACTTCGCGGTATCGAGCAGGGAGCGGGCGCGGCGCTCGGCCTCGTCGGAGAGGCCGAGGTCCGAGGCGAACCGGGGAACGTAGCTCTCGGGGTCCGCGGGCTGGATCTCCAGTTTCAGCTCGCGGACGACGTAGCGGTACGTCCGGGCGATCTCGTCCTTCTCGACCCGAGAGACGCCGGCGATCTCGTCGAGGCTGCGCGGCGTCCCCGCCTGCCGGGCCGCGGCGTACAGCGACGCCGTCGAGACGCCCTCGATGGAGCGGCCGGGGAGCAGGTCCTCGTCGAGCGCGCGGCGGTAGATGACGGAGGCTGTCTCGCGGACGTTATCCGGGAGGCCGAGCGCTGAGGCCATCCGATCGATCTCGCCGAGCGCCTGCTTGAGGTTGCGCTCCTTCGAGTCGCGGGTGCGGAACCGCTCGTTCCACGTCCGTAGCCGCTGCATCTTCTCACGCTGGCGGCTGGACAGCGACTTTCCGTAGGCGTCCTTGTCCTGCCAGCCAATATTCGTCGAGAGCCCCTTGTCGTGCATCATGTTCGTCGTCGGGGCACCGACCCGGGACTTGCTGTCCTTCTCTTTGGAGTCGAACGCGCGCCACTCCGGCCCACGGTCGATCTCGTCCTCCTCGACGACGAGCCCGCAGTCGACGCAGACGGTCTCGCCGTGTTCGGTGTCGGTCGCGAGCTGGCCGCCGCACTCCGGGCACCGCAGCTCTTCCTCTTCGGTTTCCGACTCTGTCTCGCTCTCGTCGACGTTCTCCGTCGTGTACGTTCGAAGGTTCTCGCTCATTGGTTTGGTGCGTGGAGGGAACAACGAAACCGAGAGACGAGTCTCGGTGTTTTCCTCACCTTCGGGTAAGAGAGCGGCGAACTTAAATGTTTGCGTGTTTGGTCTCGCCGAGACACGGGCGAATTCGGCGTGTACAACCCTGTACAATTCGGTATCAGCGACTCGGTCTGTTACACGGCGTCGAGCGCGGAACCGACGGGTATCGAACGAGGTATAATATAAATGAGTTTCGCGAGCGGCCGGACGGCCGACCCGGCCCGCGGTTCCGCGAGGGCAACCGATTTGGGCGTCGGCCGAGCAGCACTCGTATGAACCGAACGCGACTCGACGACCGCCTCGCCGACCTCGACGATGACGGCTACCTCCTCGACGCCTCGCAGGAGGACGCCAACCAGCTGTACCTCTCCGGGTTCACCGGCCCCGACCCGTTCCTCACGCTGTACGCCGACGGCGAGGTCCACCTCCTCGTCAGCGGGCTGGAGTACGGCCGCGCGAAGACCGAGGCGGCGGCCGACACCGTAGAGCGGCACGCCGATTACGACTACGAGTACGGCGGCCGGGAGGAGCGCAGCGACATGTACGCCGCGTTCGTCCGCGAGAAGGGCGTCGAGTCCGTCTCGATGCCGCCGCGCGGCCCCGTCGGCACCGCGGACGCTCTCCGCGAGCGGGGAATCGACGTCTCCGTCGACACCGACGACCGGCTCCGGCAGGTCCGCGCGGTGAAGACCGACGGGGAGGTCGACGCGATCCGCGAGGCCCAGAAGGCGAACGAGGCCGCCATGCGCGCCGCCGAGGAGCTGATCGCCGGCGCCGACGTGGCTGGCGAGGACGTTCCGGCGGACGGCGACGTCGAGCCCGGCGTCCTCCTCCGCGACGGCGAGCCGCTCACCAGCGAGCGCGTGACCGAGGAGATTGAGGTGACACTGCTGCGGCACGGCT
>JBNJEE010000008.1:0-34249 GCA_051745525.1 Methanobacteriota archaeon | reverse complement strand
AAAAAAGTAGCAGGGATGATCCCCGCTACTTTGTTAAATCTCAGTCCGGGAAACCGCCCGCCGGATCGCGGACGAGGTCGACCTCGTATCCGAGGTACTCGCCGACCCAGTCGGCGAGGTCGCCGCCCTCGTCGGGGAGCGCGAACGTCCGCTCGCCCGCGGGCGCGCGCTCCGTCGCGGGCCGCGAGAGCGTCACGGCCGTGGGCGTCGCGTCGGTCGGGCCCGCGAGGTCGTACTCGGCGCGGAGCCCGTGGACCGCCGGCTCGCTCTTTCCGTTCACGTAGCCGCCGCCACCGCCCACCGAGGCCGTCTCGGGGTCGACGCCGGCCTCGACGAGCGCGTACGAGCGGTCGCCGCGGAGCGCGCCCTCGGGACCGATCGCGGCGCGGTCGACGGCGACGCCGTCACAGGACTTCAGCGGGTAGGCGACGAGTTCGGCGACGCGGGTCATACCCGTGGTTCGACGGGGCGGACCAAAAGCGATCGGCCGCCAGACCCTCCGGGTAGCGGTCCACGAAGAAAATCGACGGCGGCGGCGACGGCGACGCCGATCCGCTACCGCGTCACCGGCGCGGTGACGGTCCCGATTGATTCGACGACCGCTCGCACCTCATCGCCAGGCTCGATGCGCGCCGCGCCGGGCGTCCCCGTACTGAACAGGTCGCCGGGCGCCAGCGTCATCACGTCGGAGTGGAACGAGACGATCGCCGCCGGCGGGAACAGCATGTTCCGGATCTCGTTTTCGGCCGCCACTTCGCCGTTGACCTCCGTCCGCACGGAGAGCCCCGAGAGGTCGAGCGGCTCCTCCGGCACCGCGAGCGCGGCGCCGGGGACGAGGAACGTGTCGTAGCTCTTGGCCCGCGTGAGGAAGCGCGGGTTCCGCTGTAACACGTCCTCGGCAGTCATATCGATCACGGGGAGGAAGCCCGCGGTCACGTCGTCGACGTCGCTCTCCTTGACGTTCCGACACGTCCGCCCCATCACGACGGCCAGCTCCGCCTCGGCGGTCACCCGCTCGCTCTGCGAGGTCGGCGGCAGGCGGATCGGGCCACCCGGCCCGGTCAGGACCGACGGCGGCTTCATGAAGCTGGCCGGCTCCTCCGGGCGCTGCTCGTCGAGATCGCCGGCGTGCTCCTCGTAGTTCAGCCCGATCCCCCACAGCTTTCCGAACGGCTCTAGGGGCGCGCCGAACGACAGGTCCGCGGCCGGGACGGGGTCGGCAGTCGCGTCGGCGACGTCGCCGAGCGTCCCCGCGGCCGCCCGGGGAAGGGCGTCGCGGACCGTCTCCAGGTCCGGCTCGACGGCGCTGAGGGGGATGTACCCCTCGCCGTCGCCGAGCATCGGGTCGCCGGTCACCGTGCGTGCGAGGTACTTCATCGGGTGTTCGCTCCGTTCATCTCACTCCTCGCGGTCCGTCCAGAAGTCGAACGAGCGCCCGGGCGCGAACACGTCGAGCCCGACGGCGAGCTCGTCGCCGGTGTTCTCGACGCGGTGCGCCTCGTTGGGCGCCAAGAGGACGGAGTCGTTCTTTTGTAGGGTCACCTCGTCGTCCTCGGTCGCGACCGTGAGTTCCCCCTCCAGACAGAGGCACACCTGCTCGTTCTCGTGGTCGTGCATCGGCGAGCTGTGGCCCGGCGGCTTCTCGAACCACTCGAAGGAGAACCGGTCGCTGCCGGCCATCGACACGCGCCGCCACCCCTCCTCCGGCTCGTACGTCTCTGCCTCGTCGAACGCGACCGGCTTCATAGGTTGGCGCCGGTGGCCCCGCCGTCGATCGGGAGCGCGGTGCCGTTGACGAACCCCGACTTCGGCGACGAGAGGAACGCGACGGTGTTGCCGAGCTCCATCGGGTCGCCGATGCGTTCGAGCGGGTTCCCCGCCCAGTCGTCGAGCCCCTCCTCGTAGGAGCCGTAGTCGCCGCGCTCGACGGCGGCCTCGACGAGGTCCCGGATCCGGCTCGTCTCGTGGGGGCCCGGCAGGACCGCGTTCGCGCGCACTTCAGGCGCGAACTCCTTCGAGAGGGTCTTCTCTAACCCGATGACGCCCATCCGGACGGCGTTCGACAGCACGAGGCTGTCGAGGGCCTCCTTCACGCTGCGGGAGGTGATGTTGACGATGGTGCCGCCGTCGCCCTCCTTCAGGTACGGGTACGACTCCCGGGCCAGGCGGACGACGCTCATCACGAGCAGGTCGTAGGCGTGCTGCCAGTCCTCGTCGTCGGTATCGAGGAACGCGCCCGAGGGCGGGCCGCCCGCGCTCGTCACGAGATGGTCGATCGTCCCGAACTCGTCGACGGTCGCCTCGACGAGCGCGGCGATCTCGTCGGCGTCCGTCAGATCGGCAGAGTGGGCGATGACCTCGCCGGTCGCGACCGCCTCGACCTCCGCTTTCGCGTCCGCCAGTCGCTCCTCGTCGCGCCCGTTGATGACCACGTCGACGCCCTCGCGGCCGAGCGCCTTCGCCGATGCCTTGCCGAGTCCGCTGGACGATGCGGTGACGAGAGCCGCGTTGCCGTCGATCTGTAAGTCCATATCTCGTCAATTCCGGGTGCCGTGTGAAAACGTTTCCCTACGGGAGACGGATGGGGGGATCGCCGGCTGCTGAGCCGGCGCCACAGACCCGCCACGACGAGCGATTTTTACCGTCTCGACCGGCGAGAGTGTACTTATTTATCCGTGGGATCGAAGGTATTCGCATGCTCGATTACTTCGACATGGAGTCGACCCTGTCCGAGGAGGAGCGCCTGCTCGTCGACTCCGCCCGGTCGTTCATCGACGGCGAGGTCGACGACGTGGGGCAACAATGGATCGACGGCACGTTCCCCACGGAGATCATCCCGAAGATGGGCGAGATGGGCTTTTACGCGCCGAACCTCGAAGGGTACGGCCTGCCGGGCGTCAGCGAGCGGGCGTACGGCCTGCTGATGCGCGAGCTGGAGGCGTGCGACTCCGGGCTCCGGTCGATGGCGAGCGTCCAGGGCGCCTTAGTGATGTACCCGATCCACGCGTTCGGCAGCGACGAACAGAAGGAGGAGTGGCTCCCGAAGCTCGGCGCGGGCGAGGCGGTCGGCTGCTTCGGGCTCACGGAGCCGGAACACGGCTCGAACCCCTCCGCGATGGAGACGCGCGCCGAACCTGCCGGCGGGGACGCGGGCGACGGCTACGTCCTCAACGGCTCGAAGACGTGGATCACGAACTCCCCGATCGCGGACGTCGCCGTCGTGTGGGCGAGGGACCACGGCGAGGAGGGAACCCCCGTCCGCGGGTTCCTCGTCGAGACCGACCGCGACGGCGTCACCACCAACAAGATAGACGAGAAGCTCAGTCTCCGCGCGTCGATCACCGGCGAGATCAGCCTCCAGAACGTCCGTGTTCCCGCCGAGAACCGCCTCCCGGGCGTCGAGGGGATGAAGGGCCCGCTGTCGTGTCTGACGCAGGCCCGCTACGGCATCGCGTGGGGCGCGATCGGCGCGGCGGCGGACTGCTTCGAGGTCGCCCGGGAGTACGCCACCGACCGCGAGCAGTTCGGCAAGCCCATCGGCGGCTTCCAGATGCAACAGGAGAAGCTCGCGGAGATGGCGACCCAGATCACGCTGGCGCAGCTGCTCGCCCACCGGCTCGCGGACCTCAAGGAGGCGGGCGAGATGCGGCCGCAACACGTCTCGATGGCCAAGCGCAACAACGTCCGGACCGCCCGCGACCAGTCCCGGATCGCCCGCGAGATGCTCGGCGGCAACGGGATCACCGCCGACTACTCGCCGATGCGCCACATGGCAAACATGGAGACGGTGTACACCTACGAGGGCACCCACGACATCCACACGCTGATCCTCGGCGAGGACCTCACCGGAATTCAGGCGTATCAGTAACGCCCCGGGCCCAGAGAGGACAGCGACGGCTCAGAACACGCCGGCGATGAACCCGACGCCCATGACGATGAGAACCGCCGCAGAGAACGCGGGCAGGTACGGCGTGTACCGCTCGACGCGCTCGCGGGAGCGGTGATAGCCCGCGATCAGGAGCATCGTGAGTCCGACGATGCCCGCGATGACCGTGAGCGCGTAGGCGCTCATCAGTTCGAGACAGTAGTTCGACCCCGCACACAGGGCGATTATCTCGAACTCCTCCTCGTGGGCGAACCCGAGGACGAACGCGAACCACGCGATGCCGAGGAGCCCCCGGTCGGCGCTCTCGTCGAAGCCGTCGTGCGAGTGGGAGTGGCCGCCGACGAACGGGATCACGCCTTTTACCCGGGCGAGTCGTCCGCCGCTGTCGCCGGCACTCTCGTGCGAGTGGCCGTGGTCGTGCTGGTCGTCGCCGTCGCGTGAGTGGCCGTGGTCGTGCTGGTCGTCGCCGTCGCGTGAGTGGCCGTGGTCGTGCTGGTCGTCGCCGGGACCGCCGTGCGAGTGCCCGTGGAAGTACTCGCGGACGCCGAGCCCGATCAGCAGCACGCCGGCGACGAGGCTGACCGGACCGCCGATCTGAACGCCGCCGAGCACCGTGATCGGCTCGTTGACCTGTGTGAGATCAAAGTAGCTCTTCGCGTAGAAGAACCCCGCCACCATCGCGAGGCTGCTGACGAGGTGGCCGAGGCCGATGATGAAACTCGCCGCGAACCCGTACAGCCACTTGTTGGTCTGGTCGAGCGCGTACGAGGCCGCGACCGGCCAGCCGTGCCCCGGTTCGACGCCGTGGACCGCGCCGAGGAGGACCGCGCCCGCGAGCGGCCCGAACAGTTCGCTTGAGAGCATCGGTGTGCGAGGGTCGGGAACGGGGCCGTTTAGCGGTTGTTAGTACCGAACCGGGGAGAACGTAATACGGAGCCTCTTGTGTCCTCGGGTTCGACGACCAAGTGATGCGAACGAGCTTCAACATCCCCGACGAGCTGGTCGCGGAGTTCGACCGGACGTGGCGAGACGAGGGGATCGAGAACCGGTCCCGGGCGGTGCGGGAGGCGATGCTGGAGTTCGTCGAGTCGCACTCGCGGCTCGAAGACACGTCCGGCGAGATCGTCGCGCTCGTCGGCTTCGACTACCGCCACCACGAGGTGATCCGGGAGCTCCACGGCGCCCAACACGAGTACCAAGACGTCATCCTCAACACGAGCCACACCCATCAGGGCGAGTGGTGTCTCGAGTCGCTGTTCTGCCGGGGGGACGCCGAACGCGTCCGCGAGCTCACGTACCGGCTCCGGGACTTCGACGCCGTTCGCCGGGTGAAGGTGATGCTGATCCGCGACGGCGGCGAGTAGTCAGATCCGGACGGTGTCGGTCCGAAACCGGACCGGGGACGACCTCGGCGCTATCCCGAGAGCTAGTCTGGGAGTGATCGACGAGGCGCTTAGAGACGGCCTCGGGCTGCGGGGACGCTAGCGGCGCTCTCGCTGCGTAACTCCGAACATATACGAACGCTTATGTCGTGTCTTCGCTTCCCAGACCTGATCATGAGTTCACGGAGACCACAGGGTGGCGCGCGCAATTTGTCACATGCTACCATTAGTCGTCGTCACCTCCTCGCGCTGAGCGGGGTTACCGTAGTCGGCGGGCTGAGCGGGTGTCTAAGCCGAGTCGCGTCGAGAGTGACAAATACGAGCGCGTCACCAGCCGCAGTGTTCGCCGGCGAAGACGAGTCGGTCGGTGACCCGCACGTGAGCCGATTGACCCCGTCGGTCTCGGCCTCGTCCGGACCGGTCTCCGGGGCCGTGGAGCTCGAAGCGTGGGTGACAGCCGTCGCGTTAGAGGATTACAATACGCCCCGGAGTAACCGGTCGGCAGCCGATCCGGACGACCCCGGTTCTGACGGCGACGGGGTGAACGACGAGATCGACGTTCGGGAGACCACGCTGGAGCTAGAGAGGGCGCTGCTCTCGCAGACGACGGCCGCGGCGGACTCGATCAGTAAGCGCTCTGCGCGCACTAGCCGGAGCCGACTCGCGGACATGGCGAGCACTATCGAGGAGGTACAGGCGACGGTAGCGCGGTGTTCTGACGACGTGTGCCGGACAGTGCTTGAGAACGCGGAGATCCGGGGGCAACTCGTCCGGCAGGCACAGGACAATGTCGAAAACGGCGAGTGGGACGACGCGGCGGTGGCCGTCAACGAGATTCTCGAGATCGTGAAAGGAGACATCGAACGCCTGGAGAGCGGTAGTAACCCCCTTTACCAGACCGAAACTCGCAGCGGGGAGAACCCTCTCGCCGAGGGGCTCGCACCGCCGGGAGGTGACCCGCTTAGCGACGAGCAGCGGGCAGCGCTCGACGAGTACCTGTCGGGGTCGCCGATGACCGGTGAACGGTTCACCGTGTGCCTGCCTGATGCGGAAGTGCCCGGTGGGAACGGGGGCCTCGCCCGGGAGGTAACTCCACAGCGGTTCATCAATTACATCACGGGCCGGGCGGCCGCTGACGGTGGTGACGGAAAGGTGTACGCGTGGGGTGCCCGCCCGGAGACGGCCTCCAGTAACGGTGGCGGTGACTGCGACGACAGGGACTCCAGAATCCGTCCGGACGACGTGTGTACGCCGAGGCATCTGCGGTCCGCCGTGTCCGGCCCGCATCACACGGGCGGCGGGCTCCGCTCGGCTCGGACGAACGGCGAGATTACCGTGGTGAACGACCCGCCGCGAGCCGAGGCGGGCGCGTCCGTCCTCGTGTGCCCCGTGGACGGTGAGGCGTCCGAGCCGTCCGACTTGACCGATTGGGGCGCGGAGTCCGGCGGGAGTTCGGAGACGCCGACTACCGTGTGTCAAGTGATGGTCCGGCCGCCCGGGTGTCCGGTCCCGATACGGGCGCTGCTGTACGTGAAGCGGTGTCGGAGTGCCGACCAGCTCGTCTACACGGGCGGGTGGATCCTCGACACGGCCGGACTGTACGAAGGGTCGGTGACCGCACTGACCGCCGCGGGTGAGACGCAGGTGGTCGACATCGAGTGTTGCTTCGACTACTCGACCGACACAGGCGGTGACGGGTACGGCGACTTGGTGTCGCGGTCGATATCGGGCGAACGAGCCCGGCGAGGGGCACGAGTGGAATCGGGAACGGTTAGTGTGCTGGTCGAGACCGGGACGCTTTCGGAGGACACCGACGGAGAGGTGTACTGCTGGGGGGACGGCAATCGCTCGCGAGACGACGCCGGCTCCTGCGGAGAGACCGGCGAGGCCGGCGGCGAGGTCGTCGTTACGCACTGTCCGCTGGATGCGCCGGTGCTTCATCTGGTGAACGCGGGGAGCGCGTCGAACGAAGTGAAGTTCAAAGCGGGGGCCGAGCTCTCGAAGAGCGTGAACTAAGACGTCCGATTCAGCGACTCTCTCGTCGCTCGACCTTGTTTAGGTAGCTGAAATGCATAATACACCTGTACCCGCTACGGGGAAATCCGTGGGTAATAGTGGGCAACACATATCAGCGGCGGGTGCGTACTGTTCCTTGATGAAAGTCGACGCAACAGACCTCAAAACGAACGAGACGGACGACCGGGGTCGAGTCTATCTCGGCACCGAGTACGCGAACAAGCGCGTAACCGTCGCTGTCGTCGAGGTAGAGTCTGACCGGCCGGACGACGACGAGCTGGCAGCCGCGTATCGGGAGGCCTCCGAGAGCGCGGAGGCACTCGCCGAGGAGTGGAGCGAAGCCTCCGACGAAGCGTGGGAAAGCCTCGATGAGTGACGGCACGGACGTGCGACGGGGCGACGTGGTTATCGTTCGGCTCGACCCCGCCGAAGGGCACGAGATGAAGAAGACGCGCCCGGCCGTGGTCGTTCAAAACGATATTGGAAACCGAAACTCTAGTACGACCATCGTCGCGCCCGTCACGGGGACCTACCGCGAGTATCCGTTCGAGGTGTTCGTCGAGGCGGACGGGTCACCGCTCGAAAAGGACTCGTCAATCCGGCTCGACCAGATTCGAACCGTCTCGGTTCCGGAACGGATTCACTCGGTGGTCGGTTCACTCCACGGACCTACGATGGCTGAAGTCGATGAGGCGTTACAGCTGAGCCTCGGCCTCGATTGAGCTACCGGCTCTCTCTTTGCTCCACCTTGTTCAACTCGATCAGCAGCCGGAAGATCGCCTTCACGAGGTTCGCGTCCACGTCGAATCGCTCGGCGTTCTCACCCGCGCGCTCCATCACACGCTCCTCTTGGCCCTCGTCGGTGGTCGGGAGGTCGCGCTCCGCTTTCACGGCCGCGACGGTGTCGGCGACGTACGTTCGGCGGGCGATCAGTTCGACGATCTCGCGGTCGATGTCCTCGATCTCGTGTCGCAGCTCGTCGAGACTCCGGTCCTCCGCGTTGGGTGTGTCACTCATTAGTAGTGGGTTCAGTCGGTGATGTGCTCACGGGCGCTCATTCGACGGCCGCGCCGTCGTTCCTGGTCGTCGTTCGCCGCAGCGTTCCGGGTCGGTCGGCCCACGCGTCGGCGACTGCGTCGAGGTCGGTGTCGGGGTCCGCGGGGTTCGCGACGGCGACAACGCTCGGGCCGGTGCCCGAAAGCGACACCGCGGTCGCGTGCGGCATCGCCTCGACCGCGGGGTCGGCGTCGAAGCCGAGCGCAGCCGAGAACGCCAACCCGTTCACGGTCATCGCCTCGCCGTACCGCCCGTCGAGCGCGAGGTCGGCGACGAGGTCAGCCATCGGCGCCACGGCTTGACAGCGCGCCACGTCGGCGTCCGCGCTGTAGGCGCGTTCGGGCGGCGTCCAGACGAGAACGTCCCAGTGAACGGTCTCCCGCGACCGCAGCTCGTCGGCGCCGTTGTCGGTGACGGTGACGCCGCCGAGCATCGACGCGGTCGCGTCGTCGAAGGCGCCGGTGACGGTGACGCCGGCCTCGCGGGCCGCGCGCACGCCGAGCCGGCAGGCTGCGAGGCGAGTGACGTCGACCGCGGGGTCGTCCGGGTCGTCGCCGACCGCGAGCCCGAGCGCGTCGCAGGTCGCGAGGACGGTCGCGTTGGCGGCCGCGCTGGAGCTCTTCAGCCCCGCCGCCAGCGGCACGTCGCTGTCGGTCCGAACGCGGCCGCCCTCGCCGTGGCCCCAGCGATCGGTCGCGAGCGCGACGCAGCGCTCGATCAGGTCGGTGTCGGCGGCGGCGTCCTCGGCGATTTCGCCCTCGACGCCGTCGGCCTCGGGGTCGAGTTCGACCGTCGCGCGCGTCTCGACGTCGATGCCGAAGGCGGCGCCTGTACCGGTCGCGAGCGCGTTCAACACCGTTCCGGCGCCGAGCGCCGCCGCCCGTCCCTCCATGGGTTCACGCTCGCGAGCGCGGACAAAGAGGTAGCGATCACGGCGAGTCTCTCGGCCGGCGGTCTCCGACCGGGAGCCCCCGCGTCGGGCCCTCCGGGCACCTCAGATCGGCTCCGCTCGTCTGACCGCCGCGTCGACAGCGTACCGGTCCGTCTCGGGTCGGACGCCGCTCCGTCGGCTCGGGAACGTGATCGCCACCTCGAACCGTCGTGCCCGCGAGCCGTCGAACCGGTCGTCGCCGGTGAAACGCCGCGTGACGTAGTCAAACGCGACGGAGTCGCGCTCGTCCGACCCCGCGGGCGTCTCGTATGCGTCGACCCGGAACTCGACCGTGCCGTACTCGAACCGGCCCGCGTTCTCGACGGTCAAGCGGGCCGTGACCGTGGTCCGTCCCCCACCTTTGCTCACGTCCGAGACCGTTGCGTCGGTGACGACGAGCCCCGACCCGTCGGGACCGACTTCGTCGGGCGTCGTTTCGTCGGCATCGTCGCTTCCCGGGTCGTCGCCGCCAGCGCCGTCGCCGCCCGACCCGTCCCCGCCGTCGCCGTCCGAGTCATCCGAGTCGTCGCCGCTCGCGCCGTCGTCCGTCTGTCGAGCGTCGGAGCCCTCCTCCTCCGAGGTCACGAGGCAGCCGGCGAGCAGTCCGGTGGCGCCGACCGCGAGGACGCCCCGCCGCGACGCGCGTCGGGTCGGCTGGTCGGCGTCGCGGGGCTCCGCGCGCCTGTCGGGGCGGGTCATCGCATCACCGTCCCGAGGACGCCGGTCGACGCGCCGACGGCGCCGGAGACGAACGCGGTCGCGATGGTCGGCACGAGCGCGTCGACGAGCCCGTGCGCCTGCGTCGCGGCGTCGCCCTGCGAGACGACGATCACGGTGACCGCGACCAGCCCGTACGCCAGCGCTCCGAGGCCGGTCCCGAGCCCGCAGGTCGCCGCCGCGGAGACCACGCCCCGCGCCCGCGACCCGACGAGGACGCCGAACACGCCGGCCAGCGGGACCGCCGCGACGAGGACCGTCGCGGTCACGGCGAGGTACGACTGCGCGACGAACACCGGGCCGAACCGCGCCGTCTCGCCGGTCGCGGCGGTCGCCAGCGCCGCCTCCGCCCACCCCGTCGCGGCCGCGCCGACGATGCCGGCGCCTGCGCCGACCAAGGCGAACGCCGCGGCCACGAGGCCGATCTGGTTCGCGTTCACGCGCCGGTCACCCACCCGTACCGTAAGCTGCCGTGCCAGCCGGTCCGCTCCTCCCACGCGTCGCCGGAGAAGCCGGTCGCGAGCAGGAACTCGCCCGCCCGGACGACGTAGCCGTACTGGACGCCGGCGTGGTCGTCGAAGCCGTACCGCTCGCCCTCCGCCTCGCGGTGGTAGAACCGGTGCCAGGCGGTCGGCCCGCCGTCCGTCTCGGCGTCGACATCGAAGCTGTTCGCATCGTCCGAGCCGTTCTCGTCGTCCGAGCCGTTCTCGTCGTCCGAGCCGTTCTCGTCGTCCGAGCCGTTCTCGTCGTCCGAGCCGTTCTCGTCGTCCGAGCCGTTCCTGTCGAAGTCGGAGCCGGTGAGAGTCGCCTCGGGGTCGATCGGCGCGCGCCCCTCCACCGATCCCTCGTCGAGGGCCGCGGAGAGTCGCGCTTCGGCGGTCTCGGCGTCCGGGTACCGCTGGACGTAGACCGGGACGCCGCCGAGTTCGCGGGCCCACCCCTCGAACGGCTCTCGGCGTCGGTTCCCCAGGGGAGGGCGGTCCGCGAACGCGACGAACAACTCTTCCACACGGTCCGACGACCGCGGGATCGGGCCGAGCCGCGCGCGCAGTTCGCGCCGACGCTCGGGGGCGAACGCGTCGCCGTATATCTGCGGGATCCGGTCCCGGTCGACCTCGTCGCGGTCGTACGGGCTGTGCGCGAACGTCGAGAAGCCGCGGCTCGCGACGGCGAGCTCGACGAGCGTGCCGCCCGTGATACGCCCGCGTTCGGAGTCGGCAGTCGGCAGCGGCGCCAGCAGCCGGCGGAACAGCCGGTTGTGAATCGGGTTCCGCGAGAACGCGTCCTCGACGTAGGTGGCCGTGCCGATGCTCGCGAGTCCGGTGTACATCCGGTGGAGCTCTTCGAGCGCGCGGTCGACGTCGCCGCGGGGCGCGAACTCCCGCAGGACCTCGACGTGGCGGTCGACCCGGACGCGGATCCGCGGTTCGGGCGAGAAGTGCGGTTCGAGGGCCTCGGCCGCGCGGGCGGCGGCGGTCTCGCCCGCAGCTGCGACCTCGTCGACCTGCTCGTCCGTGATCGCCGCCTCCTCGTCGACGGTCGCACGGACCGACCGGACGGTTGAGGCCGCCTCGGCGACCGCGTCGCGGTAGGTCGCGACCGCGTCCGGGTACTCGGTCGCGAACCACACCGCGTCGTCGACGACCTCGCGCGTCGCGTCCGCCAGCGCGGCGTTCGTGACCGGCGGGTCGCCGTCGGCGTCTGCCGCGTCGTCGGGAGGGCTGTCTTCGGGCGGGTCATCGGGGTCGTCCCCGTCGCCCGGCGCGTCGGCGTCCTCGGGGGCGTCGGGATACTCGACGCCCTGGACGCCGAGACACCCGGCGGTCCCGACGAGGGCGGCGCAGACGCCCAGAAGCGACCGTCGCGTCCGTTCCATGACACGCACTCACCCCGGCAGGGACTTAAATGTGGCACGCCGATTCTCGCGCCTGAGGGCGCCCCGTCGCGCAGGGGATAGCGAGGGACGCAGTCGGGTCGCCGACCGCCCCGCATCGGCGCGACCCCCGAGCGCGTCCCTTTTGAGGCCGGCACCCCGAGCGTCGCGTATGTCCGCGCCATCACGCAGCGACGTGCCGCCGACCTCGATCGGCGTCGACCTCCGCGAGGAGGGCGTCGTCGTCGAGTACCTCGACGGCCGGACGACCCTCTACCGGGGCGTCCCAGAGTCGGCCGAGGGATCGGTGACAGCCGGCCCCGGCAAGGAGACCCACGTCCTCGTCACCGACCCCACGGAGACGGAGGGCGTGATGACGTACGTGAACGACTACAGCACCGACGACGAGATCCTCGAGGAGTCGGGCGTCGGCCGCGTCATCGTCGAGGACGGCGAGCGCGACGAGGTGTTCCCCGGCGTGATCGTCGGCCGGAGCGGGAAGCGCAACGAGGTCGTCGCCGACCCCGAGATCGCCGGCGGGCGCGTGTTCGTCTTCGTCGAGGACGGCTGGACCGAGGGGAGCTACGAGATCGTCGAGGGCCCCGAAGACGGGCTCGACGCGCATCGGTGACGCTCACGAGCGCGCGGCCGGCCGGAGGGTCGACGCGGTGAGCCTCGCGAAGCCCTGGCGCGACCTCGAGCGGTCGACGGTCGGAGGCGCCCCGGACCGTTACGCGCTGTACGAACTCGGCGACGCCGACGGCGACACGGTCGGGTTCGGCACGGGGGTCCTCCGCGACGAGCTGAAGGAGGCGCTCGCGTACGGCGACGCGGCGAAGGTGCGGTGGGAGCTCGCAGACTCTCCCGAACACGCCGAGCGGCTACTCGCGGAGCACACCGACGGCTGATCGACCGGTCCGTCGGTGCGGTTCGAACCACCGGGAACGACCGACAGACGAAAGTCCCGCGGCCGCCGAGAAACCGTTATGAGCGACGAGGCCGAGACAGACGGCGGCGAGGCCGAGACAGACGGCGGCGAGGTCGAGACCGACGGCGGCGACGAGGTGCTTCGCGCCAGCGACATCGGCGGCGAGGGGCCGCCGATAGAGGAGAAGCCCTACAAGATCGTCTTCGAGGCGAACAAGTGCTTCGGGGCGGGGAAGTGCGCCGAGGTCGCGGACAACTGGGTGATGGACGTGGTGAGCGGGATGGCGAAGCCGGAGGCGTACTACATCGGCGAGGAGGATCTGGAGGAGAACGTCCGCGCGGCCGAAGCGTGCCCCGCCAAGAAGGACGCGGGCGTGATCCACGTCGTCGACCGCCGGACGGACGAGGAAATCGCGCCCGACCCGCACGGCGACGGGACGCTATCGGTCGACTGGTAGCGCGCGGCCGCATTTCCGAAAGGGGTTTCACCCCGCCGCCGGTAGCCGAATCAGAGCGGGGGTGGCTGAGCCTGGCCAAAAGCGGCGGACTTAAGATCCGCTCCTGTAGAGGTTCGAGGGTTCGAATCCCTTCCCCCGCACTCCTACGGCGAGCAATCCGCGAGCCGCAGGTGTAGACAAGGAAGGGTCGAACCCAGAAAGTCGCAGCCCGGAACGGCGAGCGGAGCGAGCCGCACGCCCGGACCGTCTTTCGTTGGTTCGAATCCCTTCCCCCGCATTGCTGTCGCGAACACTTCGCGAACGACAGCACTAGGCACAGAAGGGATTCGAAGCAGCGAACGGAGCGAGCGTAGCGAGCGGAGTGAGTGAGGTTCGAATCCCTTCCCCCGCATTGCTGTCGCGAACACTTCGCGAGCGACGGCGATCATTTATAAATGGATCGCGGTGCGGTGGCGTGTGCCAACGAGCGCCCGGAGGGCGCGAGTCGCATGCGCGAGGGAGTCGGTCGGCCTCCGCTTCGCTTCGGCCGACCGACGAGGGTGGGGAGGCGTGAGGCTGCGGTTGCGGTCGGGCAGGACTCAAAGGGGCAGTCGCGATGGTGGCGCAGGCGTTCACGAGGGCAACGCTCTCGTGAGCCAATTAGAACGCTTTGCGTTCTGGTGACGACCCAAGCACTGGAAAAAGCGAGCGTGCGCCGCCCTCGCGGCTGGGGATTTGGCGGTGTTCGCCGTCGGTCCGCACCCAGCTATTTATAAACAATCGCTCAAGGAGTTTGGAAATATTATCGTCGTCCCGGCAACCTCGCCCCGTCGCGATCAACAGCAGAACACGAACGGGTAGACCAAGGCGACGCGGTCGCCATCCTCCAGCTTCGTGTCGAAGCCGTTCTCGTTCTCGTTGAAGTGGCCGTTTACGAGGATCCGGACGTACGCGCTGGTCTGCTCGCCGACCGGGTTCTTCGACCACGTGCCGGGAAGCACCTCCGGCGTCGGCAGCCAGCCGGTGTGGGTCGCGTCGGACTCCGACTCCGTGATCAGCATGTCCCGGAGCTGCGGGTAGTCCTCTAACAGCTCGTCTAAGAACGCGCGGAGCGTGTCGCCTTCGAACGCGTACTCAAACTCGTAGACGCCGAGCTCCGTGCGCACGTGACCGGTACACCGCACGGTGACGGTCGTCTCCGCCGCGGTCGCCGTTGCGTCCGCCGCGTCCGGGCTCAACTCCGCCGGCTCGCTGGTCTGGGCCATACGCGTTCGTAGCCCTTCGGTCCGGGTAAGCCGACCCGCAAACATGTTCACGGCCAGCTACGCCGCCGACCGGGTCCGCAAGCGGTAGTCCGCCGCGCCTCGGAGGACGGCCCCAGCGTCGACGACATGGCGGTCGCGGAGGCCATCGTCGGCAACGACTGACCGCCGTGGACCGCCCTCGCCACGACGCGGCCCTCAGTCGGGGAGGTCGTCCGCCCGCTCCGACCACCCGGTCGAGTCGGTCGCGAGGTCGCGGACTTCCCGACGGACCCGCGCGAAGTTGTCGACGACGTCCTGCGTGGTGACTATCCCCTCGGGCGTCACACCGTCGACGACGACGAGCTTCTTGACGCCCTCTGAGCGCATGCGCGCCGTCGCCGTCCGGAGCGTCGCGCCCGGTCGAACGGTGACGAGCGGCGCACTCGCCGCCTTCCGGACCGAGATCGAAGACAGCGGATCGTCGGTGACGTACCCAGCGCGGAGGACGTCGCTCTCGGTCAGGATCCCGGCCGGAGTCCCCCCGTCAGTGACGACGACGCTCCCGACTCGGCTGCGGAGCATCCGCTCCGCGGCGTCCCGGACTGTGTCGTCGACGTCGCAGGTCACGAGGTCCGTCGTCATTACCTCCTCGACGAGCATGCGACTCGATACCGCGGCGAAGTACTTGTAGGTGGCTGCGCCGCGCGCGTCGTCGCGCGTGGCGGTCGACCGCGACCGCGCTCCGGCCGTCGTTCAGTAGTGCCAGGGGTACTCGCGGAACTGCGGCTCGCGGCCCTCTAAGAACGCGTCGCGGCCCTCCTGGGCCTCCTCGGTCATGTACGCGAGCCGCGTCGCCTCGCCCGCGAACACCTGCTGGCCGACCATCCCGTCGTCGGCCATGTTGAACGCGTACTTCAGCATGCGCATCGCGGTCGGCGACTTCCGGGTCATCTCGTCGGCCCACTCCAGCGCCACGTCCTCTAACTCCTCGTGCGGAATCGCTTCATTGACCATCCCCATGTCCGCGGCCTCCTCCGCGGAGTAGGTCTTTCCGCGGAAGAACACCTCGCGGGCCTTCTTCTGGCCGATCTGTTGCGCGAGGTAGGCGGAGCCGAACCCGCCGTCGAACGATCCCACGTCGGGGTCGGTCTGGAGGAACTTCCCGTGCGCCTCGCTGGCGAGAGTTATGTCGCAGACGACGTGTAGCGAGTGGCCGCCGCCGACCGCCCAGCCGGGGACAACCGCGACTACCGGCTTGGGCATAAAGCGGATCAGGCGCTGGACTTCGAGGATGTGGAGGCGTCCCGCGCGCGCCGAGCGGACGAGGTCGTCGTCGTCGTCGCCCGCCTCGTCGTCGTCGCGGTACTCGTAGCCCGAACCGCCCCGGACCGACTGGTCGCCGCCCGAGCAGAACGCCCAGCCGCCGTCCTTCTCCGAGGGGCCGTTGCCGGTGAGGAGGATACAGCCCACGTCAGCCTGCTTACGGGCGTGGTCGAGCGCGGTGTACAGCTCGTCGACCGTGCCGGGGCGGAACGCGTTGCGAACCGCGGGGCGGTCGAAGGCGATCCGGACCGCGGGAACGTCGACAGCGCGGTGGTAGGTGATGTCGTCGAACTCGTCGGTAACGGCTTCCCACGCGTCGGGATCGAATATCTCCGAGACCATGGGTGAAGGTGGGCCCGGCCGCTGATAAACGGCGACGGATCGACCGGGAGGAGCGCGTCCGGTCAGGGAGGGAACTCCTCGCGCTCCGCGACGAGGAGGGGGAGCCGACGCCAGCGTCTGGGGCGGACGCCGGAGTCGCGGCTCGCCCGTCGGCGCCTGTCAGTCGTTCTGCGCGTACGCACCCTTCGGATGCCCCTTGTGCTGGAGGTTGCGGTTGTCTCGTTTCCGCGTCTCGGTCGCGGGGATGACCTCGCGGGTCGGGCCGATCTCCGACCGCGGCATCCCGGTGTAGCCGTGGTCCGGATGCTCGGAGCAGTGTGCCATCGCGTCGTGCGAGCCCTCCCACGGGCCCTCGTCACAGCCGTCCACCGTACAGACGAACACTATCTCCTCTGACATGCTATCCGGGGGTTCCCGACCGGTGTATAAAAATCCCGCACCGAAATTATCAGTTGTGATTCCGGAGGTGTGGGAAAAACCGGCCGAGGGCGTGGTCGGGCTGCTAGTCGCTGACGGCGGGCGCGCCAAACAGTTCGACGCTCGTCCCGTCGTGCCGGCAGTCCTCGAGCGCGTGTTTGGCCGCGAAGCCGGCCTCGTGGGCGGAGGCACCACGGCCGACGCCGACTTGGAGCTCGATGTCGACGTCGTCCTCGACGTGGGCAACCGCCGAAGAGAACGCCGACTCAGGGAGGTCGGGGCAGACCGCCACGACATTGTCGCCGCCGACGAAGAAGGCGAGGGCGCCGTGCGCCTCGCGGAGGTGACGCATCAGCGAACCGTACGCCCGTTCGATGTTGATGAACGTGTCGAACTCGTTGAGCCGGTCGGTGTACTTGCCGGTCGCGTTGACCACGTCGAAGTGCGCGACCTGGAGGTCCGACCGGTCCGTCTCCGAGAGGTACTCGCCGGCGAGCACCTCGGTCCGGCTCTCGTCCTGCGCGCTGCCCGCGGTCTGGAGCCGCCGGTTCGCGTCCTCGAGCGCGTCGACCGGGCGCTCGGCGACAGCGGTGCCGAGGCTGACGCTGACCGGGTAGCGGTTGCCGATCGACTCCTGAAGGCTCGCATGGGCCGCGCCGTCGACGCCGTTGGTCACCGCGATCATGTTATCGAACCGAGTGAAGAAGACGTAGGCGTCGCGGTGGCCGAGGAATTGGGCGACGTCGGCGAACAGCCGCGACTGGAGCGTCTGGAGGTCCATCTCCCGGCGCGGCTCCGGCGTCGTCGTCCACGGGCCGTAGTTGTCGATCTGGACGAGGGTCACCTGGGTCGTCGTCACAGTGAACTTCGATACGGAACGCGGCCGCTTTACCCTTCCGTTATCCCGAAGGTGGGGGCGGTACCGATTTCGTGATCCTTGGGGCGGCTCGTCGGTCCGTCTCCGACCGCGGGCGCAACCCCTACGGCCGTGGCGTTCCCATCGAAGGTATGGAATTCAGCGGCGCCGTCGTCGACGTCGACGGCACGGTCGTGCGCGGCGACGATCCGATCCCGGGCGCTCCGGCGGGCTACCGACGCCTCCGCGAGGCGAGGATCGAGACGCTGTTCGTCTCGAACAACCCGACGAAGGCGCCGCCGGCCTACGTCGACCGCCTCGGCGGGGCGGGCTACGACGTCGACGCCGAGAGCGTCTTCACCGCAGGGAGCGTCACCACGCGATACCTCCAAGAGCGTCACGCCGACGCCGACCTGTTCTGTATCGCCGACCCGGGGCTACTCGATCAGTTCGCGGACGCCGGCCTCTCGACGACCGAGGACGTCGACGCCGCCGACGCCCTGGTCGCCTCCATCGACCGCGAGTTCGACTACGACGACCTCTGTACCGCGCTGTGGGCCTTAGAGCGGGACATCCCGTTCATCGGCACCGACCCCGACGTGGTGATCCCGGCTCCCGAGCGGGACGTCCCCGGGTCCGGCGCCGTGATCAACGCGATCGCCGGCGTCGCCGAGCGCGACCCCGACGTTGTCCTCGGTAAGCCGTCCGACACCGCGATCGAGATGGTGCGCGAGCGGCTCCCGTATCCCGCCGAGGAGTGCCTAGTGATCGGCGATCGGCTCGACACGGACGTCGCGCTCGGCGAGCGCGCCGGGATGACGACCGTCCTCGTCCGCTCTGGCGTCACCGACGAGGCCGCCCTCGCGGCGTCCGAGATCTCTCCCGATCACGTGATCGACCACCTCGGCGAGATCGACCGCGTCATCGGCTGAGGACCGGGCAACGGACCGCTGACAACGTCCGCCGTGTGGACAACAGTTATGTATGAGGGAGTGTACCGCTCGCATATGAGAGTGGTTGACTCACAGGAAACGCGGACCGGGGACGACGAAGAGGATCCTGAGGAGTCCGTCCGCGTGCTGGAGGGGCACGCGGTCCAGTTCAACGAGTACCGGTACTGACGGGCACCGAGCACCCGCACTGACTGGCACCGAGTACGATACCGACTGACACGAAACACCCACACCGACCGGTGCCAGCGCGCGGGCCGCGACCGACCGCCCGACGGCTGTCGGGACCGTTAAGTGGGCGTCGCGGGTAGCCGAGGGTGTGATACGGAGGCTCCGACGCGAGAGTATCTTCGCCGCGGTGGCCGCTCTGGCGGTCCTCGCGCCGGCGCTCGAGGCCGCCGCCGCCGTCCCCTTCTTCGCCGTTGCGGGAGCGGCGTTCCTCGGCGTCCGCGACGGCGAGTGGTTCGAGACGCTCGCCCTGCCCGGCGACCGCGAGGCCGAACGCCTCTACGGGCTCGTGTCGTTCGCGCTCGCGGGCGCCGGCCTCGGGCTGTTCGCGTCGTTGCCGCGCGTTCCGCTGCCGTACGAGGCGTTCGCGGCCGCGACCCTCGCGGTCGGCGCCGGGCGCCTCGGACGGACCCTGGTCTCCCGTCGGACGACCGACGAGTTCCCGCTCGTCGCCGGCTACGTCGCCGCCGGGACGGCCGCAGCCATCCTCGGACAGATCGGGGTGCGGCTCCAGACCGGCGCCCCCGTCGACGGCGCGACGGTTCCCCTCCTCGTCTTCCTCGCCGCGGCGGCCGCGCTGACGGCGGCGCTCGTCCGTTCGCTCGTGTTCTCCCGGGACGCGCACATCACGACGGTCCTCGTCGCGTTCACGACGTGGGGGTTCCTCGCGTTAGAGCCGACCGTCGACGCACCGCTCATCGTCGCCGGCCTCGTGGTGACCGGCGCGCTCGGCTACGTCTCCTTCGCCCTCGGCACCGCCTCGGTCGCCGGAATGCTCACCGGGGTCGTCTCGGCGCTGCTCGCGGTGGTCCTGGGCGGCGTCGGCTGGTTCCTCACGCTGATGTCATTCTACGCGTTCGGCGGGCTCGCCTCGAAGTACCGGTTCGACGAGAAGGCGGATCGAGGGGTCGCCCAGGAGAACGAGGGGGCCCGCGGCACCGGCAACGTGCTGGCGAACTCCGCGGTCGCGCTCGCCGCGGTGGTCGGCTACGCGGCCGCGCCGCACCTCGCCGTCCCGGTTGCGCCGCACCTCGCCGTCCCGGCCGCGCCCTTCGGCTTCGCGTTCGCGGGCGCGACGGCGACCGCGATGGCCGACACGCTCTCCTCGGAGATCGGCGGCCTCTTCGACGACCCGCGGCTGGTGACGACGCTCCGACGCGTCGAGCCCGGCACCGACGGCGCGATCACGTGGCAGGGCGAGCTGGCGGGCCTCTCCGGCGCGCTGCTCGTCGGCCTCCTCGCCGCCGGCGGGGCGCCGCTCCTCGACCCCGTCGTCCCCGGCGGCGTCGCCGCGGGCGGGGCGGTCGTCGCCGCGGGCGTCGCCGGGATGACCGTCGACAGCCTGCTCGGCGCCCTGATCGAGGGCGACCGAGTCGGAAACCAGGCCGTGAACTTCCTCGCGACGCTCGGCGGCGCGGTCGTCGCCGTCGCGCTCTGGACGGTGGTGTGAATGGCGGGCGAGAACGCGTCCGGCTCCGGTCGAGACGACGAAGACGGACGCGACGGCCCGGACGACGCCGACCGCGACGACGCCGACCGAGCAGTCGACAGACGAGACGCCCCCGACCACCGGGTCCGCCCGGGGCGGACCGCCGACGCCGACCGGATCCGCGAGCTCCAGTCGCACCTCCGGCAGCCCAGCCCGGACCTCCTAGAGTACGGGCTGGCGGTGGGCGCCGCCCGCGTGAGCGTCGCCGACGGCCGCGTCGTCGGCTACCTGCTCCCGGTGGACGCGCCGAACCGCCGGGGCGTCCACGTCGCGGAGCTCGTCGTCGCGCCCGCCTTCCGCCGCGAGGGGCGCGCCCGGGAGCTCCTCCGCGCCGCGATCGCGGACGCCGACGGCCCGGTGACGCTTCAGGCGCACCCGGACAACGACGCCGCGCTCGCCCTCTACGAGTCGCTCGGCTTCGAGGTCGCCGAGCGGCGACCAGACGCGTACGCCGACGGCGACGGACTCGTGTTGCGGCACGTCCCGTAGCGGGTCGCCGGCGGATCCCCCGTGCGACCGCCGCAGGCACAAGGACTATTCGAGCGCCACGCCTCCGGACAGCCATGAGTGACGCCGACGCGGAGGCCGAGCCGATCGAGGTCGACTTCGGCGAGGACGGGCTGGTGCCGGCGGTCGCCCAGGACGCCGACTCCGGCGAGGTACTGATGCTCGCGTACGTCTCGCCCGAGGCGCTGGCGTGCACCCGCGAGACCGGCGAGGCCCACTACTACTCCCGGTCCCGCGAGGTGCTGTGGCACAAGGGGGGCACCTCGGGCCACACCCAGTCGGTCCGGGAGGTCCGGGTCGACTGCGACGCCGACACGCTGCTGTACCTCGTCGACCAGGAGGGCGGCGCCTGCCACACCGGCCACCGGTCGTGCTTCCACCGGACGATAGACGGCGAAAACGTCGGAGAACGCGTCTTCGACCCCGACGAGGTGTACTGACCGATGGCCGAGGGTACAGGCGGGACCGCGCAGCGAGGCGGGGATGAGAGCGGGACCGGCGACGACGCCGACCCCGTCGCCAAGGCGGGCGAGGCGGCCGCGCGGCTCCGCGAGCGCTACGACGAGCTCCGCCGGACGGCGTCGCGGATCGACGGCTACGGCCGCGACCGCGTCGAGGCCGCGGCCGACGCGTACCGGCGCGCCCACCGGATCCTCGACCGGTACGAGGAGGACGCGGTCGGCACCGGGGACTTCGAGTCGTACGTCCGCTTCCGCGGGGAGTTCGGCGACGCGGTCGACGTCGACGACGACACGCCCGCCGGGGAGGCCTTCGAGGCGGCCGACGATGCGGTCGACAAGCGCCGGCTCTCGGAGTCGGACTTCGCGGCCGCCCGGGAGGCGTTAGCGCCGGCCGGAGAGTTCGTCGACCTCTTGGAGGCGTACGACGAGGCGGTCGACGACTACCGGGGGGCCCGGAAGGCGGCCCGCGAGGCCCGCAAGCGACTCGACTCGCGGCTGGACGAGCTCCGCGAGGTCGCCGACATGGCCGACGCCGACCTCGACGCCGACCGCTCCCGCCTCCGCGACCCGATAGAGGCGTACGACGAGGGAGTCCGGGCGGCGTTCCGAGAGTTCTTCAAGTCGGCGTCCGCCCGCGAGGTGTTCGGCTACCTCGACCGCGCAGACGCGACGCCGTTCGTCGACGTCGACGTGCCGCCGACCGACCTCGCGGAGTACATCGAGACGCACGCGGCCGGCGAGGAGCCGCCCGCGACCTTACTGGAGTACGCCGATTACACGAACTCCAAGCTGGAGCACTACGTGGACGACCCAGGGGCGCTTCGCACCGCGGTCGCGGTCCACCGAACGTACCTCGAGCGTCTCGACGGCGAGCCCCTGACCCTCGACTGGCCGCCGAAGCCGGGCGACGAGCTGGCCTACGAGATCGACGAGCTGGTCCCGCTCGTCGGACGGATCGCGGACGACGACGTGGTTGCGACCCTGCGCTCCGTCCGAGAGCTTGCCCGGGGCGACGAGTACGAGCGGCTCCGCCGCGCGGCCGAGGTGCGCGACGCACTCGACGACGCAGAACTCGCGCTGATCGAGCGCGGCGAGGCCGGCGAGCGCGTCGCCGAGGCCGAGCGGACGCGCTCGCTCGTCGACGACGTCCTGACGGAGACGGAGCGTCAGTGAGCGCGGCGCGGTCGGTACGGCGCGCGCCGCCGCGGAGTGCGGATTTTTAAGCCCCATCGCGGCCCAGCGGTAGTATGACCCGATTCGACGCCGCGACCGAGGACGAGCGGCTGAAGCTGTTCGCCGACGCCGCGGCCGCGCACCGCGCGCGTTCCGGCGACGTGATGACCGTCGATGTCGACCCCGACAGCGACGACACCGAGGGCGGCGAGGTGCCGCCGTGGATCCAGATCGCGGGCACCGAGCTCATCATGGACTGTACCGACGAGGAGCTAGCGCGCCTGAAGGACCTGCTCGCCGAGTTCCCCGAGTTCCGGATCGACAAGCTCGTCAGCCCAGAGGAGGCCGAGGGGACGAACGCCGTCGTCACCGCGCGCTCGGACGCGAACCGCGTCGCGGGGTTCGTCGAACGCGCCTTCCGCGAGGTGTACGCGCTCGACGCGGAGTACCGAGCGTGGGTGACCGCAATCTGACGTCGAGCGGCCTAGCTGCGTCACCGACCCCGGATCACTTCGCGAAGTAGCTCGTGAAGAATCCCGAGAGGAACGAGCTGATCGCGACCGCGACGAGGAGGTCCGTCGTGTCGTGGTCGCCGTCGCCTGCGGTGAGCCAGGTGACTGCGACGCCGATGCCGAGCGATATTACGCCGTTCGCGGTGTCTGCTTTGAGTCCCATAACCGGTGTTGACGGCGCAGCGACAAAACCGATGCGACGACCGCGGTCCTTCACGCGGCGAGCCGACCGCGGTCGCGCCGGTGCTCAGTGGAACCCGCGGTCGACGTCGTCGTCTTCGATCAGGTCGTCGAGCTCGCCCGTGAGCAGCTCTTCGGCCTCCTCGAATGTGTCGGAGAGCTCGTCGAGCTCGTCGGGCCGGCTGTCGAACTCGTACTCCATGGGGCCGAACGCGGGCGACTCGACCGCCTCCATCACGTCCTCGAAGAGGTGGTCGGGGTCGGTCGGCGCCTCGGCGTGGACCCGCAGGGTCTCGGTGAGCCGCGTCGCCATCTCCTCGGCGTGGTCCTCGTCCTCCGGGGCCGACTGAACCGCGAAGCGCCCGTCGCTGTCGGCGTCCGAGAGGAGCGAGTCAAGCTCGTCGTCGACCTTCCGGGCGACCTTCGTCCCGACGCCGCGGAGGTCGCGGGGGTTCTTCGCGTACGTTTTTAGGTGGTAGAGGCCGACGCTCGGGTGGCCGAAGTAGAGGTCCTCGCCGAGGCCGCCGCGGCGGGAGCCGGCGACCGCACGCCAGCCGTCGGGGTCGGTCGAGTCGCTCGCGACGTCGGCGAGGATGTCGTCCCAGTCTCGTACGCGCATGTCGGTCGTAGCGTCGGGAACGCGAGCGCAAGAGCGTGTCGGTGGCGGCGGGGCGGGACGGCGGGGCTTGGCGGGACGGCTGGGCGGGACGGAGAGGAGAGGCACCGAACCACACCCACCACCGACAGCGTTTTTCGGTGCCGCATCCGAGCGGGGACGTGAACGTTCGGGGGCCGATCGTCTCCGTCGGGGAGGCGCGGACGGTGTCGACGTCGTACGGCGAGCGCGACCTCCGCGAGGTGCGGATCCGGCCCGACCGCGGCGCGGGCGACCCGGTCGACGTCACGCTGTGGGGGAAGTGGACGGAGACGGCCGAGCATGCGGCGCCGGGGATGGAGCTGCTCGTCACCGATCCCAAGGAGGACGAGTACCGCGGCGAGACGGGGTACGCCACGACCGACGAGTCGTGGGTCGTCCTCGAGCCCGACTTCCTCGTCGACGTGACCGGGATCCGGTCGTGGGTCCAGTGCCCGCGGATGTACTATTTAAATAAGCTCTCCGGCATCCCGCTCAACTACCCCGTCGTCAAGGGGACGGTCGTTCACGAGGTGTTCGGCGACCTGCTCCGCGGGATGGAGCTTGAGGCGTCGGTGGAGGACCGCGTCGCGGAGGCCGGCCTCGAACTCGGACTCTTAGGCTACGAGACGGCGGAGGTCGAAGACGAGGTTCGGCGCAACGCCGCCGCAGTCGAGGGGTGGCTCGCGCAGGGGACCCTCTCCGAGGAGGACACGTGGCGCTCCGAGTTCACTCTCATCTCGCCCACGTTCGGGCTGAAGGGGCGGGCCGACGCGCTCCGGCGCGGCACCCCCGTCGAGCTGAAGACGGGGAAAAACACCAAGCGGGAGCCGCGGTTCCACGACAAGGTCCAGGCGGCCTGCTACGCGCTGATGCTCGACGAGCGCGGCGTCGACCCCGACATCGGGACGCTACTGTACACGAAAAACACCGCCTTAGACCGCAACGAGGAGTCGGGCGACCTCGCGCCCGCCAAGGAGTTCACCGTCGGTCGCGGCTTCCTGGAGTTCGTCGTGCGCGAGCGTAACGCCCTCGCGGCGATGGAGTGGCGCGCGCTCAACGACCCCGGCGAGCGCCCCACGGTGCCGACGGGGTACGAGGCGGACGCGACGTGCAGCTACTGCTTCGAGCAGGACGCCTGCATGGTCGTCTCAGGTCGGCTCGACCAGGAGTCGAAGGCGGGCCAGATCGGGACCCCGGTGCCCGACGAGGAGCGCGACTACTTCGACCACTTTTATACGGCCCTTGAGGAGGAACGCCGCGAGACCCACGCCGAGTACCGGAAGCTGTGGGAGCAGACCCCAGCGGAGCGCGCCGCGGACGACCGCGCGCTCATCGACCTCGACCCCGTCTCGCAGACCGAGATCGACGACGCCCGGTGGGAGCTCCGCGCGCGGAAGCGGGGCGACGCCGTCTCCAAGCTCCGCGAGGGCGACGTGGCGCTCGCGAGCGACGGCGACCCCGTCGCCGGGCACGGGGAGCTGGGTCGGATCACCGAACTCGGGCGCGACGAGGTCGTCGTCGAGACGGACGAGCCCGTCGAACTACGTCGACTCGACGTTTACCCCTCCGAGATCTCCGTCGACCGTTCGCTGACCGCGCTCCACGACGCGGTGCTGAAGGGCGACCCCGACCGCAGGGACGTGCTGTTCGGCCGTCGGGAGCCCGAGTTCAGGGACCCCGCCGACCGCCCGGCCGGCAGCCCCGGGAGCGGTGACTCGGACGCCACCGGGACCGACGACGACGCTCCCGACGCGTACATCGACAACAACGACGCGCAGAACGAGGCGGTCGGGCTCGCGGTCGACGCCGAGGACCTGGCGCTGATCCACGGCCCGCCCGGCACCGGGAAGACGTACACCATCGCGCGAGCGATCCGCGCCCTCGTCGCCGAGGGGAACCGGGTGCTGCTCTCGGCGTTCACGAACCGCGCGGTCGACAACGCGCTCGAGGCGCTCCGGGATCAGGGGTTCGACGACGTGCTGCGGGTGGGAACCGAGACGGGCGTCCGCGCCGACATGCAGGACGTGCGGCTGGTCCAGCGCGGCGAGCCGAACGCGAAGGCGGCCGAACTGCGGGACGCGCAGGTCGTCGCCGCCACCACCGCGACCTGCGGCTCCCGGGTCATGCGCGAGTGCGAGTTCGACGTGGCGCTCGTCGACGAGGCCTCCCAGCTCACGGAGCCGGGGACCCACGCCGCGATCAACCTCGCCGACCGGTTCGTCCTCGTCGGCGACCACGAGCAGCTGCCGCCAGTCGTGCGCGCGGAAAACGCCCTTCAGACCTCCCTCTTCCAGCGGCTCATCGAGGCGTACCCGGACGCGAGCGTCATGCTCGACCGCCAGTACCGGATGAGCCAGCGCATTCAAGCGTTCGCCTCCGCGGAGTTCTACGACGGCGCGCTCCGGCCCGCGACACCGGAGGTCGCCGGGCAGACACTCGCCGATATCGGCGCCGCGCCCGCCGATCTGGCGCCCGAACTGACCGGCGGCGTGGGGTTCGTCGACCCCGACGGCGAGCGCGACGGGAACCGCAACGTCCGCGAGGCCGCGCGCGTCGCGGCGATCGTCGACGCCTACGTCGCCGCGGGCGTCGATCTGGACGACGTCGGCGTGATCGCTCCCTTCCGCGCGCAGGTGGCGGAGATCGGTCGCCGGACCGACGCGACCGTCGACACCGTCGACCGCTTCCAGGGCTCCTCGAAGGAGGTGATCGTCGTCTCGCTGGTCGCGACCGGCGACCTCGACGGGCCGATCTTCGAGGACCACCGGCGGATGAACGTCGCGCTCACCCGGGCGAAAAAGCAACTGACGCTGGTGGGCGACGCCGACGCGCTCGCTTCCGACCCCTTCTACGCGCGCATGCTCGACTGGGCGCGCCGATAGGCTGCCGAGGCGACCGAGTACGGCCGCGCCGGGATGTCGACCCGACGAGCGTTTAACACGCTTCCGCCGCTATTGAGGGTAGAACCGAATGGAAGAACTCGATCGGGTGTTGAAGAAGTACGCCACCAGCCAGGATCTCATGGATCAGATCCGATACGTGGCCGAGACGCTGAGCATGGAGTTCGGGAAGTGGGACGACCAGTACGTGAGCGGCCCGAGCCTGTACTTCCTCGTCGTCGCCGAGACAGACTTCGAGGCGTACACCGACCCGCTGGGAGAGAACGTCTGGCCGACCGACCGGTGTAAGATCGTGCTCGACTCGCCCGAGGCGTTTCGGCGGGTCGCCGAGGACGTCGCGTTCAGCCGGGACGGCGCGATCGTCGTGACGGGCGACGGGACGATCCAGCGACAGATGGTCCGAGTCCGAAGTCCCCACCACGCGGAGGTAACGGGGGTCGCGGAGCTCGAGTACCCCGACTGGATGGGGACCAAACACATGAGCGCCCTGGAGACGTCGCTCCGGAAGAACGTCCTGTGGGCGGTCACGCTCAGCGAGGAGGACGGCCGCGTCACCACGTATCTCGACGGCACGTTTCAGGACTACCCCCGCGAAGAGATCGGCGGTCGGTGGCGGCCCGAGCAGTAGCGGCGCCGCGGGCGACACGCCGCCCCTTGCGTCTGCCGGTGCGCGGCGCGCGCTACTCGCCGTTCGCGTCCGTGACGATCCCCGGCTCCTTGCTCGCGATCACGACGATCCGGTCGGTGAGGTCCTCGATCGTGTTCGCGAGCTCGTCTAACAGGATCGCGAGTTCGCGGTAGACGAGCGGCTGGTCGATCGCGTCGTCGGCGAACGCCGTCTCGATAGCGGCGTTGCGGAGCCCGTCGCACTCGCTTTCGAGCGCGCGGATCGCCTCGATCCCCTCGGCGAGCGTCTCCGTGGCGTCGGCGCGGGTGAGCCCCCGGATGAACCCCTCGACGACGTCGGCGAGGACGGCGGTCATCTCGGCGATCCGGTCGGCCATCGCGCGCATGTCGTCGAACGGGTCGACGCCCGGGTCGGGGCGCATCATCGCCACCTCCTGGACGATCCGCTCGGTGTGGTTCGCGACCACGTCGAGCTCGTTGTAGAAGTCGAGCAGCGCGGACTTGTTGAAGTTGATCCGCGTGTTCAACAGGCCGATGTCGTCGGGTCCGGCGCCGGTGATGAGCGCCGTGAGCCCGCGGACGAGGTCGTCGCACTCGCTTTCGACCGCCGCGATGTCGTCGACCGTCTCGTCGAACGAGCCGTTGCTCGCGTACTCGTCGAGCGCGCGCGGGAGGAGCGCGGCGCAGTCGTCGATTCGGTCGAGGTACGCGACGGTCCGGCTCTCGAGCCGTTCCCCGAAGTCGGCGTCGGTTGACATGGGTCGATCCACGCGCGTCGGCGGTAAAGAGGTTCCCTCGCGTGTCGTCGATCGTGATGGTTTGACGCCCGCTCGACCCGGATCCGCAGACCCGCCCTACAGCGCGTCGACCGCGTCGAGCGCCGCCTCGATCTCCGGCGTGTCGAACCACTCGCGGCCGGTGTACGCGTTCGTGCCGGCCGCGTACAGGTCCGAGACGGCGTCGACGACCGCCGGCGGGAGGGGGTCGGGGTCGGGGGTACAGAGCGCGCGCCAGTCGTCGATGTCGCGGCCCGCCACCGACTCCTTCGCCTCCTTGACGGCCGCGACCCAGTCGGGGTCGTTCGCCTTGTACCACTGGCGGACGACCTCCTTCGAGATCCCCCGCCCGCCGTACGAGAAGCGGTTCTCGTCGAAGGTGCCGACCACGTCAGCCACGCGGAGCTCGCCGTCGACGTAGAGGCACTCGATTTTCCCGTCCTCGTGGACGAACCCGGTCGCCTCGGCGCGCTCGGTGACGACGCGGTTCACGTCGCGCGCGAGGGATTCGAGGGCGTCGATGTCGGCGGCGCCCGCGACCTCGGCGGCCTCGGCGCGGGTGAGGTAGCGGTCCTGCTCCTCGTACTTCGTCGAGAACTCCACGACGGGCTCCGGGAGGTCGACCGGTTCCGCCGGCCACTCGCCGTCGGGGCCGGCGAGGTCGTCGAGGCCGAAGTTGGTGGGGTCAGCGCGCGTCCGCAGGCTGGAGCCGACCGGGACGCGGTTGCGGAAGACCACCTCGAGCGGGACGAGGTAGTTCTCGCCGCCCGCGGCGTGGAAAGCGTCGTAGTCGTAGCCGGCGTGTGGCCCCTCGTACGGGAGGTCCGGCACCTGCGTCAGGTCGATAGCCATCTCCGTCGGCGTGGCGGTCGCCTCGTCGAGCGGGTAAATTACGTTGGAATCAGCGACCCCGCGGTAGTGGGTCGGGACGCCCTCGCCTTCCAGCAGCTCGAAGTTGAACGCGCCCATCGCGCAGAGGCTCGCGCCCTTGTTCGGGATCGCGTCGGGCATCTGGCCCCAGTCGAACACCGAGTAGGCGTCCGTGAAGACGAACCGCCCCCGACCGAGTTCCTTGGCGGTCGCCGGCTCGTCAACGCGGAACTCCTTGACGCTCGTCATGGCGCATACCGCGACCGCCTCCCACATGAATCTTTCAGTTATGTGGTTACCTCGGTCTAATTTTACCAAGTTTGATCCACATATATGGATCACAGCGGGCACGACGATGGGGGCGGGGTCGGCGGGCATCGGCGAGACCGCCGAGCACCCGTGCCCGCGCGCTCGCATCGAAAGCGACACCCGGGTCGGCGCCCCAGCCCGTGGCATGAACGATGCGCGCGAGGTCGTCGTCCTCCGGTACGGCCACCGGCCGGGGCGCGACGACCGCATGACGACGCATGTCGGTCTCACGGCGCGGGCGCTCGGCGCCGACCGGGTGATCTTCCCCGACAACGCCGGGCAGTCGGCGGAGACGGTCCGCGGGGTTACCGACCGCTTCGGCGGGCCGTTTGCGGTCGAGCTTCGCGACGACCAGAAGGCGATCGTCACGAACTTCGAGGGCGTCGTCGTCCATCTCACGATGTACGGCGAGCGCGTCCAAGACGTCGAGGCGGAGGTCCGCGAGGCGGTCGGCCTCGACGAGCCCGAGGTAATCGGGGAGGCGTCGCCTCCCCGCGACCTCCTCGTCGTGGTCGGCGGCGAGAAGGTGCCGTGGGCGCTGTACGAGCGCGCCGACTTCAACGTCGGCGTGACGAACCAGCCGCACTCCGAGGTCGCCGGGCTCGGCGTCTTCCTCGACCGCCTGTTCGACGGCGCGGAGCTCGACCGCGAGTGGGAGAACGCCGACCGACGCGTGGTGCCGGAGGCGACCGGGAAAACCGTGGTCGACGCCGACGACGTGCCGGCGGGCGACGCCGACGACGCGGCCGAAGCCGGCGAGCGCGGAGCCGAGGCCGACGACGCGGCCGGGACCGAAGAGCGCGACTGACGCCCCTACTCGTCTCGCTCCGAGTCCCGGCCGACGGACTCCGGCGCGCCGGTCAGGATGCCCCTGAGGTCGGCCATCGGCTCGCCGACGGTGATCCCCTGGTCGGTCATCTCGAACTCGCGGATCGTCCGCTCGAAGTCGCTCGTCCGCTTTTTCAACACGCCGATCGCCTTGCGGAGCTCGCCCCCGATCTCGAGGTGCCGGAGGAAGACGATGTTGTCCGCGAGGTAGCTGACGTTCTCCATCGTCGCCCGGAACTCACCCGTGACGTTGCGGGTCTCGTCGACGAGGATCGACGTCACGCCCGCGTTCTTGAGGTAGCGTCCGAGGGCGTGCATCTGCTGGAGCATCTGCTCGTCTTCGCCCCGCAGCGTCAGCCGGTACCCGGAGATTCCGTCGATCATGACGATGTCGGCGTCCCGCGCCTCGACCTCCTCGCGGACCATCCGCGCGAACTCCTGCGGAGAGCGCTCTAACGCCTCCACCTCATTCACCTGAAGGGTCCCCCGCTCGATCATCTCGTCGACCGGGATGTTGATCGCCCGGGACCGAGCGAGGAGCGTCCCCCGGTTCTCCTCGAACAGGTAGATGACCGAGCGCTCGCCGCGGTCGGCCGCCGCCTTCATGAACTGGGTGCTGAGGGTCGTCTTCCCCACGCCGGTCGGCCCGCTCACGATGGTGACGGTACCGCGTTCGATCCCGCCGCCGAGCAGCGTATCCACTTCGGGGATCCCGGAGGAGAGCTGCTCGAACTCGGCGTCGACCGCGGACGGCCCCGGCTGGAGCGCGGGGTATACCTCGATCCCCGAGTCGGTGACCCGGTAGGCGTGGTCGCCCCCCTGCGTCGACGACCCGCGGAACTTCGGCACGCGGACGGTCTTGCCGAACGCTCCGACGTCCAGCCGGATCGTCCCGTCCGTGATGAACTCCAAGTCGTCGGTCGGCAGCGACTTGGTGTTCTGGACGGTGAAAAGCACCGTCGCCCCGCGGTCCTTCAGGAAGCGCATGAAGCCGACCACCTGCTTCCGGAACTGGTAGTCGTCCGAGAGTAGGAAGCGGAGCTGGGTCAGCGGGTCGACGACGACGCGATCGGGGTCGATCGCTGTCACGCCCTCGACGATCCGCTTGGTCAGCGGCTCCCGCTCGACCTCGGAGGGCGCGAACACCTCGTACGACTCGTCCTCGACGAAGGCGTCCGCGCTCGGGCTCAGGTCGAGGAACTCGATCGCATCAGTGTCGAAGCCGAGCGCGGCCGCGTTCGCCTTCAGGTCGCGGAGGTCCTCTTCGAGGTTGATGAAAAGCGCCGTCTCTCCCTCGTCGATCCCCTGCTGGAGGAAGTGGAAGCTCAGGATCGTCTTCCCGCTCCCCGCCTGCCCGCGGACCATGTAGCTCCGCGTGGGGACGAACCCCCCGGACAACACCTCGTCGAGGCCGGGGATGCCAGTCGACGCTCGCTCGGATAGCTGCGATGTCATGGCTTACCAATCGTTCAGGGTTGCCATATAAATGGGTAGTTCTTAGTCCGTACCGCCCCTCAACTGATGGACAATGGACTCAGAGCCGGATCGGGCGCGCTATGCCGCCGACGGCGACGAGTCCGCGGAACGCGAGGCGCCGCGCGCCTCGGGACGGAACGACACCGTCGCGGGGCGCGGCGGCGACGACCGTCGCGTCGACAACGACGATGGTTACGGCGACGAGGCCCCCGACGGCGACACAGCTTCCGACGGCGACGGTGACGCCGCTTCCGACGGTGACGCCGGGACCCGGTCCTCGGACGACGCGACCGTCCTCCTCCTGATGGACGCCGACCGCGACCGCGACCTGCTCGCCGAGGCGCTTGGCGAGCGCTACCGGATCCGGGCCGAGACCGACCCCGCCGCGCTCGACGCCGAGTTCGACTGCTGCGTCCTCGACGCGAATGCCTACGCCGCCGCCGGCGACGCGCTGGGCGCGCGGCGCGGGCGCGCAGACCCCGCGTTCCTGCCGTTCGTGCTGCTGGTGAGCGCGAGCGTGCGAGGGGGACCGGCCGACGACGCGTGGGAGCGCGTCGACGACGTCATCGAACTGCCGGTCGCCCGGCGGGCGCTGCTCACGCGGGTGTCGAACCTGGTCAAGCGGCGGCTGACCTCGCTCCGACTCAGGCGGACCGTCGCCGACCTGCGGCTCAAAGAGCGGGCGATGGACGAGGCCCCCGTCGGGATCACCCTCGCGCGGGCGTTGGACGGCGGCGACCGGCCGCTCGTGTACATCAACGAGGAGTTCGAGTCGCTGACCGGCTACGGCGGGGAGATGCTCGGCGAAGACTGTCGGTTCCTCCAGGGGCCCGACACGGCCGACGAGACGCGCGCGGAGATCCGACGGGGCCTCAACGAGGAGCGGCCGGTCGACGTGGACATCCTCAACTACCGAGCGAACGGCCAGAAGTTCTGGAACCGGCTCCAGATCGAGCCCCTGCGGAACGAGGCGGGAGCGACCACGCACTTCGTCGGGTTCCAGACGGAGATCACCGAGCGGAAGATCCGCGAGCGGCGACTGGAGGTGATGGCCCGGGTGCTCAACCACAACCTTCGCAACAAGATGAACCTCATCTCGGGGTACGCGGACCTGCTCCGAAACGACCCCGAAGCGGAGTCGCAGCGCCGGGCGCTCGACGTTATCACCGAGACGGCCGCGGACCTCACGGGGATCGCGACCGCCGTCCAGACCGTCGACGACACGGTCTCGGGGTCCCCGCTCGACGTTCCGATCGACCTCCGCGACGAGCTGATCGAACTCCGGAACCGGATCCACAGCCGCTACCCGGACGCGGAAGTAACCCTGTCGCTGCCGGAGGACGACTCGATCGAGGTGATGGTCGTCGGCCTCCCGGTCGCCGTCGCGGAGGCGGTCGAGAACGCCGTGAAACACAACGACGGTCCGTCGCCGTCCGTCGAAATGCGGGTCGAGCGGTGCCCTACAGGGTGGATCGCGATCGAGGTCGTGGACGACGGTCCCGGGATCCCGGACCACGAGACGCAGGTGTTGGAGGCGGGCGAGACGTCGCTGACTCACGCCGACCGGCTCGGCATCTGGCTCATGTACTGGGTCGTCGCCAAGGCCGGCGGCGAGTTCGACATCGAAACCGGCGGTGACGGGACGACGGTCCGGATGGAGGTCCCGGCACGGCCCTGATCGGTCGGGGGCGCCCGGACGCCCCCGCCCCTACAGCGTCCCCCGCCCCTACAGCGTCCGCTTCGAACGGAGCCGCGCGAGCCGCGTCCGCGCCTCCTGTCGGCTCGTCCCCCGCACTCGACCCGTCTCGGCGTCGGCCATGGAGACGAGCGAGAGGCGGTCGAGGAGGGGGGGCCAGTCGCCGGCGCCTGCGGCGTCGCTCGCGAAGGAGACCGCGTTCCCGAGTCCGTCACGCTCCTCGGTCCCGGCCCGCGCGACGAGGGCGTCGGCGGCGCGGCGCCCACCGGCGACGGCGAGGCGATCGCCGACCGTCGCCGGGATCCACGCGGGGAGGAGCAGCAGCCAGCAGAGGACGCCGGCGGCCGCGTACACCCACGACGGGACGCGCTCGCGGTCCGGCTCGTATCCGTGGATCCGGTTGACGCGTCGGTCCGCGGCGGTGCGGTCGCCGCGACGCCCGACGAGCAGCGTCGCGAGGAGTGCCGCGGTCTCGACGGCGGCCAGCCCCGGGAGGGCCGCGGTCGCGAGCAGTGCCTGCCGTGTCCGCAGCCTGACGAGCGCGTGGCGCAGCGCGGCGTCGCGGTCAGCCTTCGGGAGGGTAAGCAGGCGCGTCGAAACCACCAGGCGCGACCCGCAGTAGCCGTCCGCGACGGCGACGTTCGCGGCGTCGGCGCGGACCGGGAGTATCTCGGGGGCCTCGACGCCGACGTCGGCCGCGAGTCGCTCGACGCGGTCGGCGACGAAGTCGGCGCGGCGGTCGTCTAAGTCGGCGTTCGGGAGCCGGGCGATCCGCCTGTCGACGAGGACCGGGCCGAGAAGCGCAGAGACGGCCGGCCCGACGACGACGGCCGCGAGCAGTCCTCCGGGCACGCCGAGCGGGACGAGCCTGAGCCCGCCAAGGCCGAGCAGCGCGGCGAGCGGGACCAGCGGGACCGCCGCCAACACCGCCGGAACCGCGAGGAGCGCGAGGCTGCCGAGCGCGCGCCGCCCCCGTCCGTCGACCGAGTCTGCCATACGGGCGAGTGTGAGCCACGGCGCCTAAAGCTCTGCCGGACCCGCGGGTCGGACGCGGGCCAGAGGGAGCGGTCTCTTCGGGATCGAGCGAGGCGCGCGACCGCGCCTTTCGGAGGTTTTAACCGGATTCCACCACCATCATTCCGTAATGGCTTTTGAGGATCTACTGAACGACCCCGTCATCCAAAAGTACCTCCACGAGCTGGTGGGGCCGACGGGGATGCCGG
>JBNJEE010000200.1:0-3482 GCA_051745525.1 Methanobacteriota archaeon | reverse complement strand
AGCTCGTACCCCGTACACACCTTCAGCTCGTCGAGGCCGGCGAGCACGTCGACGTGGTTGACCGCGACGCCCGTGAAGCCGGAGACGCGCGCGGCGTGCCGGAGCATCGGGAGGTCGAGCCAGCCGATCCGGCGGGGCCGACCGGTGACCGTGCCGAACTCGCCGCCCTTCTCGCGGATATCGTCGGCGAGCGCCTCCTCGTCGGCGTCGCCGTCGAGCTCGGTCGGGAGCGGCCCCTCGCCGACGCGCGAGAGGTACGCCTTCACGATGCCGACGACCTCGCCGTCGCCGACCGTCGTGACGCCGAGCCCGGAGCCGACGGCCGCGCCGCCCGCGGTTGGGTTCGACGAGGTGACGAACGGGTAGTTGCCGTGGTCGACGTCGATGTGGGTCCCCTGGGCGCCCTCGAAGAGGATCTCGTCGCCCGCGGCGTGGCGGCGGTGGAGGTAGTCGGAGCAGTTGACGGTCATCCCCTCGTCGGCGAGACGCTCGCCGATGGCGGCGAACTCCTCGTGGAGCGCGTCTACGTCGAACGCCTCCGCCCGTTCGTCGTCGTCGCCCCCGATATCGAGGCCGTACACGTCCTCGACGAGCGCGCGTTTTTGCGGCACGGCGTACTCCAGTTTCTCGCGGAGCGCGTCGGTGTCGAGCAGGTCCGCGATCCGGATCCCGCGACGGCCGGCTTTGTCCTCGTAGGTCGGGCCGATACCGCGGCCCGTGGTGCCGACCTCGTCGCCGGCGTCGTCGTCGGCCTTGACCTCTTCTTCGATCCCGTCGAGCACGCGGTGGTACGGCATGATGACGTGTGCCCGCCGGGCGACGCGCACGTCCGGATCGAGCCCCCGCTCGCGCAGGTCGTCTATCTCGGTGAACAGCGTGCGCGGGTTGACGACGCAGCCGTTCCCGAGGACGCCGACGGTCCCCCGAACCGCGCCGCTCGGAACCAGTGAGAGTTTGTACTCCGCGCCGCCTTCGACGACGGTGTGGCCGGCGTTGTCACCGCCCTGATAACGGACTACGACGTCCGCGTCCCCTCCCCACCGGTCGACGAGCGCGCCCTTGCCCTCGTCGCCGAGTTGGGAGCCGACGATGGTGAGTGTCATACGACCTGCCGATTCCCGGCGGGGGGTAAAACCGATTACGGTCTGCGACCGCGCGGCAGGCACAGACGTGGATCAGGAAATAACTCTATCGTTGAGAATACACTCAATCGTGTATTCTCTCGGCGTCCCGTTGTAGCCGGCTCCAGCGCGCTCGCCCGTCAGTTCCAGCGCGCTCGCTCGTCGGGCGTGTGCCTTCGTGCGCCGTGCTGCGATCGAACACGTTAACTACCCCCACGTGGAAGCGTGCGATCGAACGAGGCGTCCCCGGCCGCCGACAGCAACTTTTAAACGGGGGCATGACGAGTTAACATGTGCCATGATAGATCGACTAGAGAAGGAGGTAGACATGCTGGAACGTCACCTCCAGGTGCTGCGGATGGTCATCGAAAACGAGCCGATCGGCATCGTGAAGATGTCGAACGAGACCGGCTACCCGCACCACAAGGTTCGGTACTCGCTGCGCGTCCTCGAAGAGGAGAACCTCATCGAGCCGTCCAGCCAGGGCGCGATCACCACGGAGCGGACCCACGAGTTCGTCGACGAACTTGACGAGAAGCTCGACGAGACCGTCGAGAAGCTCGGCTCCATGCGGATCGACGACGCCGCAGAGCTCGAGAACTGACCGCGCGTTCGATTTCGACCGATGGAGTAACTGCGGCGTTTTCTCTCTCCACGTAGCCGTCTCCGACAGAGTCCCGCGACGGCTACAAGTCGGGGACCGTCATATGGAACCCGCCGTCGCGTGCCTCGACGAGACACAAGTGGTACCCCCGCTTGCGCGAGAGCTTCACGAAGCTCGCTCGCTTCGACCGGCTGAACAGGCCGCCGCCGACCGCGTCGCTCGCGGTCTCCAGGGCCCCGGGTTCGAAGAAGCTCTCCGTCACCGCGAACGCCCCCGCGAACGTCTCGTTCGACTCGGCGATGTCGCGCCCGTTCCCGACGAGCGACTCCAGCGTCCCCTCGGCGGTGGGGTCCCGGCTGTCGTTCAGGTCGGCGACGAACAGCGGGTGGCCCATCCGGTCGCGCAACACCAGATCGAACGACCGCTGCTCGCGGACCTCCTCGCCGCCCTCGCGGAGCTCGACGGACACCGTGCCGCCGATCTCGGCGCGGTCGATCTCCGGCAGCGCGTCGTAGAGATCGCGGAGCGTCCCCTCGTTGCCGGTGCCGCGGACCTCGAACGGGAGGTCCTCGACGAGCCAGCGGGTGAAACCGTACTCGATGGTGTCCTCGAGGAACTCCGCGAACGGCCGCCCGTCGACCGCGAGGCCGTCCGTCTCGAAGCTCGTGTGGTGTTCGACCCGGAGGTTCTCGCGGAGCGCCTCGCGGTCGGCGCTCCCCTCGTGGGCGTCGGCCAGCGTCGCGCCCTCCTTCGACTCGTACCTGATGAACAGGTTCGTCCCGTTGCGCGCCTCCCCAGGGGTGAGCGTCCGTTCCGCGTCCGGGAGCCGCTCTTTGGCTTCAGACAGCTCGCGGCGGATTCGGTCCCGCTCCGATCGGAGGTCGTCGACCTCGGCCTCGAGCCGGCCGACCTCGTCGGCCAACTCGTCGCGCTCCATCTCGACCTCGTCGCGCTCGGTCGCCAGCCGGTCGCGTTCGTCCGCGAGCGACTGGCGTTCGGTCTCGGTCTGCTCTAGGGCTGCCTCGAGCTTCCGGAGCCGCTCGGGGTCGCCGCCGCGCTGCGCGTCGCGCGCCTCCCGCTTCGAGACCGCAGACGGTGTCGACGCCGACCCCCCGGTGGAACGCGGCGACGGCGACCCGTCGTTCGCGGTCGACCCGCTCCGCTCGGCCCCGTGTCGGTCGTCCGCGGAGCGGGATTGCCGCGCCGACGCCGCGCGCCGGTCGGCGTCCGCTCTCGGTTCTCCGCTCGCCTGCGAGGGGTCGAGCGCCGGGATCGACTTCTGCTCTCTCCACTCGGCCTCCTCCGAGAAGACGTCCTCGTCCCCGGGTGCGTCGCCGCGATCCGAGTCGGTGCCGTCCGTGTCGCCGGCGGCAGACGGGCCGGCGGACTCGGCCGGCGGTCGTCGAACGCGCTCGGAGCCCTTCGAGCCCCGAGCGTCTCCGTCGGTGGACTCGGTGTCCCCGTTCTGAACCCCACTGCGTGGCTGCGGCTCATCGTCAACCGAGGTGTCCTCGCTCGAATCGACGTCCGGTCGTCCGTCCGCGGACGCGCTCGCGTCGGCCCCCGTCGGCTCGTCGCGTCGGGCCGCCGCCGGGGCGTCGAGCCGGGCCGACGCCGCCGGATCGTCGTCTCGACTGCCGTCCGGCGCGCGGTCGGCCGCGGCCGCGGGCTCGTCGGCGTCGTCTCCGTCCGCTGCGTTGTCACCGCCTGTTTCGACGAGCCCGGCCGCGGGCTCGTCGGCGTCGTCTCCGTCCGCT
>JBNJEE010000199.1:0-3485 GCA_051745525.1 Methanobacteriota archaeon | reverse complement strand
CTTAAGCTACGTCAGATCGAAGGATCTCGTATGCTACGGCAGTTTCTCGGTGTGCTCGGCGTTCTCACAACGCTCGTTCCGGATCGGATCGTGGACGTATTCGAGGCGATTGCGGTCGAGAACCCTGAAGAAAACACCGTCCATTCGTGGTTTAGTCCCCTGATTCGGGCGGAAGGAAGCGCCATTACGCTCGCCGCGCGCTCCGCGGCGGCCGCCTTTACCTAAAATTCAGGCGCTAATGCCCCGTCCTCAAGGAGCAACGCAGGGAGCGCAGCGACCGAGTAGCGCAGGGCCGTGACAGCCGATCAGAACGATATCTCCGTTCTCCGAAAGTGGGCGGATGAACGCCTGGACGCACTACATACGGAGCCTGCGCGGGATCTCGGGGCGTCACGTTCGGAGTATATGGCTGAGTTCCTCTCTCGGTTCCACGACGAACTCGGAGTTGATGGAACACAGTCGGTCCAAGGAGAATCGACGCGGGGGAGTGTCGACGGCTGCGATTCCGAGCCCTGTGACGTGTATCAGGACCGACCGGGCCGTGTACTCGCCGACCCCGTGGCGGTTCACCAGCTCCGAGTACCCGCGCGGCACGTCGCCCGAATGCCGCGCGAGGATCTGACACGCGGACCGTCGAATGTACGCGGCGCGTTTCACGAGCCCGAGCGGTGCGACGAGCGCCTCGATTTCTCAGTCGGAGCGGTCGCGACGGCCACCGGTCGGTACGCCCGGCGTCGTCGCGGGCGGAACCGCCCAGACCGGTCTCGAAGACTTCGGGTGAAGGCGGCCGGGCGTCCCCGTCGATTCCCGCCGTCCACCGTGCGGCGCCCCTGGCCGCGCGGACCACGAGTGACGATCGGAAATACCGACGTGGAAAGGTTCATACGGTCGTGTGCCGTATTGTGATGTATGAACCAGAACGTCGGTGCGACGGACAAGCGCGTCAGGACCGCGGTCGGCGCCCTCGCCGGTGTCGCCTCGCTAGCAACGCTCGCCGGCGCCGCGCCGCTCCCCGACATTGCGGCTCCCGTACTCGGTGTCGTCGCCCTCATGATGCTCGCGACCGCCGCAACCGGGACCTGCGGTCTCTACTCCTTGCTCGGCGTCGACACATGCCCCGCCGACGCGGGCGGCTCGCGCTGAGCGGCTGACACGTCCGGGCGGAGAATCCGTCGGTTCGGGGCTTTTGAAACCGGTTTTCCACTGGGGGCGACGGCAGTCTCAAGTGTCCGGGATGCGTACTGATCGCATGCGCTGTAACAGCCCGAGCCGACGGTATCTCGCGGCGGACCGTGACCGCGCCCGAACCGTGGTGACCGCCGCGTGAGCGACGGTCCGACGGTCCTCGTGATCGGCGGGGGAGCGACGGGGACGGGCATCGCACGCGACCTCGCCATGCGCGGCGTCGACGTCACCCTCGTCGACCGCGGCGGGCTCGGCAGCGGCACTTCCGGACGCTCGCACGGCCTCCTCCACAGCGGAGCCCGGTACGCGGAGGCGGACGCCGAGGGCGCCCGCGAATGTATCGCCGAGAACCGGACGCTCCGAGAGATCGCCGGCCTCTGCGTCCGCGAGACCGGCGGGCTCTTCGTCCGGCTCGACGGCGACGACCCCGACTACTTCGAGGAGAAGGTCGCTGCCTGCGAGGAGATCGGTATCCCGACCGAACGGCTCGACGGCGACGCCGCCCGCGAGGCGGTCACGGGGCTCGCGGACGACGTGGCGGAGGCGTTCCGGGTGCCAGACGGCGTCATCTACCCGTCGCGGCTGGTCGCCGCCAACGCCGCCGACGCCGAGCGCCGCGGCGCGACCGTCCACCCGCACGCGCCCGTCGAGGACGTGACGGCGCGCGAGGGCGAGGTCGAGTCCGTCAGCGTCGGCGGCGCGGTCGACGCGACCCTGACGCCCGACGTCGTCGTCAACGCCACCGGCGCGTGGGCCGACGCCATCGCCGAGATGGCCGGTGTCGAGGTGGGCATGGCGCCGAGCCGCGGCGTCATGGTCTCCGTGGAACATGAGGGACTTGGCCCGGTGTTGAACCGGTGTCGTGACCCGGACGACGGCGACATCGTCGTGCCCCACGACGGCGAGGTCGTGTTGGGGACGACGAGCGTCCCCGTCTCGGACCCGGACGACTACGAGCGCGCCGACTGGGAGGTCGAGCGCTCTGCCGAGGAGTGCGCCGCGATGCTCCCGGCGGTCGCGGACGCGCCGACCGTCCGGACCTGGTGGGGGGTCCGCCCGCTGTACGCGCCGGACGAGACGGGACAGGACCGCCGCGGCATCTCGCGCGGCTTCACGCTGCTCGACCACGAGCGCGAGGGCGCGGCCGGCCTCTACAGCGTCGTGGGCGGAAAGCTGACGACTTACCGGCAGATGGCCGAGACGACAGTCGACCGCGTCTGCGACCGCCTCGGGGTCGACGCCGACTGCGAGACCGCGAGCGAGCCGCTCGCGCACGCCGACGACCCCGAGCGGCTGGACGAGCTCGTCGAAGCGTACGGCGGCGCGAACCCCACCGATTCGGACGTGGTCGGCGCGCCCGCCGACGACTGATCCGAGCGGGCTGCCGACGACCGCGTCGCGGCACGGGTTCGAGGCTGAACCACGGGGTTGAGACCCCGACGGCGCGACCGATCGGTATGCCAGTCGCGACGGTCGGCGAGACGGCGTCCAACGAGGTACCGATTTCCGAGGAGACGATCGAGGCGTTCGCGTCGCTCTCGGGCGACCAGAACCCGATCCACCTCAACGACGAGTACGCCGCCGAGACGATGTTCGGCGGCCGCGTCGCGCACGGAATCCTCTCGGCCGCGGTCGTCTCCGGCGCGCTCGCGCGGCTCTCCGGCGACATCGTCTATCTCTCGCAGGACCTCACGTTCGAGAAGCCGGTGTACCCGGGCGAGACGGTCGAGGCGAGCGCTCGCGTCACCGAGGACCTCGGCGACGACCGACTCGCGGTCGAGACGACCGCGACCGTCCCCGAGCGCGACGAGCGCGTCCTCTCCGGCGAGGCGACGGTGTTGTCCGTTCCGCACGGAACCGACGACTGACCGACGAACTGACCGACGAAGACGGACGTCCGACCGAGACGGGTTATAAATGGACGACGTTCCCAGGCGGTGGCGCGTGCCTGCGAGGCCGCACCGCGGCCGAGCCGCGAGGGACCGAAGGTCCCTCTGGAAGCCGGCGCGGAGCGCCGGCGACAGCACGCGCGAGGGAGTCGGTGGTCCGAAGCGAAGCGGAGGACCATCGACAGGGCGAGAGCTTCGCTCTCGCTTGAAACCGGACGTAGTCCGGTGACGAGGCTGGGGAGGCGTGAGGTGCTGTGCGGAGCGGTGCGGGGTGGGACGCAAAGGGGCAGCCGCGAGGACGCCGTAGGCGTTCACGAGAGCAAAGCTCTCGTGTGCCAATCAGAACGCTTCGCGTTCTGATGACGACGTAAGTCGCGTGGCGCTCCGCGCCACGGAAAGCCGGCGGCGGAG